>DASYSB010000047.1:0-86379 GCA_036003785.1 Nitrososphaera sp.
GCACACATTCCGGCGTTATCAGCGTCCAGTAACAGTTCTTTTTACTTTCAGCGTAGACATGCAGCTTAGCAAGACCGTTCTCTAGTGGCTCGAGATGTTTGAATTTCAAGTCCGGGATAGCACCCACGCGCAAGCCCGAGCTAATCATTAAAAGTAATATCACGCGCTCCCGTCTGTCTGCTAGGGCCAGTAATCGCCGCAACTCTTCCAGTTTGTAGGCTCTGAATGAATGCGCGACCTCTTCCGGATAATAGGACTTTATCTTTTTCCATGGCAGGGTTTTCTCACAATGATCCAGGAAGCTCTTCAGCCCCGCAATGTAGTAACCAATAGAATTGACAGAAATCTTACCCTCGACTGGCTTACCCGCGGTGTTTACGGCTATTTCCTTCAAGTGTAAAACGTATTGAATAACAAGTTTTTTCGCCTGTGCGTCCTTTAGTTTTGCAATCTGCGCGGGGGTCTTTCCAGAGAAAGCGCAGAATTTGTCAAGACAGAGCTTGTAAAATTTCTCCGTTGACTTTGTTCTCAAAAGGGATTGCCATTCCTTCTCTATGGTCATTGTGGCTTGCATGCCTTGTTATTCATGCTCAGTTATTTAACCTTACCGAACCGTCTTATCAAACTCTATTAACCTTATCTCTACACGTATAACGCCGTTTTTACTTTTTTTTCTTTTGAGTCGAATCTTCCCACAGATATTGGAAGTAACCCTTGGCAAAGCCTGCAAGGCCCGAATGATCAGCCCAGATGGCTATTGGCTCAAAGCTACCGTTTCCTCCAGTGCCTTCCCCGAGCAATAGCACGACTTGCTTGCCGTCACCTATGACGCCTCCCCCAAAAAGGCCGTCTTTGAGCCTTACCTCTGCAACTCTGGAAAGGGCCTTAATCATATCTGGGTTTATCTTAGCAGAAGCAAGAATGTTTATTTTGACGCCCTTGTCGTGTAGAGTCCTCAGAACTGGTTGAATAGGCTTAGCTACATCTGCCGCAACAAACGGCAAAGCAACCAGCAATTCCTGTCGTGCATTCTGGACTATTTCGTTCACCTTGGCAGCTATGTTAAAGACTCCCCTTGCAACCCATATCTCTGGCCGTTCTTTTATTCCGCTTTTGGTATACATTGGCATCAATTCATTAACAACAATGCTTTGGCTGTCACGAAAGTTATTCTCCTGGCGCATTCTCATGGCTTCGAGCGCGCTCGACGGAGACTTCGGGAAGAATTTTTGCGGGCGAGAGCTGTCAGACTCGAGCCAACCCTTTTCTTCTATACCGTTAAGGACTTCATAAATCTTGGAGTAGGGTACGCCTGATTTCTTGGAAATGTCTGCAGCCGTCATTGCACCACTGTCAAGAAGCGATAAGTAGACCCGTATTTCGTAGCTTGTCAGGCCAAGGTTTTCCATGGCCTTCCTTGACCTATCGCTAATGCTCAATTCTTCTCAAACTGAGGGAGCGTAATATATTAAGCTGCCCAACACGTGTCCTGCACTGAATTGATTCTTGGCCGACATATCCGACCTATCTTGTCGAGTTTGACCGACTACCGCAGTTTATGTATAACGGGCCGTCTGAATGTCCTCCAATCAGCCCGAATCTCCGGCACCGGATCCTCCTGCAGTACAACGTAGTACGCTAGCTAGCGCTATCCAAGATATTGTAAAGCCATCGGGAAGAGAAAGAAGAGAGATGATAATCTCCTTGAGACTGACTAGATCATTGGTTGAAAGAGTAGAGGATTATCAACGCAGATACCATAAAAGAGCTAGGACAGATGCCATCTTTGAGCTGCTGGAAACAGCTCTGTATATCATGGACAATGTCCAAAAGCTGGAAGACCCAGCTTTGGTCAAGTACTTCCAGCAGAACCTGTACAACGTGCAGCTGGTAGACGACATCATGGACTGACCCCAGGACAGGATTGAAGCCATAATAGGGGTTTTAGCCAGTGAAAAGGAAAGAAGGTTCCGGTTAAGGATTGGCAGGCATTGATTTGTTTAGCCACAGTACTACCTTATAGTACTTCAGTATCTCCAACATAGTCGACTATCTGAAAGCGTCTCAAGCACTGTATAGAAGGTATCAGCTACAGATAGATGTCATATGATAAAAGGAGTAGTTTGAGCAAGCCTTTGATGTGTCATGATAACCGAAGATGTTTATGCACTTTTATCGGCATACATGAGATTAGGCGCTCATGGATCTAAAAGTACTCAAAGTTGCTTAAGAATGCTGTATGCCCAGGCTATCCGATGTCAACTGCTGTCTTCAAAGTATTGACTTCAGGTAGATGTTCTGATGCCATATGCAACAAACACGTCGTCATATAATATGGCAAGTTAGCATGAAAAGAACCAGGCATCTCCGAGAAACTAAAATCCGGAGCTTTTTGGTCAATTTGTGCCTAGAATTTAACCAATTACCCGTAGGAATTAGTAGGTTAGCTTTATATACAAAATGGAAAATCTGTCCATTAAGGTAGTAGTATGGACCTAATCCAAATTTCGAACGTGTCCAGCAAAACCATAGGGGATAGGCGGACAATAAGGTTTACTCAAAGCATCTGTCCAGACTGTAACATGATTCTGGACGCTGAAGTCTTTGAGCGGGAAGGCAAGGTCTTTATGACCAAAACATGCCCAACGCACGGCGAGTGCGAGGAGCTCTACTTTGGCTCCTATGAAATGTACAAGAAGTTCAGCACCTACTGGATGGACGGCAAGGGCGCTCATGCTCCAAACGTAATGATAGACAAGTGTTCATGTCCAAACAATTGTGGACTTTGCACCAACCACCTTTCGCACTCTGGTCTCTCTAACATGATTATCACAAACAGGTGCGATTTGACGTGCTGGTACTGCTTCTTCTATGTCAAGAAGGGCCTTGAAGGCGCTTACCTCTATGAACCAAACATGGAACAGGTAAGGGCAATGATGAAGACGCTCAAGGCAGAAAAGCCAATCGCAGGCAACTCTATCCAGATCACTGGAGGCGAGCCGATGCTCCGTGACGATATTGCAGAAATCATCAAGATAATGAAGGAAGAAGGCGTTGACCATGTCCAGCTTAACACCAATGGCATCAAACTGGCCATGTCACCAGACACGATGCGGCAGGTAAGAATGGCAGGCGTCAGCAACCTCTACCTTTCATTCGACGGTGTAACGCCAAGGACGAACCCCAAGAACCACTGGGAAATCCCATACACGCTGGAATCAGCGCGAAAGTGCGGAATGACCGTGGTGTTCGTCCCGACAGTCATCAAATCAATCAATGACCATGAGCTGGGCGGCATCATTCGCTTTGCACAAAAGAACCTTGACGTGGTCCACGCAGTCAACTTCCAGCCCGTGTCTCTGACGGGCAGGATGGGCAAGAAAGAGCGCGAAAAGTACAGAATCACGATCCCCGACTGTATTGAAAGAATTGAAGAGCAGACTAATGGCGAGATATCTCAGGACGGATGGTTCCCGGTCCCGTCATGCATGCCTATGACAAACATCATCGAGGCGTTCAGCAAGAAGCCAAAGTATGAATTGTCAATCCACTTTGCATGCGGTGCAGGAACATATGTCTTTGAAGAGATGGACACAAAGAAGCTAATACCGCTAACTTCGTTCGTTGACATCAAGGGCGTCCTTGAATACTTTGAAGAAAAGGCGGACGAGATCAAGTCAGGCGCGAATAGGTACTGGGCGATGCTTGAAGTCGTACGCAAGCTAAAGCAGTTCGTCAACAAGGAAAAGCAGCCACACGGCTTGGACCTCGCAAAGATGTTCTCGAGCATTTTGCTAAAGCGCAACTTTGACTCTGTAGGCTCATGGCACGTCAGGTCAATGTTCCTTGGCATGATGCACTTCCAGGACAAATATAACGAGGACCTTGAAAGGCTTCAAAGATGCGACATCCACTACCTGACACCAGACCTTAGAATCATTCCATTCTGCGCCTTCAACGTCATTCCAGAATGGTACCGCGACAGAATCCAAAAGAAGTTCAGCATTCCTGTTGAAGAATGGGAGAAGGCCCATGGCCAGACCCTCGAAGCAGGTCTCTATAGGGGCTTAATGCGAAGAGGCAAGCCAGAAGCTGAAATGGGTTGCGCAATGTCTGAAATGCACAAAGCGGTTGCCGAAGCCTCTGAAGATCACAAGGGAGTAGAACTCCGCAACAACATGGCTGGCGCGTAAGCGCACTCTTTTTCCTATTTTATTGTCACATCTTGTGCCTGTACCATTTGTAGATATAGTAGGCAGCGCCGATGATTATGATGGCAATCACGAGTGGCCACAGGAAATATATCACTATTGCAGCCACGATAATAAGGGCCGCTATAATCAAGACATCAAGCATTCCTAATGGTCTTGCCATGTGTTAATTCCGACTAGGCATCGTAAATTCTTTTAGATACAATCTACGCTATCAGCTTCCTGCCATTTGTCTGCCAGCTCGAGTGCGCATTTACCCTTCTGCGTAGCGGCATACACCCTACACGTGCCGACACTCATTATCTCGGCTGCCAAGCCGTACTGTAGTAGCTTGGTCATGTGGCCATCGACTGCCTTCCAATCGATGTCAAGCTCGTGCGAAAGTTGGAGCTTGTTCTTTGGTTCAAGAAGTGATTTCAAGAGCATCGTCCTTGTCCTGCCTCCCTTCATCTTTACAAGCAGTTCGAATACAGCACAGCAGAGGCCCATTTCAATCCACTTTGATTTGGTCAGCCCGCGCCAGTTGCCGCGTCGACCATCTGCCGCAGAATCTCCAAGTGATAGCTCGGCCCCTGCGAGTTTTCTAGCCTGAAGATACAACATTTGGTTACCCACGACCTTGCTATCTTGCATTGTCTTGAACTGTGACTGGGTTTCGGCGGCCCCAGAGCGATAATCCACCAATGCTGCATGGGTCAGAGTTAGAGCGGTAAACAGGAACACGGCTAGACTTGCGGTTTTCATGCTCATTTCAGCGGAGCGAACCTCCTGCTCGGAGCAACGGAATAATATACGCTTGTTAGAGATAAAAATCTTCGACATTCAAGCAACATACCTGCCATACCCCACCACGCCGTTCTTACGAGGATCCCACGTTGGAGGCAGTATCCAAATATCACCATCTTTGTCCGTTTCAAGATCCAGCCTTGGTAGAACATTTGAGGGCGGACTCTGCAATGAGGCAGGTCCGGCGTAAGCCTGACCGTTGAAAGGATCGTAGGTGCTCGCATGGCACGGACATGCTATCATTTTTAGTTTTGATTCGTACCTCCAAAGACACCATAAATGCAGGCAAACCATACTGTACAGTCGAAATGCTGAAACCTCATTCTTGCCGCCGCCAAGCTCCAGAGGAAGTCTGATGAGCTGCCAGGTGCGGAATGATTCTGTGTTCAGGACCTCGTCATTTGTCTTTGGGTAGATCACTACCTCTGAATGATTTACCGGGAAGCTATGGATATTGGCTGGCTCGCCCTCCTTTAGCTCTATTCTCGCCTTTTTTGCCACGCTTGTCATGTTGTTTGGCAAGAACTTGCCCCAGTCTACAAAGGGAGTAAACGTCATCACAACGCCGGCAGCAGCCATCAGTTTTAGAAAGTCTCGCCTAGACATCCTGCTGCTAATAGCAGGAGAATAAGCCTTAGACATGGTTAAGATTGGCTGTGAGTCGATATAACGCTTGATCCAAACGTTTGGACAAAATCTTAAATATCGTCTTCATTCGACCGTCAAACTTAAAATTGGATCGAATCTTTGGTCAAGCCATGAACTTAGAGCAATGGTGCCAGCTAGATGAGCAAATCTATGTTGCGGAAATGGATGAGCGCTTCAAGCAGCACGCAGGCCTTCAATACAGCGAACGAGTAATAGAGCAGCTGGCAGAGATGAGGGCTATCAGCGCCAAGACTTTTCTTACTTCATTTTCATCGCCAAGGGAATTGTTCTTGAGCTCACTTGAAAATATCGCAGACTCGTCAACAAAAAAGCTCGAGCTCGAATTATACAACCTTCGGAACCAGAAGATAGTTTCTTCCCGCCATCGCTTTGGAGGAACTCGCGTTAACTGGAGCAACTGGCGTCAGTTTAATAGCACCCAGAAAGATTCGGCGAAGCGAAAACAGGTATTTGACGAATTCATTTCCAAGACACGATACATTTCACCTGTAGTCAAGGCGCGTTTTGACCAGATCAAAAAAACCTATAGTGAACATTCGCACAGGAAGATGAGCCCGCTTGACGGATACCTCGAGAATGAAAAGGTCTCACACTCGCAACTCATGGATTTTGTAAAGTCGATGGGCAGGCAGGCAAAAAAGCCCTTTCAAGAGGCACTTGCGACGATCTCGAAGAAAGTGCTTGGAAGGCAAGCAGAATATTACGATGATTTTTATTTTTTCCGCAATAAGGTCTATGCAGACCTTGAAAAAGAATTTGCTGGCGTAAACCCGCCCGAACAGGTTAAGCGTACGCTTGCAACCATGCAGTTCAACCTATCGCCGATCCAATTCGACACTGAGGATAGGAAAAACAAGTACCCGTCGCCAATTTGCTTTTTTGTACGGGTGCCTAGTGATGTACGTGTATTATACAAGAGCGAAAGTCCATACTTTGACCTGCAAGGGTGCTACCACGAAATGGGACATGCAGTGCATGCTTCCTCAATAGACCCGCAGTTAGAGTATTGGGACCGGTACAGCTTTTCGATGGGCGTCGCAGAGATATTCTCAATATTTCTAGAAAGATTGACGAAGAACAGAAAATACCTGTCATCGCTTGGGGTTCGCGACGAGCACATTCTCGACGAAATCGAAGCAAGGAACAACTTTATGGAATTGTTCTTTGTCACGTTTTACACTGCCAACTCGCTGATGAAGGCGGAATACTGGCGAAGGAATCTGTCGATGGAAAAGGCAAGCGATCTATATGCAACATTGATAAAGGAATACACAGGCTTTGAAATGCCCGGCGAGTATTGGATGCTCCACCACATTCTGCCCGACGCGATAATGTACGTGCCAAGCTACCTTTTGGCTGCGGTTCGCGCAGCCGAGCTCGAAAGGCATCTGGAGAGCAAGTTCGGGGGAGAGTGGTGGACCCAAGTAGAAGCTGGTAGCTATATCCGTGAAATAATGGGGCCGGGGGCCAAGATTGACCTGTCAAGATTCTCAAGGCTTGACAGTAGTCTCTTTATGAATGAAATTACAAGATAACGGATCTCGTTTAATAACTTGCGATTGTATGCTATTTTAAAATACTACGCCCACTGCCGCCTTTTCTTCTTTCGACATCTCACGATAGCCGTTCTTGTCAATAATGACGACGTTGATGCCGTCACCGGTTCCTGCGTTTCTCCTAATCGCAGCACCAATTGCCTGCATTGCGACCTTGTAGCCGTCGTTAACGCTCAGGCCTTCTTTGTATTCTGACTCTAGGTAGCCGTATGCGACTGGCGAGCCGCTGCCAGTGGAAATGAACTTTTCAGTGGTGATGGAGCCAAAAAGGTCGATGTTGTAGATATTGCTGCCTTCTCCTTTAGTGAACCCTGCCATTATTATCTGAACGTAGTATGGAAAATACCGTTGGTTAAAGAGAACGTTTGAGCAAAGCCTTGCAGCCGCCTTGACTGGCATGAGCTCTCTGTTCTGAAGCCTGTAAAGGTTGGCATTGTAGCGCATGACATCAACAAGGTTTTGCGCGTCAGCCACGCCACCAGCTATTGTCATTGCAAGATGCCGGTCAACTTTTTGGATCTTCATGACATGCCTGTCGGCGATAAAGAGTCCTGCGCTTGCCCTAGTGTCTGCAGCTAGCACCACTCCGTCCTTGCAGATCAGAGCGCAGGTAGTAGTCCCTTTCTTTATTTGCTCGGCAATGTATTCGGGATATCTCTTATCCTGAGGGTGCATATACTGCATTGACTGAAACCATACCTGATTTAAAACTATCTGCCTGTTTGTTTTATATTCCCCTTGCGACATTTTTGTTTAAGCAGTTGCAATCAAAAACGATATTTGAGAAGATCTGGGATAGCCACGTAGTATACGAAAAAGAAGGTGGCCCCTCATTGCTGTACATCGATAGGCACCTAGTGCATGAAGTCACGTCTCCCCAGGCATTTGACGGGCTGCGCATGAACGGTCGGCGCGTCAGGAGGACAGACTTGACTTTTGCAACTATGGACCACAATGTACCAACAAGCGATAGATCACTTCCAATCGTAGATCAAATTTCGTCTATACAAATTCAAACTCTCGCCCAAAACTGCAAAGAGTTTGGCATAACGCTGTTTGACATGCACAGCCCCGATCAAGGAATAGTGCACGTGATTGGACCGGAACTTGGTCTGACTTTGCCGGGTACTACGATTGTATGCGGCGACAGTCATACCTCGACTCATGGTGCTTTTGGAGCCTTTGCGCTTGGTATAGGCACAAGCGAAGTAGAACACGTTCTTGCCACCCAAACGATGTGGATGGATAAACCCAAGACGTTTGCGATAGAGATCGAAGGCAGGCGCTCAAATCCTCATGCTGTCACTGCCAAGGACATCATACTATACGTCATCAGGACAATTGGAACTGCCGGAGGCACTGGCACGGTTCTAGAGTACCGTGGCGGGGCGGTAACCGAGCTTTCAATTGAAAACAGGATGACAATATGCAACATGTCTATTGAAGCCGGTGCTCGTGCAGGCTTGGTTGCGCCTGACAGGACAACATTTGACTTTATCAGGGGAAGGCGCTACGCCCCGAAGGGCGAGCATTTTGAAAAGGCAGTTGAATACTGGACAGGCCTGAGGACTGACGGAAATGCCAAGTTTGACAAGACACTTCGTTTTGACGTCGGCTCGCTAGCGCCGCAGGTGAGCTGGGGAACCAACCCTGGAATGGTGGTGGACGTCACAGACACAGTGCCTGACCCGGACGAGTTTGCAAAGGGAAACGAAAATGAGCGCAAGGCTGCCGTCCGTGCCCTTGAATACATGGAGCTAGGGCCGGGTACTCACATGACAGACATCAAGTTGGACAGGGTATTCATCGGCTCTTGCACAAATTCACGCCTTGAAGATTTGTTGGAGGCCGCTATGATTGTAAAGGGCAGAAAGGTTTCACAGGATGTGAGAGCAATGGTAGTCCCCGGCTCGCAGCATGTCAAGGCAGCGGCTGAAGAACTGGGCCTTGACAAGGTTTTCAAGGAGGCAGGCTTTGAATGGCGCGAATCTGGATGCAGCATGTGCCTTGGCATGAACCCGGACATTCTTGCACCTAGCGAGCGCTGCGCGAGTACCTCAAATCGGAACTTTGAGGGACGGCAGGGAACAGGTGGCAGGACGCATCTTGTGAGCCCCGTGATGGCAGCCGCGGCGGCAATAGAAGGTCACTTTGTGGACGTAAGGGAGTGGCTCTAGATGGAGGCTTTCACGATCCTCAAAAGCAAGGCGACCCCACTTGACAGGGTTAATGTCGATACCGACCAGATAGTGCCAAAGCAGTTCTTGAAGCTTGTAAACCGTGATGGCTTTGGCAAATACCTGTTTTATGACTGGCGCTTTCACAGTGACGGCAAGCCAAGAAACGAATTTGTCCTGAACAACCCGAAATATTCGGGCCGACAGATCATGCTTGCCCGAGAGAACTTTGGAAGCGGCAGCTCGCGCGAGCATGCCGTGTGGGCAATATTTGATTACGGGTTCAAAGCAGTAATTGCGCCCTCGTTTGCAGATATCTTCTACAACAACTGCTTCAAGAATGGCATTTTGCCTGTTCGGCTCAACCGCGACGAAGTCGAGTTTTTGTTCAAGAACGAGGACTTTGAGATCGAGATCGACCTTGTACAACAATTAGTCGCAGCCGGCGGCCGGAAGATGAATTTTGAGGTAGACGGTTTCCGCAAGAAACTCTTACTAGAAGGTCTGGACAGCATAGGTCTCACCTTGCAACTTGAAGATCACATTGGACGGTATGAAAGCCGGAACCGAGTATTCGCGCCGTCTAGTTGACAAGATTTTTATCCTCACCGCACAGAGGAAAGGTGAAAGCAGTTGGCAGGCATTGTTGCCTTTTACAGCCACGGCACGAACAACAGGAACGTCATCTACTACCTCGCGCACTCGATGAGGATGCTCCAGCATCGGGGCAAGGCCTACTGGAAAATGATGGTGGGCAACGCTGCGACCGGCGCAGAAGGCTGGCTTCCGTCAGACGAAGCGATCCTGCGCATTGCTCAAAAAGAAAAGCTGCATGGAAACAACGGCATCGGTTACCTCTCAAAGAGGCCCCCTCCTTTTCAAAGCATGAACAATATCTGGGTAGCATTTGACGGCTTTTTTGTTGATACTGAAAAGTTGCACCTGCACCCTTACATCGGACCTGCGCGAGATTCCGATTCTCTTTTCAAAATCTATCACGTGTTCACCCAGCTCTTGATCCAGAGGAAGAATGCAGAGCGTGCGGCCGAATTTCTTGACAGACATCTCAGGGGAAATCTTTTGATAAAAGTGGGCGACGAAATTTACGCGTACCGAGACAGCACTGGCTTCAAGCCGCTTGTTAGTGCGACTAATCGCGACAAGACCCTCAACATCATTGCTTCTGAGAATTCCCTTCGGGCATCACTTGTCGACATGGAGTTTTCTGATGTCTTGCCAGGCCAGCTGTTAAAGATGAGCAAGAAGGGCGGGCTTGAAGTCCTCGCTAGCACGGCGACAATCAAAATGATGATGGATCCTTTTGAGTTCATTAGAGAGTCAAACGTAGTGGCGACCGTCAATGGCAGGAGCATTTACCAGATCCGCAAAAACATCGGCAAAGAGCAGGCAGACTTTCTGTCAAAAGAGCTGGACATCGATTCAGCTTATGCTGAGCCTGATTACACCCGTCCCATGACTCTCGGCTTTGGCCTTGAATACCAAAAACATGACAAGGAGTTCGAGCTTGCGGAAGGCATTATTAAGGACAGATACGACGACTCGGATCACATGATTGACTTTTCAGAGCAGGTCAGCAAGAACAAGCTGCTCACGACCGGCAGGTCGCTCAAATTTGTTATGCAGAACCTCGCCCAGGGGAAAAAGATAGCAACGGTTCAGGGCACAATCCAGACTGGCAGTACCACACGGGAGACAATATACTATTTGAAAAACGCCGGAGCAAAGCGCATAGACGTGATCGTAAGCTATGTGCCAACCGTAGATGGGAGGCAAGTTGGATTGTATACCCAAAACCGAGACCTTGTTGCGAACAAGTACGTAGGTGAAGTGTCTTCTATCAATGAGCTGAACCAGAATGTTGCAAGGGAGATCGGCTCTGACTCTGTGTACTATAACTCGCCGGCTTTACTGGCAAAGGGGATAGGAGTACCTGAGAACAACCTATGGTTTCCCGAATGGGTGAGGTTCCTAGATTACAAATGAGGGTGAGCGATGTTGATCCGGAAAGAATCAACAGACCACCGGACAAGGCGGAGGTGCTTCTGGCCGGAGGCGCGCAGAAAAACAATGGATTTGTCATTGGTAAAGTGGAATTGAGGCAGTACATTGAGCGCAAAGATGATCGACTTGGAGATTATTCTCTTCTTACCGTATTGATCGAGACTGACAAAGGAACCGCAGAAATGAAATACGACGAAGGTTTTAGGGGGCCGGGCGCGCTCGAGTCTGCAGCGACGATGCTTAGGCAGTATGTCGGACTTGCGTCGCTCATAAACCGCGCGCTGATAGAATTACAGCGATAACATCGCATAACGATTTTTTGTACAATGCTCTAGAATAATGATGCTTCTGTAAAATATACGCAGGAAGTCAACCACAAAAGAGTGGCAATACACACCGGCCTAGGACTCAAAGTTTTCAACCGAGAGAGGATATGCGCTTGCGGGCATCCGGTGAAGTACCACATACAGGGCGACTCAAAGTGCTTGTTTGGAGTTTGCAACTGCGATCATTACAAAAACTAAAGTAGCTTTTCTGCCTCACTTAGTGAGTTGACCCTTACTGGCCAGTCAAAGTCCTTGTTCCACGGCTGGTTGAACAGTATTGCTGATTTGGGCGCAATAACATCTAGAAGGTTATTTGGCGCGTCGTCTATTAACATGTCAAAAGGGTAGTTGGCCTTTGGCACCGCGTCGAAGACAAAGAGCAGCTCGTCTGCGTAAATGTTGTGCAGGTCAAGCCACATGGCAACGTACGGAGCTGTGGGCCTTTCTCGCTTTGTAATTATCGAGATCCTGTACCCCTTTCGATGGATACGCTTTATCACGTCGCCTATGTTAGGCTCTGTAGGGGGTATCTCGCGCCACCGGTGCTTCCATACGTGGCTAAAGTAACTATAGACCCTGTCAGGTGTTATTGGCAGGACCGTGGGTATATCCCACCTTACAATCTCTTTTTTTGTGACCCTTGTTCCACTTCGTTTACTATATTCGTCTACCCATACGAGCATTACGTCAGCAAGCACTGAGTCGATGTCGATCGCCACCGTCTTGACTGCCTCGGTCACTTTTGGTGCTGTCCCTTCAGCTATCGTCAACATGTTCGGCAGCAATTCATGCGTATTTATAGAATATCAATGGGGCCGGCTTTTCTCTCACTAACTTGTTGGTAGCCATTTCTACAGACTGCATCATAATACTAGCCATGATCATAAGACGAGTAACCATCATACAAGTCCGGCTACCGCATCTTGTTCTTCAAACAACAGGTGGCCGGGTTTTGTGTTTTCTATAGCATTGTTCGCTGCAAACTCACCACAAGAGCTATTATAGACCAAATGATTTCACGTTCTGAGACAAAGCCAAGACCCCGAAGCATACTACGGTGCTACGTTGCCCGGCTACCGTTTGCCAAGATTTGTAGCCGGGCTTTAAAATATTCACTGTGTTGAGCAAAGTCTGCCTGGCCTAGCTACCCCCTCTCTCCAAGGTGCTTTCTGCGTTATAACTAGCCGACTTCAGGTCTATTCCATGGCTACAATATTCGAAGCAGAAAAGCCCGAGGTCACGAACATTCTCGCAAATGAGATGGAATGTCCGAGATGCTACCAAGTAATGACGCTATGCAATGACTTTGAAACTTTGTTTTATGCCTGCGAAGAATGCGACTTCATACTGCATACCGTGTCAAACGAGAAGGCTTGATCAAATATGGCCTGTCGAAATTTATGCGAACGTGGCGGTTATCGCTCAAATGGTCACATGTACCAGTTTGGTGCTGCATATTGCAGTCGTTGCGCAGTTTACTTTCGAGAGGGTGCGACGCATTGCTTTTGCTGCGGGCAGAAACTAAGACATCGTGGGCGCAATAAAACGCGCAAAAAGTCTGTGCTTATTTAGAATACGAATAACTAAATCTACCTGCAAAACACAGCCATTATTTTCAGGCAGAAACGGTTTGCGACAATCGCCGAGTTAGACAATAAAATGACATTATTCTTTATCAGTTTTCACCAAGCTTCTATTCTTTGAAAACCGATGTACTTCGGGCCAGCAAAGCGAGCATAATTCTTCATTTTCCAGTGCAGGGCGACGACCACATAGTACACAAATCTTTGTAGCCGATATTTTATCAAGCCGTCGCCGATCAACTACCATATCTCAATATTGGGTTTAGGGAAACAAAAGGTTATCGTTGGTGGTTGGTTTCGACTCATTGAAAGAATAATTATTCAATAACAAAGTCTTACCATCGAGCATTATCTAAATATAGACAAAAAGAAAAACGGTACGGTCGAGCCACTAATAGGGATAATAAGAGGATGGGGCCGGCCGGATTCGAACCAGCGACCTCCAGCGCCCGAGGCTGGCATCCTACCAAGCTAGACAACGGCCCCTGAATTTCAGGGTCTGTGGATGCAGTCCGTATTATATGTTTAATACGAGTGGTCGTTGTTTTTGTGGGACCGAAGCAGTTTGAAGCTTGCAAAAGAGCGGCCGCATTTTTCACACTGCCATTGCTTGGATTTGGCGTCCTGGTATGACTCGAATGCGTGCTCCCCAACGCGGTACGTTCTTGTCCGGTGATCATAAGTCACCGGATTATGATTGATTCTATATTTTATGGTGCTCATACCAGATTGAAGATGCGTTATTTTTGACTTAAAAATACAATGGTGACACAATACAGAAGATAGTTCTACAACGAAATCCCATCCCCTGTTTTTAGCACGCATGAATCGTTAGATAAAAGCAAGCAAAATCGATGATTAGGAAAAGAAAAACACAGCAATCGGTAGAGTGATCAATTTTACATTGCTTTGCTAAAATCCCATGCGGAGAAGAATTTTGGAGTAATTTCAATTACGATCTCAACCCCATTCCTCATGTTTGCCATTAGCATTTTTGCAAGAGGATGATCAAGTGTTCCAAGGTACTTCAAGTTTATCTTTTCCATGATTGGCATATTCTTCTGAACATCCTCAGATATTCTTACAACTGCTTTTCCCTTTACGCCCTTGTACGGATAATTTTCGTCGTCAATCGAAAAGTAAATCTTGTCTGGGTGCTTCTGAATGTTCTGAACTTTCCTTGACATTTTTGGAGTGGCTGCGTATATCTTGCCGGATTGCTTGTCATAAAGGAACCAAGTGGGTTGAATTATAGGGTATCCTTCCTCGTCAATGGTAGCAATCTGTACGTTCAGCTTGCTTTCAAGAAATTTGTTTATTTCAGGCTCAGTGACAGACTTGGGCATGGACGGGATGGCTTGTATTACTTTCATTGAACTTGTACCGTCAGCTTTTGATATAAACATTGGGAAACGAGTGCAAGCCGTTAACTAGATGCAGGCAATGGCGACCTTCTGCTCCGACCAAAAGAGGTGATTCAAGAAAAATTTTCAACTACAACCACTTTCCCTTTCATCCAGGGATGAGGTTCACAGTGATACGTAAATTCCCCCGCCTTTGTGAACGTAAACGACCAGTTTCCATCTCTATTAGCCCGTTTGCTCCCGTCTGTTCCGGGTGGGCAAGGGTGTCGAACTTGCCATTGATAACATCTACATATTGAGGTTCGTCGCTTGTGACGGTGTGAGCCACGGAGTCCTTGTTAGTCCATTCCACTGTATTTGAAACGCCTAGTACGGCGCGAGCATCATATGGTTTAAAGTGAATAGAACTGGATTTAAGTACAGCACCTTCAACGATTGTGACTTGTGTTCTTTCTCCTGGTTGCAAAATTGACGCAGAGAATGTTGGCTTTGCGTTGGCCTGCGGAACGTAAATGAATTGGTAATAAATCCGGCTTACCGCAACGACAACAACGAATCCAATTATGCTGATACCTGCAGTTGTATGAGCGGCCGACTTTTGTTCCCCATTGTTCAAAGGAAATTCAAGCTAAAGAATACCGCAAGTTGCATAAAGGCTTTAGTCCAAACGGGGGAAATTGCCTTTGGCTAATGGTTAGCTACGACCGGTTTTGGCAACTCCCCAGCATTCCTAAATTTTAGTTTAGTTCCCTCCTTGAGTCTTGAAAGGATATTTCCACAATTGCGATTAAATTGCAAATGCCTTAAATTGTTATATCCAATATCATGAGATGGCAAGTAAATGACTACACCTTCGCTGGACAGTGTTTGCACATGCAAAGAGTGTAACCACGACTATTCAAGAGATTGCACTGCATGCACATGCTGCGAGCCAGGCAGTCATTCAATGGTTTTAGATGGCATTGAGGGTTTCGGTCCGATAGGAAAAGAAAGACCAGTTAAAATCCCCGTTGGCTCTGTTGTCCTATCTGGCGATTTTACAAAGCCAGCCGGCAACAACCGAGGAATAGTACTATTTGCCCATGGCAGCGGAAGCAGCAGGAATAGCCCAAGGAACAAGTATGTTGCCAATGTATTGCACGATGCTGGATTTGGCACGCTTCCATTCGACCTTCTTACAGAAGACGAAGAAACTGTCGACGAGCAGACAGCGCATTTGCGATTTGACATCAAGCTGCTTGCAAATAGGTTGGCAGGTGCAACAGACTGGCTGCTTAAGACTCTGCACACACATGATACCAAGAAACATTACCTAATTGGCTATTTTGGAGCAAGCACTGGAGCTGCAGCTGCATTAGTAGCAGCGGTATTGAAGCAAGATGTAGTGAAAGCGATTGTATCTCGAGGTGGAAGGCCGGACTTGGCAGGAGATTACCTAGAACAGGTCAGGGCACCTACCCTTCTTATTGTTGGTGGGCACGACGCCAAGGTCATAAAGCTGAATGAAGAAGCGTATAACAGGCTAAAGTCACTGAAGGATACCGAAAAAAGACTGGTAATTGTGCCGGGCGCCACGCATCTCTTTGAAGAGCCAGGAAAGCTTGAAGCAGTAGCCCAGCTTGCGCGGGATTGGTTCACAAGATATCTTGTTCAAGACAATGACAAACGCATGCACAATAGGACGATTAACCCTTAAACTGTCCTACATTCACAAAAATACGTATGGGGTAAGCGGGCCCAGAGGGACTCGAACCCTCGACCAACTGCTTCGCAGGCAGCCATTCTATCCAAGCTGAACTATGGGCCCAGCATAACGACTCTTTGCGTCCTTAATTAAAACCTAATAGCTAGCCGGCGGCCTTTATTGCCGCATCAGCGTTAGCGCTGTCTGTGAGTGACTTGGTCAGTAGATCGGACGACACATCATACTCTCGCTGGTCGCCGGAGACAAGGTAATTGCGAAAGTGCTCATTGCTTTGTTTTTCGAACATGATGGCGCTGGCAAGGTAGCCCTGAGCCTCTTTGTATCGGTCAGGTGTGTCTAGAGCCTCTGCCCTGTCCATGAGCTTTTGATACCTTGGCAGGTATTGGTCTATTACAGATACCATTGTGCTGTTGTCATACTTTTTTGCAAGCCATTTGCCTTCTTCTGCTTGGTACTGCTGCGTGAGCGTATTAACTTCAATTACTATTTTCTCAAAACCGCGCTTGAACTCGTTGTTCCTAGCCGCGGATACTTGTAAAGCAATCATGAAACCAACTAGCACTGCGATCGCCGCGATGCCTCCAATCGTAATTATGCGACTTGTCTGCTTCCTCCCCATCTGTTTTTGGAGGCGCCAAAGAATAAAATAAATGCTTTCACGGGATCCTGGAAGTTCCATGGCAAGAAATTTGATTGGCTCGTCAGTTTAAGGTTCGTTGCCTCTGTTGATTTCGTTGTTATTGCCGCAAATTTGGTTCTTAGATGCAATGATCACCACCTATAAATAGTTCGTGACCGTCTAATATCTGGTGTTATGAGATGACCTCCGGAAAATTCTTCAACAAGGGCGTCATGACGAAAGATACTCCGCACATAGGTTACGTAGTAAGAGAGACGGATGACAAGATTGTTGTTTTTGGTGAAAAGGACGCTAGATATGATATACCAAAGTCTAATGTCAGTTTCGTGAGCAGGAATGTCTTGGTCGATCTTCCTGTCAAAGAACTAGTAGTTTACAAGACGCCTAGAGATGCCCCTCTTCCGACTGATAAAGAAGTAATAGGTCCAGATGCTGAACCAGTGGATCTCGCCACCTACGAAGGAAAGTACCCGAAATCACTATTCAACAAAGGTGTAAGGACCGAAGATGAAGACCATGTCGGTCACGTTATGATGGAAACAGACGATAAGATTATTGTCTACGGACATCATGATTATAGATTCGACATACCAAAATCCAGAATAATAGCGGTTGGGCGAAACATCATCATAGATATGAAATATAATGATGTTTTCAAATACAAGGTCGATAGGAATGCCCCGCTGCCCACGGGTGAGCCTGTAGAAAAAATCGCAGAATATCACTAACCATTAGCCATTAGATACGCGAAAGATAAAGAACTTTGGCTACTGGAACTAGATGGCAGATTGCTTGCAGCTGTTCGTAAGTATCTTATCTCAGTAAGAATACTACAACGTCAAATAAATCACCATTTTCGCAACATGTTTTTACAAACAAGTATTATATGGTAATTTTGCAAGTTGAGGCAGAATTGGCCGAGGAACACGCAGAGCCAGACACTAAAAAGTCGATAGCCCAGCCTCCGCTGAATCTCCTTTTCAACCCGTCGCTTCTCGTGAGAAAGGACATCTGGAACATCGACGTCGCGCTATTGCTTGAAATGCTTCTGCGGCTCATCAACGCCACTGGGAACAAGGATCTCCGTATGTGTGGCATTGCCGCCTTGTCATCATCCATGATATACCGTTTAAAGGTGGAAAGCATCTTTGCGCTTGAAAAAATTGCAATGCAAAGGAAAGGGGTTGACGATCCGAACACTCAGCTGCCAATACCTCAGCTCAACCCTGTTGAGCTCCCATTCAGGATTGAAAGCACTTACCCAGTATCAGTGGAAGACCTTCTTCACATGCTGGAAAACATGATTATGGAGCTTGCAAATCCTCGTCCGAGAAAGAAGCAACTGGAGCTCGAGCCAGTCCAGGGCTTTGATTTTGACCAGTTTCTTGTCAAGTTTGAGCAGATAATCCAGCGTTATGAGGATATGATCCTCGACATTGTGAGTGCAGACGGCGTCGCAATGTTCCGAACGATGGTAGTCAACATGGATCCGGTGGAAACTGCAAGATGTTTCATAGCAATGCTGTATCTTGCAATGAAGGGCAAGGTCGAGCTTGATCAGCAGGAAAACTCGGACGACGTCAAGATATCATTTGTCAAGCAACAGCAGCAATAAATAAAGCGATTATTTCATAACTATTAGCTTGCGCGACTCGCTCCCAGAAGATGAAATTGCAGCAAGAATAGAGGCGGCGCTCTACTCTGCCGGCAGGCCGCTCTCGATGGATGAGCTGATAAGGGCGTCAGGCACAAATTCTAAGGAAAAGACGCAGCGGGTTGTCAACGAACTTGTCAAAAAAACCAAGTCCACGTTTAAGGCAATAGAGATAGCCCAGCTGCAAGACGGCACATACGTGTTCCAGCTCAGGCCGGAATACACTCCTCTTGTGAGAAAGTTCGCACAGCACCCGCTGATTGCATCGGCCGCGCTTAAGACGCTTTCTTATATCGCGTATGAGCAACCGGTGACCTCAAAGAGGCTTGTGCAGATTAGAGGTAGCCAGGTATATTCGCACGTCAAGATGCTAGAACAGTTGCAGTTCGTAGAGCACGAAAGTCTCGGAAGACTCAAAGTATACCGAACGACTCCCAAGTTTCAGAACTATTTTGGCATAACGGACCTTAACGCGATGAAAAGCCAGCTGGTTGCAACCACCAACAAACAGTCGCCGCCTTCACCGCGCGCTGCGAGCCTGCCTCAATCTCCAGAAAAGTCTTAATTAGAGTGGGAAATTACCTACTGCACTGCTATGCGAAAATCGATAGAGAACCTTGCAGGACGCAAGTCGACAGGCGGACGCAAGGTCGCCATGAGAGGAAGACGCAAGTTTGAGATTGACAGGTATCCAAATGAAGCCGTAGTGGGCCCGACCCAGATTGTTGTAAGAAGGATAAGGGGCAACAATGTCAAGGCCGCATTCAAGACCGCCGAGTTTGCCAATGTTATCGACAAGGAAGCCAATAAGGTAACAAAGTCGAAGATCCTAAAAGTCACAAAGAACCCCGCAAACAGAGACTATGAAAGAAGGGGTGTCATAAGCAAGGGCGCCTTGATCGAGACCGAAAGCGGAACTGCAGTAGTAGTTTCCAGGCCTGGGCAAGACGCAGTAGTCAACGCAGTTCTGATAAAGACGCCACCAAAAACATCATAATTGTTCATTAACCTCACTTGATATTGTTTATAAAAGCCTCGAAATATACGGGCATTGAAACTTGAAAGATTACGATCACGTTGTGCTCTGGCTCGACTACTTTAACAAGAATCTCAAGAGGCGTCAGGGCCGCAAGGTAAATCGGGACCAGGCAGTATTTGATCCGACAGTGCAGGAGCTCGCAGAAGCCGCTAAAGCCGCGGGATTCTTGTTCTCTGACCAGGAAGTGAATAACGGAGCGAGGTTCCCGAGAAGATCATTTGTCAAATCAGGCTATGTGATGCTTGCAAAAAAAGAAGGCATTAAGAAGTCGAAGGTAATTGATGAGGTGGCTGACAAGATGGTACAGAAAAGGAGCCGGCAAAAATCCGGCAAGAAATGAAATTTTTAGATCGCGAGGAAGTTTCTAGACAATTGTACCTGAATCTTGTTAATCGAAATACAAATAATATTTGACAGAAGCGAATGATAGCAAGTAGAACGCCTATGTCGCTTACCAACGTGGGGGAGATAGGGGAAATAATGCATCTGGCAAAAAGTGGAAGGTTGATAGTTAAACTCAGCGAGTCGAGCGCTAGTGTTCGTGCTGGCGAACTACTCGTTGACGAGTCGGGCAAAAGAGTCGGCAGGGTTATAGAATTGATTGGTCCAGTGAGCGCGCCGTACGCATCAGTCATACCGATGACTGATAGGACTAGCAGGCTTGTCGGGTCCAAGGTTTTCAGCGGAGGTTTCATTAAAACGTCTCGCAGTCAGGGCAAAGGCTCTGGTCGCTATAAGAGAAGGCAAAGACGATGACATCTGCAGAATACTACACGGAATGCTCCGAGTGCGGTGCAAACCTTATTCAGGATCATAGCAAGGGTGAATACATCTGCGAAAAATGTGGCTGTGTCGTAATGGACCAAGTCGAAGACTTTGGACGGGAGTCAAACTCTACAGATTTCGAAGAAAAGTCAAAGAATACTAGGGCAAGCGGGTCTACTAGTTTTGCCTTGCACGATTACGGATTGAGAACAGAGATTGCCTACGGATCAAAGGATTATGCCGGCAAATCGATTGACTCCCAGATGGCTGAGACCATGAATAGCATTCGCAAGTGGCACATCCGAAGCAGGATAGTGTCGCCGCAAGAGCGACGTCTCTCAAACGTCCTAACAAAGATAAATGAGACGTGCGCGGTAATGTCGTTCCCAAAACTTCTCGTCGAGACATCAGCAGTGCTCTACCGCAACTTTGAGAGCAATTGCGAAGCAAAGGGCAAATCTATTGCCTGCATGGCCGCAGCGACTATCTACCTCGCGTGCAAAAAGTGCTCGGTGGTACGCTCGCTGGAAGAGATCGTGGCGGCAACTGGCATAACCGATCAGGACAGGTCAAGCGTCAAGCTGGCGTCAAAATACTACAGAATGATGGTTATGGAGATGGGAGTGTTTACGGAACAGCCACCGGCGGCAGTTAGTGGCGCACCACAATCTACGCAGGTGCAGGCAATGACACTCGCCATCGACCACTATATATCAAAACTGGTCAACATGTCCAAGATTGACACAAAGGTGGAAAGGCTAGCTGTAGAAATCGCGCATAAGACTGACGATCACCTGCTGGCGGATGGCAAGGCACCAAACGGCCTCGCCGCTGCATACATCTACATTGCTTCGATGCTTCTCGGTGTCAACATCCTTCAGCGCGATGTATCAAGTCTGTCCGGCGTCACCGAAGTGACCATAAGGAACAGGTGCAAGGACATACTCACAGGCTTCAAGATGGTAGTCACAGTAAGGCCGCAGCAGGTCAGACCCGGCTTTGCAGCATAATTGTTTAAAAAGGAGAAAAACTATAAACTGACAACATGCTGTGTAGGGCCTGCGGGGCGGACATGATCGCAACCGAGTACTGTTCGTCTTGCAACGAAGCAGTGCTATGGAAATGCACTAGCTGCGAAAAGGAAAACGACAAGTCGGTGCATACTTATCATCCTCCACAAAGGCAAGAGTCCTCAAGGACGGTTTCTTTTGTTGGCACACTTGTCGGACTCGCTTCGGGCCTTTACACAATGGCACCGGTTTGATCACTAAAGTTTTTCTTCTCTTTTTCTTCTGATTCTTAGATATATCGCTGCACCAACAAGCACTGCAAGGCCGGCAATCAAAATGAGAAAGGTGGTTTCGTCCCTTACGCTTCCTTCAGGCAGGATTGCAAGAACGAATAGCACACCAGAGCAAAAGGCTTTTCTAGATTTATACCCTATCGTTTTTGTCCATGGTTGAGTTGGAGTATGTCAACCCTCTTGCGGGGCTCGCGATGCTCGTCATCGGACTCTTTCTGATGGTGTTTGGATACTGGATCTATGGGATAACACCTGCTGCGGTTGGGCTCGTTCTCGTTATTTATTACCGCAAGTACCTGCTTCAAATAATGGGGACGGCGTATTAACTAATCATCTTGATTGCTGTTGAAAGGACGTCTGCACCCATTAGAAGACCCAGCTTGCCGCGCTTGCCATAATTTTCGGTGAACCTTGCACTTCCGTCCCGCTTAACCGTGCTCCCCGATACAAGAAGGGGGACCGGATCATCGCTATGTCCCTTTTTTACGCAGGGGGTAGAGTGATCTCCAGAAACAACTATTGCAGCGCCATTTCCCAACTCCTTCATGAGGGTGCCAAAAAAGCGCCTGTCAATATCTTCGATATTCTTTTTTTTGCCCCTAGCGTCGCCATCGTGGCCAAATTCGTCAGGGCCCTTGATGTGAACATAGACCGCGTTGACCGACTTTAGGCTCTGAGCGGCGACCCTCGCTTTTTCCTCATAATTGTTGATATCGCCGGCCTGAAACATCTTCATGCCCAGGACCTTGGAAATACCGATCTCGACTGGCATGTCTACTATGCAGCCGACGCTAATGCCGTGCTTTTTGTCTATAGGATTAACATTTGGGTACCTGTTGCCAGAATCGCGCGCAAGGATGCAATTCATGGGTTTTTTGCCTGCCGCAATTCTTGCCTTGTTCACTGGATGATCGCGCAACAGCTGGACTACCTGCGTGGTGAATTCGTTTAGCATTGTGGCTGCGGTCCTAGCCTGCACACTTTTTTCTTCCGCGACAGATTTTTGGACAAACATGTCACCGGTTGTATCCTTGGCTATTCCCATTCCGTCAACCTTGTCATAGGCCGGATCGGTATTGGTAATCCTATCTGATAATTTCATTTTGGCATGCCTGAACCTAATTACGACGCGGTGAGCGACTGTGGGCTCTAGCACGACCGAAGCATCCTTGTCGGTGAACATTATTTTTTCGCTCAGTGTCTTGCAGACCGCCTTGGCCTCCTGGCTGCTGATACTCCTTCCCGCGCGCCTGTCCACAATTTTCAGCTTGTCATCGACTGTGGCAAAATTGCCGCGAAAAGCTAGGTCGCCATCACGGAAGTCAATGTTACTCCCAATTGACTCAATGACGCCCCTGCCGACATAACTTCCGTCCTTGAAACTGTATCCGAGCATGTTAAAAACAGCGATATCGGACTGGGGCGCAATGCCCTTGCCGACGCTGATGACCCTACCCATTGCGCCATTCCTTGCCAGCGCGTCGAGGTTGGGTGTATATGCTGCCTCAAGTGGCGTCAAATCGTTCAACGAAGGGTGAGGCAGGTCGCCAATGCCATCAAGCAAAACATAGACTAGTCGGGTGCTCTTCATAGCGACGAAAGAACCTTTGGTCAATTTATTGTTTGTGAGACGGCTTTCGAGCAGTGGGTTTTGTCTTATAGTATGCGAAGTAGTTTCTCAAAGCTCTGGTATACGGCTCAACAATTTCAAACACCTCATTATCCTCTGCCTCTGTCAATTGGCGCCTGTACCTTTCAAGCACAAAGCCTTCGGCCAGTCCCTTGTAGTACCCTACTCTGTGGCCATAAAGAAAGTCATACGCATATTCGCACTTCCAGATGCGCTTTAAGTTTGGCACGCGCTTTTTTGGAACCTTTGGCGCCGCCAGATCATTTTCAATGGTTGTTTCGATGGTGTTTTTGATGTCCTTGTCAAGGGTCATGTACTGCCGGCTGCAGCTCTGCGACAAAAAGTTACCCATAATAACAAGCATTACCATTTATCTATTGTTGGAGCAATGCATGTTTTGCCAGCGCATTGTAGTAGACGACAAGGGCGAAAAGACAGAAGACTTTGGGATGACAAATCAGGGCAAGCCAGTTTGCGCCCGGTGCATGAAAGCTCTAGAGTTTTCACTTGGCAATTGAACTTACAGAACCTTTAATTAAAAGCAAATAGAGCCTTTTTTCAGGCTGAAAGATTTGGCTGACCTGCGCAAAGACTATGTTCTTGACAAATTTGTTGTAGTCCCTGAAGCCAGCCAACATGCTGGCGACAAGCCTGAAGGCAGCAAGTGCCCATACTGCCCGGGCAACGAATCTATGACAGAGCCGGCGCTGCTTGCACTGGTTGTCCAGGACGGAATGCTCCAGCGCCTTTCAGACAGCGAGGATAGTGTCATCGAGGACTGGGCAGTGAGGGTCTTTCAGAGCGAGAATCCAGTAGTTACGACGAATACTGCGACGAGCTACAGCGAAAAGCCGCTTTACAGCGAGCCAGCATATGGCTACCACCAAATAGTCGTTGCGTCGCCGGACCACAAGCAGAGCCTCTCGCAAATGTCAGTCGAGCAATTGGGCAATGTCCTTGTGGTGGTTCAAGACCGTGTAAGGTGGCTCTACACTCAAAAGAGCGTGACCTACGTCTCGATCTATGTTAACAGCGGAGTGGGCGCAGGCGCGCAAGTGGCACATCCACACATGCATATTGTTACTTTTTCGTCGATACCACCGGTAATAGAGCTCGAGGCTGAAGGGTCGCACAGGTTCATGAACGAAAACGGCAACTGTCCTGCCTGCAATATTATTGGAGTCGAATCAAGTGGGCCGCGCCAGATTCTGGCTACAGACAGTTTCCTCGCGTTCTGCCCTTGGGCGCCAACCTACCCATATGAATACTGGATATACCCAAAAAGGCACGTCACTTCATTTTCAAAAATAACCCAGAAGGAGATAAACGACCTTGCCCTTATCTTGAGGGCAACGCTTGGGGGAATGTCAAAGGCGCTCAAAGATGCGCCGTTTAACTTGGTCTTCCACCTGTCGCCGGAAAAAAAGAACAGCCGGCAGCTTCACTGGCACATTGAAGTGTATCCGCAGCTAAACACTTGGTCCGGGCTTGAGCGGGGATTTGGAGTATTTGTCAACAACATCAGGCCGGAAAAGTCAGCCGAAATACTAGGCTCAGCAAGCAGGAAAGAGCTGGCCAATCTTGTAGGCATAGTATGATAGCTTTGACGTAATCTGCTGAGAAAATGTTTAGAAACTAAACAATCAATATACTATCGACCAATACATTAAATTTATCTGTTCGTGTATGGAAATTACCACGTTTGGCATCTTCTGTTTGTGCTCCATTGGGGAGTCGCTTTAAAAATGAAATGCATACGGAACGACAGGACATGTCAGCGCCCACCGCAATTTTATCTTTGAAATTGGCGATTTTTCTCGGGCTGATTGCTGCCTATGCATTGTACACTTGTGGATCATCAATACAAAGTGCATATGCAGATGGACTTTGGGCAGAGAATTTGCCTCCTACAACATTGCAAGGCAAGGAGGCCCAGCTTTTTGTTAGAATAAATCCACCTGTGTTGACGAGTGCAACACAGCAAGATGCTTTCATGCAATTCAGGCTATTTGATGCTAAAACTGGCGAGACCTTCAAGTGGACTACATATTACATAGAAGTAACAAAGGGAACTGCCTCAAGTGATCAGTCAATCGTTCATGACGCATTTCAAGCACCTGATGGCCTACTAACATTAAAAATACAGCCTAGCGGGGGACCCTTAACTATTTTTGGAGATCAAGATCAATTCTTGAGCGCATGGGTGGCTGACCCCGGTGGAACAATAAATGTAAGGGGCCCTCTTTTGCTTGACGGAGGACTCTATCATTTCCATATTGAGATTATTGGAATAGATCATCCTAGGGGTCTTCTTCAGAACGTTACCAAGTTTGACTCTTATCTTAGCGTAGGAGATTTCTCAAGTCAAGATATCAAATATGAAGGCCAGAATTATAATACCACGATAATATCATATTATGACAAGATACAAGACTTCAAGTTCGATCCTGCAAAAAAGACGTTTGATTGGGAAATGCCTTTTGACTGGAATGTCAGTAGAATACAACAAAATAATATTTTTGTGCACGAAGAAGTCAGGATTCCAAAGTCGCTCAGGGGAATTGGCGATTCACCCTACTATTTTGCGACTGCAAACGGCGATGTACTGACTGGAAGAAAACTCGCGATTGACTCATATTCATACGGCTCGGAGATGACCATCCACTATCTTCTGAATAAGAATGACATTTTGCGAATGGCTAGCAAAATCGGCGATTCGAAAATAATGACATTCTCACTCGCGCCAGCTTCTGAAGTTCCCGTCGAAACGACGAGCGAAATGGTTACCGACACTGGAGGTTTAGGTGTGGGTGTAGAATGGTCGCCTAATCCGTTGAATGCTGACAGTGAATCAACAGTGAAGCTTCACTTTTCAGATGCTTTCTCGGGTAGCCCGCTAAACACCGATATTCAGTACAGCGTAATGGTCCTTGACGATAGTGGCAAATCGATCTACACTAAGGATAATCTGACCGCAAAAGTTGGGACGGATACGCAGACAATTGATTTTCCGAGTAATAAGATATACAACTTTCAGGTAGCAGTGACCGGTTTAATGAAAGAAGGGCAGCAGGTAGACGAGACAAGGAATGGCGTCGCAAGGGGCATAGTGATCGTTCCAGAATTTCCGATGTCATCTGCAAGCACATTCCTGGTAATAGCAACAATTGTAGGGATACTTGTAATCCTGTTAAGAAGGTCTGCCTCAATTTATGGTAGGATCATGTGATGGCAAAATAAAACTAAGGAATGATTTATTTACCAAACTGTAAATTAGAGTTCTGTACCAATGAGGCTAAAGCTGGAGGACTGGACTGCGCTTGCATCCCTCGGGCTCTCTGCAATGTTTGTCGCCCTTTTACTCTCCTTTTATAACTTCTTGATTGGGCCGGAAGGCAAGGGCCCAGACCGCGTGGTTGATCCCGGAAGCCTCATACTCCAGCTTATCTTTATCTCGGCAGCGCCCAGTCTGGCGCTGGCTGGTTTTGTTTTTGGGTTGAACAAAACTTACGGCACCCGGTTTGGCGGCATGTTCTTGATAGTAGCAGGCATCGTAATGATAGCAGGCATGGTCGCCGGAATCCCAATGTTGGCAAGAATCCAACACCAGTATATCATTGGCGTTGTAGGCGTGGCACCGTACTTTTTTATGGCAGCCGGTGCTGGCGTGGTTGCGGTTGGTGCATACCTGGTCGCCGCATCAAAAAGAAAGCCCATTAGAAGCGACTTGGATGACCTTCATTGAACGAAAATAGCGTCAGGGAAATTGACGTATCGCGCAACCTGCTGCCTGTAAAGGTCTCAGAAAATCTGCAGTCAGTTTTTGCCAAGGCTCGCAAAGAGAATAGTCCGGTGCTTGCAATAGTGACTGGCACCAAGCCTGATTTTTACAAGCAGGCACCGCTGGTCATAGAGGCGGCAAAAGAAAACCTGCCTGTTTTCGTAATAAACACAGGCCAACACTTTGACGAAATCCTTGGGTTTGGCATAGAAGAATTTAATCTACAACAATTCGTTGGCTGCAACCTCCAGATTAGAGGCGATCTGATGGAAAAGGCAAGTGAAATGATAATCAAATTCGGCTCATTTGGCCGGTACTGCAGGAAGCACTTTGGCACAGAATCGCTTCTTCCAATAGTCCATGGCGACACACTGGTTGCAGGCATTGCTCCACTTGCCTGGGTCTTTGGAATGGGCCAGAAGGTGGGCCAAAACGAGGCAGGTCTCCGTTCCATGAGCCCAGAAGCGATCAAGAAGTTGAAGGCTGGTAAAGATCCGACAAAATCAGAAGTCCGCAACTTCATCGGCAGCCAGTTTGACGGCAAGTGGTTCCTTGCAAGGGAAGAGCCTTTCCCGGAGCAGATCGATACGTGGATATGTTCTGCCGGTACACAATTCTTTTTTGCACCCACGAAGCTCAACAAGGACAACCTCATAAGGGAAGGCTATCCTGAGAACTTTGTCCATGTAGTGGGTAACTCTGTCGTTGACGCCATACATCAGAAGAGGAAGGAAAAGTCAAGACAGAGCATATTTGATTTTTATCCGCAATTGGAAAAGGACGATTGGCTGAGGATGGACATTCACAGGCGCGAGAATCTGACGCAGAGGCGATTTACGTCAATAATCGGAGGACTTGTCGACTTGATAAAGAACACAGACAAAAAAGTAGTTCTGGTTATGCTAAATGCAACAGTTGCAGCGCTAAAGCAATACAACCTTGAGTCAAAATTGCAAAACCTTGCGAAGGAAAATCCTGATAAATTCTTGATGACACCGCTTTGGAAAGAGTATGCCAATGTTATTGAATTTCTTGACAGCGGCCGGTGCTGGGCTGAAATGACGGACTCGGGTTCGATGCAGGAAGAGTTACTTTATTTCCCTAAAGTTACATCGCTGACAGTCAGGCTCAACACCGACAGGCCTGAAACGATATTTGATGCCAAGAGCAACGTGCTGGTTCCGCCGCTCAGCCCCGGCTGGATAGCCTCAATTGTCAACGAGACGTACAACAGGAAAGAGGGCATAGGAATGAAGCTGCGGCGGAAAAAGCAGATCTACGGCAAGCCGGGACAGGTGTCAAAGAGCATAATCAAGATAATCAAGAAAGAGTTTGAAAACGGCGACGCCAACTTTTACCCCTGGCTACACCAGAGACTTGGGCTCTGGAAAGAAGGGCAAGGACTCGACTACATGTAGCTAGAGGGCAAACTTAGCCTTTCGCACACCGGCGCGCTTTCTTTGGAGTGCAGTCATGGAAAAGACATCTTTAATCATCTGCTCGTAGGCCTTGCTCATTGTCTGGTTCCGCCTAGACATCATTTTTTTCTGTGTGTCTATGGCAGAGCGAAGCTCCAGCTCGGCATTCTTTGCCCCAATGCTGGCGCCGTAAATAGTAAAACTTGGCACATCTTCCGCGACAAGGCCGTGTAGGTGAGATGAAACACCGATCCGTCTGCCGCTGTAAATGAGCGCGCCAATCGAAGTCTTGGCCATATCTGCGATGAATGAGCCAACCTTGTTTTGGCCCGTGTCGACTTTGGCGCTGCCGCTTCCAACCTTGATGTTTCCGTACGTCATTTTCAGGTCCGAAGTCGTAGTCATTGCCCCAATGTTGACCCACTCGCCCACATACGAGTGGCCGATAAAGCCCGCGTGTGCCTTGTTCGTGTGATCAGAAATTATCGAGTGCTCTATCTCCCCACCTACTCTGCAGTTGTAGCCAACATAACTTGATTCAATTATTGTGAATTGTTTTACCTGCGTACTACCGCCAATGCAAACGGGCCCGACTATTCTGCTTGTCGCAACGTACGCATCTGGTCCGATGTATATGCCGCCCTTCCTTGCGTCAAGTACTGTCCCGTCCTCGACAGAGGCGTTCCTGCCAATCGCTATTGTATGATTGCCAGCAACGCGGACACCGGGTCCCACGTCGCTTTCATCTTGAATATTTGTTGTCTGCAATGCAAGCGAATTTTCAATAATGCTAATGATATCCCATGGCTCGGATAGGAGGCCTTGGCTTTCTTCTGTCTTCAGCTTTGTGGACTTCTGTGCATTCAATTTCTTGATGTCGAACTTTTTGCCTGACGCGACGCATTCAGCAAGATATTCTGTGCCCTTCCTGTCGAGCCTTGCAACAAGGAGCCTTTCGCCGGCAGTTATCACAAAAGTATGGTCTACTTTCTCGAGCCGCTCAGGGTATATCGCTCCAGGATGGAGAAGGCCGTTGACAAACACCGTGTCGCTATCTATAGAACTGGGGTTGACCTTTGATTGGAGGTGCCGTTCGCTTGTGACGCCAGCAAGATATTCCCTTGTCAACAACACTTCAGGCGTCACTTGATGTTCTTCAAAAAAGCTCTTTGCCCCAACCTTGATGTCAAAAGTTGCCTTTGTAAACGAGATCGGAGAGAAGTTCAGCCAATGCGAGTCCTCAAACAGGGCTATGCCCATCTAGATCTTGCCCAGCTTGCTTGCATACTGCTTGTAGGCATCAAGATATGATTTCTTGTCGCCAATGTCAATAAAGCCCGTATCTATCTTGAAACCCTTGACTATCCTCTTTTGATCCAGCACTTTCCTCACAGTGTCGTCCATCCCAAACGAGCCTGACTTTGGTATTATCTTTAAAAAGTCTGGCTCCATTACATAGCAGCCGATGTTTATCAGTCCGCTTATCTCAGGCTTTTCACGCCAGGCAGTGACCTTGTTTTGCCCATTGACATCGATAAAGCCGTACCTTAGTTTCGTTGCATAGTGCAAAAGGGCCATCGTTACAAATGCCTTTGACTGTTTGTGTTGCGTTAACATCTTGCGTAGGTTGAACTCGTAAACAGAGTCGCCATAAACGCATACAAATGAATCGTCAAGCAACTTCTCGGCAGTTTTTAATTGGCCCGCTGTGGCAAGGGGCCTCTCTGAACGAGCGTATTCAATCTCAACTCCATAACGCGCTCCGTCCTCAAAATAATCTTCAATTTGGCGGTGCAGGTAACTGACGCAAACGACGATCTTGTCAATTCCGCCGGAGCCTTTTAGCCACTCGATGATGTATTCGAGAAGAGGCTTGTTCGCAAGAGGCAGCATAGGCTTTGGGATAAAGAACGTGTATGGCTGCAGCCTCGTGCCTAGGCCTCCTGCCAAAATTACTGCCTTCATATTTCCTGTCCTTTTTCTGGTTCTGCTCTATATAAGGTAAAACGATGAAATATCGAGAGCGACTTTACTACATGGCCGAACATAATGACATCAATAATATCTCAACGGTTGACTGTAACCGCTTGTCTGTGTACGTGCACTACTTCAAGTTTTTTATATATTCACGCGTCCAATGGAACCTTTGAATTTTCACTAGTGGAATTACCTGCTGAAAGTCTTTTCGTTTGCCGACAATAACGTTAGCCAGCTGCCGGACGTTGTCAAATAGAATGTTTTGGTAAGTATGCTTCTTTGCTTTGTAATTCACGGCTGCATTAAAGTTCAGGCTAATTCTCTCAATCAATTTCTTGGCAGTTGCAGGCTTGAGTCTCGAGTGGTAGTTCTCTGTCACAATAAAATCAGACTTTTTCAGTTTCTTTTCTTCAAGCATTTGTAAAACTGAAAGGTCGACTAGCCACCTAAAAAGCTCTTGGATGTCATACACAAGTGGAGTTTTGGACTGTGCAAGCTCGTGTAAAAAGCCAATTGTAGGGTCAAGTCCAATAGCATTAATGTCCTTTCTTATTTCTGATTCTAATACCGCATAGCCATAATTCAGCAATGCGTCCACTTCATCTGAAGCATTCATGTTCCAAGAGTACGACTTGCTTCCGCGCTTTGCAAGATGAAACTCTGGGCACAGCTTGTTGAATATCTTTGCAAGGACGCTCCAATAGTAGGTAGCGATTCGGCCTTCATAGTTGAGCAGGTTTTTTTATTGACTGTGAGCAATTTTCAAAGTTAATTCTTTCGCGGATAAACACTTTCTGAACTTCTGCAATCGTTATCCCGTCATAATATCGAGCCTCCTTCGGCCCTTATGGGATTGAACATGATTGTTGAAAGCTACGGCGGAAGAAATTATTCATTTTCAGAAATTTCAAAAATGCTAACGGCAGCTGGTTTTAAGAGGATTGAGAAAAAAACGTTGGCGACACCAGCAGAATTGATTATCGAATACAAGTAGGTGTAAAACATATTCTGTCCAATCTTTGTGCGTTCATCCTAACTCCAATGGGAAGCAATTTATTGTTAATCAATCTTGTTAACTAACAAAGTACCATCTAACTTAATTACCATGGTTTTGCAACTAGTGAAGAAGCGGGAATGCCGGCGCGATGGCGATGTATGAAATGCAAGATTGAATTCAACGGCGACGGTGCCTCAAGGCATTATTTGGCTCATCCAGCTCACAAGTTGGTAAAGCTGCCTCCAGCACCCAAAGTGATCAGCTCCTCAAGCTTCAAGGGAGGAATGGTTGCTTGACATGCTCGAATAAGTCGATTTGCAAGTTTTCTGCAGCGATGACAAAGGTAGAAACAGAAAAGAATCCTTAATTCTTGAGTATTGACTCGATCTTGGCTACAACCTCATTCGGACTTCTGCCAAAGATTATTATCATTGGCTCTTTGCCAATGTCGCCTTTGTGGTAAACGACGTCTGCTCTTGGGTTCTTTCTAAGAGCCTGGAGAATTCCCCAATACACGCTCGATCCTTCCTTCTTCTTGATGCTTTTCGGCTCTTTGCTCCTGTCGTAGCTTGACACTGAAAATAATGATCTACACAATTTCACAAGCCGGTCGTCGAACCTTATGTTAATACCCGCTCTCATACTAGGGTTAATTCGCATATGCGCAAGTATTGCTGATGCAACATGGCGCGACGCACCAAACTCGATGTATGATGCCGGCACTGCGGTGTTACCGATCTTTACTATTCTTCCTCGTACTCCTGCGACTTGTGATATATCTTCCGCGGCAGGCAGCGCATATACAAAATTCGTTTGAGTTTCAGGTATCAAACGGTAAAAGCCTTCAAGCGTGCTGACATGTTTGACAGCCTGCTGTAATTCTGCCAATACTTGATAACGATTGGCATCGCGATAAATGGCAGAAAGTGGATTTGTAACAGGCAAACCTCTACCCACGTTGACAGCATTTTTGATAGCAACATGGACATACTCGTTGGCCATTTTGCACGCGTCGCCCACTGATATGCCTCTGGCAAGGTATGCGGTGACAGCAGAGGAAAAGTTGCAACCAGAACCATGGCTTTCTTTTATCCTTATCCTTGGGTTTGTTAATTTAGTTACCCTGCCTTTGCTGTCAAGCAACAGGTCACTAACGTTCAGAGCCCCGAAGTGGCCACCTTTTACAATGACATTTTCCGCTCCAAGTCCTCTTATCTTCCTGGCTGCCTCGATACCATCATGTTCGGTCCTGATTTTTATTCCTGCAAGTTTTTCGGCTTCAAACCTGTTGGGGGTTATCAGCGTGCTCATTGGTAACAATTTTGAAATAAAGGAATCAAACGCGCTGTCGAGAAGCAATTTTGCGCCTGTACCTGCCGCAAGGATAGGGTCAAGCACGATTGGAACTCTTGATTTCTTTAGAGATCGATGCACCGCGTCTATTATCTGTCTACTATAGACCATTCCTATCTTAATGGCATTAGGCCGCATGTCTGTCATGACGGAGAGGATCTGCTGTTCTATAATAGCTGGAGAGACTTCGAATATCTCGGCCACGGTTTTTGTATTCTGCGCGGTTATCGCTGTTATAGCGGTGCACCCATACACGTCAAGTGCAGAAAACGTCTTGAGATCAGCTTGTATGCCTGCCCCAGCTCCAGAGTCACTGCCTGCTACTGTTAACGCAATCTTCAAGCAGAGTGATAAAATGTGAAACACTTATTCAACCTAGCGACGATTATGTCCCGGCAGACATTTCACTTGAAGTCCACCACATTGGATTTATAGCTCTTAGTTGAATTCACAGTAATGCCGATCGATATTGATGAGTTCAAAGGTGGCAAGTCGTCAGACTCATTAATACAAGTAGTAAAGGAATTTCTTCAAAGCCACCGCGACAAAGCATATCTTGCAACCGAACTATTCGAAGTGATGAAAGGTCGCAAATTAGTATCGCCCGCTGACTTGTTTGAAATCCAGAATGTGCTACACATCTTAAGCCGGGAACGGACCATCGTTAGCAAGCATGTCGAGACCAAGGAAGGCTTTCAAGCATTCTATAGCTTTAACGAAGGCTGAGCTTATAATACGCCACCTGCTTCAAGGCGGCGAATCAAGCTTGACATCTTTTACAGGAAGATAATCAGATAATCTTCTTTAGACTTGTTGGCCTCTATAATGGAGATGAGCAAGAAAGAACATGATAAGATAACGGGAATGAATCGTAGGAGCAAAGATCAAAAAGAAGAGGATGAAAATCCAACTAACATTGGTCCAGGAGTGACAGAGGAATTTGAAGACGCCTAATTCGGCTATACTTATCGGACTCCGCGGGCTACAAAAACCAATTTTATCCGCTAATTCAGTCAAAAGGTACTTCGTACATCTTTTTTCTATGGCCATACATCTCTTGATGGTCTTCTACGTCTGACATAAACAGAAAGACCGTCTTACATTCCATACAGCAATAGATGGTATCAAGTCGTTCAGCCGCAATTGCTTTTTGTTCCATAGTCTTCGTGCTAGGATTTGTTATATATCAAGAGCTTGGTGGAAGAAGCTAGAAGATTTTTCTGTATTAACACGACATTCTTTCGCCAACTAGCCCTTTTCTGATTCTGTTGCATTCTCCAAATCCTTTACGGCATATGTTGATAATGGCAGCGTAAAGGAAAATGTCGCACCTTTACCGTCCCTATTGTTTTCAGCCCATATACTTCCTCCATGGGCTTCCACAACATTTTTGGCAACATAAAGCCCAAGTCCAGTCCCTCTATCGGACTTGGTGGCAAATTTAGTAAACAGTTTCGGGTAAATGTCGGGGGCTATTCCATGCCCCGAGTCTCTGACGTGAACTACAGCCTGACCGTCCTTTTCTTCCAATTCCACTGCGACTTCGCCTTCATCAGTGAACTTTATAGCGTTGCTGAGAAGATTCGAGATAACCTGAAAAATTCTTTCTCTATCTCCGTCAATCATTACAGCCTTGTTGCTCTTTGGCTTAAACGTCAGCTGCACGCGTTTTTCTTCTGGAATGACACTGCGCATATCATCCAAGATAACTTTGATCTTTTTGGCTAGATCGATTGGTTCCTTGCTGAGCTGCAGCGTGTTGCTTTCAATTCTCGAAACTTCCAGGATGTCGGATGAGAGGTTCAGAAGGCGTTTGGCGTTCCTCGTGATCATTTCTATTTCAGCCTTCCGGACGACTATGTCATCTTTTCCTTATGTCTTGAGTTGTTCCTCCAATGCTTCTGCTATGCCAATAAGCGGCTGAATAGGAGTGCGAAGCTCATGAGCTGCTATATTGATGAATTCGCGCTGCGCTCTGTCATGACTCTTTAGTCGTTCGTTTGCGACTTCAAGCTTTGCAGTTCTTTCCTTGACTGTACGTTCAAGCTTCGAATTCCATCTTGCGACCGTCAAAGCAATACCTACGGCAACCCCACCGATGACCACAGGCACAATAGTGCTCAGGTTTCTTTGCTGCTCTATCAATAGAGCAATATCGGTTGCAAACGCCTTGGGTAGGCTGAGGTGGAGGCTCATTGCATGTTGGACGCTACCGGTTCCCTGGTCGAACGTGACGGGATTATAGGCAATAATAAGAGGGGTTCCTGAGGATGAGTATTCTCCTGTGCCGGAATTTCCAGCAATCGAATCCCGCATAATGCCATTGAATGAATCTTGTTCTTCACGGGGAAGATAGGTTGAAAACAGAAGATTTTGTACGTCTTCGTTGAAATAATTCTTTCCCAACAGCGCGTCATTTTGAGTATAGAGGATTGTGCCATCCCTGTCCATTAGACTCACTGCACTCTGCGTGTCGGGTGGAAGCTGCTCCGTGATAGAATCGCCAAGAGACTTTAGATTCATTGATGCAACTACCACTCCTTTGAATAAACCACTGCTATCCTGAATGGTCGTTATTATGGGGTAGGCAATGTAAATCCTCGGAACGCCATCTACCGAATCGCGAAGGGGGCTGAAGTATGGCTTATGACTATCTTTCGGATCTGTAAAATATGGTCTATCAGTTCTATCAGCGCCATAATATTGGTCGTAGACTTTTTGATCTTCAAACGCTCCTGCCCACTGCAGCTTGCCGTTCTCATCGATCCAAAAATAGCTGTCTGTAAAACCATCGGTAGACTTTTCCGCCGCATCGATAAGTGGTCGGGCCTGCACGTACTCTCCGCGCTGTACTAATGGAGCATTTGCTATTATTTCCAAATTGCTTTTGATTGATTCAAGTCTATTTTCTAGGGATTTAGACAAATCATATGCCTGTATCCTAGCATTATTTTTCAGGTCGTCAGTAGCTGCTAATGCAATCTTTTCGGATGTTAGAATCGAGTATTGGTATGATAATAGAGAAAGTCCGATCGCTACGGCTCCAATAATTATTAACGGGATCGCGGTACGAAAAGTTGGGCTACGCGATGTCTTGAATGGAACTCGCTGCGAGTCTGACAATTTCTGATTGCTCTAGTTCATTCCTCTTTAATAAATAGACCTGCTAAGGTTTTCCATCAGATGAAACTGCCATCTCAGAATTCAAAAAACAAAAAGACCCAATCATTAGAGAATTTGAAAGACCTGATCATTTGTGTTAGAGAACATAGTTGCAGAGACACACGCGCTTGCCGCAGCATACACACTTTTGGTTTCCAGAAACAAACTCACAATTCTTGTTATGTGTTTCACAGAACACCGACCTTCCAGGTTCGATTTCTTTTGCTACCGTCTGCATGTATGCTTCTAATCAATCGTTTGGTTAATCTAAAGGGCAAGCTAATTTAGACACGCAAGCTAGCTAACTTTGTGCACCCATGCCTCAGTATTTCTTCGTTATTTGAGAAAATGCATAGATTATTAACATGAGATCCTCTAATCATTAGAGTTTGGCATTATTCAAAACGCCAGATTGGGGCGTCAAGCCGGTTCAAGACAAACACAAGATGCTTGGCGGCCTGGACTACTTCATCCTGTGGTCAAGCCTTGGCGTGGGATTGCTCGTCTTCTCTGCCGGATCGTTTCTCTCTGCCGCTAGTTTTTTTGACGCCATGCTTGCGATCGTTGTGGGGTCTATTGCCGGCTCGATCCTTCTTGCGCTTGCTGGCAAGATAGGGAGCAACCATGGCATACCCTCACTTATATCGATGAGGCCATCGTTTGGCATCAGAGGCTCGTACCTCCCCGCGACACTGAATGTCATGCAACTAGTTGGCTGGACGACATTTGAGATCATGATAATGGCAAGGGCCGCCGAAATGCTCGCTGGAAATGTAATGCCTTACTATTTCTGGGCCGCAATATTTGGCGTGCTTGTCGCGCTGCTCGGCATCACCGGGCCACTCAATGTGGCAAGGCAATGGCTTGGCAAGTTTGCAGTGTGGATAGCATATGGCACCTCTGCAATAATCATCATAACTCTAATCAACTCCACAGATATGGCAGGGCTCGTCTCGTCGCCGGGACAGGGCATGTCGTTCTTTTCTGCCCTCGACCTTGTCATAGCAATGCCAGTATCGTGGATGCCGCTTGTAGCCGACTACAACAGATTTGCAAAGAAGAGCAAGAGCGCAATGTGGGGAACTTTGATTGGATTTGCGATGACAAATATGCTCTTCTACTTTGGAGGCGTGCTGATTGGAACGTCAGACATCATTGGCATAGTTGTGGCGATACAGGCAATGTTCTTTGGATTCTTGATGCTTCTCCTTATAGTGGACGAGGCCGACAACGCGTTTGCAGACGTCTATTCCGCAGCCCTATCAACTCAGGACATTTTTTCGAAAATAAACCAAAAGTACCTCATAATCGGATTCACCGCACTCAGCGCGGTACTTGCCATGGTAGTTTCTATCCAAGACTACGAAGTGTTTCTGCTCCTTATAGGGGCAATTTTTGTGCCGCTCTTTGGTGTTGTGCTCACAGACTATTACATAGTAAGGAAACAAAAATACACAGAGCAGATGCTTTACGCGCGGCAGAACAAGCTGGGCATCGGCGCGGCTGCAATGGTTGCATGGGCTACTGGAGCCTTGATAAATTATCTGCTATCGCCTCTGTCGCCTATCTACATGGAACAGCTGCCGGCAATTGGCGCTACAATCCCGAGCCTAGCCGCCGCTTCGCTCATATACCTTGCAATGGTACGTCTGCGTCCACAGAAAAATAAGCCGCTAGCTCAGAAACTTGACTAAATGGCAGAGCGTCAATTTGACGACTCCTATTATGTGCTTCGCAAGAAGTTTAGCAGCAACGCCAACAGTATCATTATGATTTATCAAAACTTGGGCAGGCAGAATAGGAAAAAGATTGCGCCTATACTGGCCATCGCAGCGGCCTTGATGCGAAGGTAGAGGACAAACCGCGACATTCCTATCCTTCCGAGTGCTCCGGAGAATATACGTAAGAGTCTGTATCCTATCATTACAGACAAAAAGTCAAGGAGTCCTGTACTGGCCGGCCTGAGCACACTTCAAACCAACGACATCACAATTAACAAATACGAGTTTCCGTTGCCATATCTTGACAATGGGAACAAGCTGCGAGAATTGCAACCAGCTAGCATCAAGCCTTATAGAATTCAATTCCGTGCTGCTGTGCCCAGCTTGTTTTGACAAGGAAATCCAGAGGATATCTGCTACTACCATTGACCCGTGATTATATCCGCTCGACTGGAGCCAGCAAGCATGAACAGGAATTCAATTTATAAATAGCAAGAATTGACTGTCCTGTTGCTAGAAATCTCATGAGATTGCTGGAATATCAGGGAAAGGAACTTTTTGACGAGTATGGAATCAGGATACCAAGCTCGCACCTTGCGCACACTATACAGGAGGCTCGCGAAGGCGGCAAGAAACTTGGCTATCCACTGGTGCTCAAGTCACAGCTCACAGTCGGCGGCAGGGGCAAGGCCGGCGCAATTGTCAAGTGCAAGAGCGAAGTCGAGCTCGCCTCCAAGTTTAGCGAACTGCTTCATAAGGAGGTAAAAGGGGAGCTTCCACGCGGCATCCTGCTTGAAGAAATGGCCAACATAAAGAATGAACTCTATCTCTCGCTTTTCCTGAACAGGAGTAAGCGCTGCTATTCTCTCATATCTTCTGCAGAGGGCGGAGTAGAAATTGAAAGTGCCGGAAACAAGGTAGTGGTTGACGTTCCAATTGACGGCCTGAGCGCGCACACTGCAGAAGATACTGCGTTCAAGCTGGGGCTAAACGGAAGGACAGTAGTGTCATTTGTTGACTTTACCACAAAGCTCTCAAGGCTAGTAAGTGAAAGAGAAGCTGAATTGGCGGAGATAAATCCTGTCGCAATTCTCGGCGATGGCTCGCTCATGGCACTCGATGCCAAGGTGATTATTGATGATAACGCGCTGTTTCGCCACCCCGAGCTGAAAAAGTACGAACATGTATCGGAACTTGAAAGACAGGCAGAGGTTAGCGGCTTTTCGCTTGTCGAGCTGGACGGCAACATTGCAATCATTGGCAACGGCGCTGGCCTTGTCATGTCGACTCTTGACATGGTCTCTGATGCAGGTGGTAAGGCAGCGGCATTCCTGGACTTTGGGGGAAGGGCCACGACCGAAACAATCTACGAAGCGCTCAAGGTGATAAGCAAAATCAAGCGAGTCGAGGCGATACTCGTGAACCTCTTTGGCGGTATTGTCAGGACCAATCTTGTCGCGCAGGCAATACTAGATGCGTACAAGAACAACTTGGTAACCGTCCCGGTGTTTGCAAGGATCTCCGGTGCCGAGGCGGAGAAGGCAAGAACAATGCTCAATGGCAGCAAGGCGAAGCTCTACAATACTGTCGAAGAAGCGATACAGGCCGCAGTAGCGGCCGTAAACCGGTGATCAAATGAAAACAGTGGAACGAACATTCAACATTTTTGAGATTCTTGAAGGAAGCAAGGGCGACAAGGACTTTGGCAAAAAGCCGGTAGTAATACAGGGCATAACAGGGAGTTACGGTTCTACACACACTCGGCTTATGAAGGCGTACGGTACAAACATTGCGGCAGGTGTGACTCCAGGCAAGGGCGGACAAGACTTTGAAGGTACACCCGTCTATAACACGATGGCAGAGGCAGTCAAGGCTTCAGGTGCACAGATATCCGGAATGTTCGTCCCCGCGCCATTCTTCCTAAAGGCAGCCCTCGAAGCGCTTGACAGCGGCATCAAATTGCTGATTGCGATACCCGAGCATGTTCCGATAAGGGATTCGATAAATGTTCTAGAGCATGCAAGGAAGAAGGGTGCAAGGATGGTTGGACCAAACACCCCCGGAGTCATTGTGCCAGAAGTGATGAAAGTGGGCATCATGCCGGCCCAGCCCTTCAAGGCTGGAAGCACAGTGGTATTCTCGCGCAGCGGAACACTAATGTACGAAGTTTCCTACAATCTTACAAACAAAGGATACGGGCAGAAGCTGTGCCTTGGAATTGGCGGCGACCCCATAAACGGGACGAACCTTATAGAGGCATTCGATCTTATCCGGGAAAGAAGCGATGTAGATTCAATCGTTGTCGTCGGAGAAATAGGCGGCGACGCGGAGGAGCAGCTTGCAGAATACCTCATACAGACGTCCTTTAGCAAACCGGTCATCGCCTACATTGCAGGAAGGGCAGCTCCCAAGGAAAAGAGGATGGGCCACGCCGGCGCCATAGTGTACGGTAACTATGGTTCCGCAGAGTCAAAAGCGGCCAACTATGCAAAGGCCGGCGTGCCTGTGGCAAAACGCCCGGCAGAGGTGCCAGAGCTCTTGGCTAAGAAGCTACGAAGATAAATTCAACCGACTGTCACTTGCCGGTCTCTTCTACCTTGCTGCCGGAGTCGCTCCCATGTGTGACGTTGGCAGTAATATTTTCATCTACTGTCATGTTGTCTCTTTGACCTTCCTGCCCCTTGTTGTAGACTTCCGCAAAGCCTAGAAGGAGCCCCAAGACCGCGAATGTCAGGATAAATAGTACCACGCTTGACCGCATACCTAAAGGATCTTGGCAATTGATTCATAAACATTTGGTTGCACTACGGCGTTCCGGGGGCATCAATATATATTGAAAATTGCTGCTCAGAAAGGCAATGTCGTCTGAACTGCGCTTTTGCGACCGGTGCATGCAAAAAACACACCACGAAATGATTGAGGATCCTGAAACCATCTACACTTACAAGCGAAGAAAGCTTTACAAATGCAAGGAATGCGGACACAAAAGCTACAGGCGGGGATTGCGCCCAAGCGCAGAATCAGTCTACTGAAGGAAATGCATATGGACGATTCAATTCCAAGAGCAATTACAAAGCTAAAGAACGAGTTTGTGCAAACGTACAAGGGTCATAGCCTTCTTCGCGAAATCCTGCCTCTGTCGCATTCAAAGTACCTTCCAATTGACGATCACTTGCTGCACTCTCTACACAGATTTGCAGCGGCCAATCCGATTTACGTAAGATCGTATGACTTAGAGATTTCTGGTATAACCTGTAAAGTTTACGAAGGCGATATCAACAGCTACTGGCTGAGCAGCAAGAAATACGATACAAGCTACCAACCCTTTTACCCTACGTGGATGCTGTCGGCCTTTGCGCTTGCGCACGGCGCAAAGTCGCTCGGCTTTGAACAACTAGTTGACGTGGGATCCGGTGATGGCCGGATAGCATATTGCGGTCGGTTACTTGGAATGGAGTCACATGGAGTGGAGATTGATCACGACCTTGTGCAGCTCCAAGATACGATCTCGTCTACTACCGACGTTAGGTACAGCTCGATAAGGGCCGACGCTACGCGCTTTGACTATGGGACTTTGAAACTCTCCCGGCCAATGTTCTTCATCTCTGGGCTACCTGAGATGGGGGAAATGCTAGCAGAGAGCGTAATAAAACAGGTCAGGTCGATAGAAGCGCTAAGGCACAGCGCCGGTTTCAACTTTATGGGCAGCCACATTATGAAGACTTTCTCGAGAGACAAGACCGGTTGGGGATGGGGGAGTGTCATTGCTAGTCACGACTTAGAGCTTGCAGGAACAGTCACGCTGCCGACACTTTGGACCACTGATCAAGTGGTCGACACGGCCTATGTCTATACAACGCTCAGATAGCCATGGACTATGTAACCATTTGATGTAGTTCGCAGTAATGCACTGAGTCAACAGGATTATCTGGATTAGATCACGTTGGCATGTCAAGTACATCGCCGTTTCGCCGGAGCGCCAAAATGTAATTTATATTGAACTTGGCGCTGACAAGCAACAGTTTGGCCGAAAACCTTCTGACGATGCTTTTGTGGCTCGCCGAGCTGACCGTCGCAAGTTTCCTTCTCTCGTACGGAGCCGAGCACTTGTCAAAAAAGTATGGAGCAAAATTTGTCGGCCGCACACTCCTAAGCGTTGCGACGACCCTGCCGGAGATCGCTATTGTAATTTACGCTGCTGCTGATGGCCTTTATGGAACTGCAATAGGCGCCGGTCTTGGCAGCAACCTGCTAATGATGACTCTTGGATTGGCCATAATGATTCTTATAGCAACGACGCGCCTGTCAAAAGCGCCGCTAAAAGGGGTAGATGTTGCCACCTTCAAGCTGGACAAGATTTTCCTGCTCGCTACAGCAGTGATCAGCGCAGTTCTGTTTATCGACGGCTACAATTTTATCGACGGCATTATCTTTGCCGGCATGTTTGGTGCATACTTGATCATGGCCCTCTTGGAGATGAAATCAGAGAACAAAGCGAAAAAAGAGGAAATGTACAAGGCCGATCCACACAAAGTTGTCAAGGTATACGAGGGGCCATCAGAGAAGGGACCAAGCAGGGAAATGATAAAAGGCATGTTGGCTTTTGGTGCGGGCACCGCCGGCATCTTTTTTGGAGCCTCGCCATTTATCGAGTCGCTTCAAGGCTTCTCGCTTGAAGTGGGCGTTTCAGTGATCATCCTTGCTGTGATTATTAGCCCGATAGCCGGAGAAATGCCGGAAAAAATATCAATGATGCTCCTTGCACGCAAGGGGGCAGCGGGGGCATCAATAGCGGTTGCAAACGTCCTAGGTTCAAAGATACTCAACAATACCTTGCTACTAGCGGTAGCAGTATTCGGCGCGATGTATCACGGCGGCTTTAACACAAACATTGCGCTGAACCCTATTCTGGAATATCAGATGATACTCGTGACGGCAGTGACCATCGGCGCCCTTGCAATGATGTTCAAGAAAGAAATCGGACTCAAGGTAGGGATAGTACTTGCCGCTATGTACATCATAAGCCTGTTCATACAATTCCTGTTACCCCAGGATCTGACTCTGCATTAAAATAATACCCACAACCCCTGCTATGCGGATGCTCTCAAAGATACTTGTGCCCGTAGACGGGTCCGACAACTCATTCCGCGCCCTTGACAATGCGATTTTCCTTGCCAAAAGTACAGGAGCGGACCTGACTGCAATACACGTAATAGAAAATCCGCCCACAGTGTATGTCGAGTCGCAGAAATTGCTCAACGACCTGCTTGCTAACTATAGGGCCGAGTCGACAAAAATCCTAGACAAGTGCAAGCAGATTGCGGACAAGAGCGGCGTCAAGCTAGAGACTGTAATCGCGGAAGGAGACGGAGCTTATAACATCACCGGTTACGCGCACAAGGAGAGCTTTGACCTTATAGTCATCGGCAGCCGCGGCCTTGGCAGGTTCAAAGAAATGGTGCTTGGTAGTGTCTCTAACAAGGTGCTGCACCACACAAAGTGTTCGGTCCTTATTGTAAAATAGTCATAACAAGTTTTCCCACAGGACTACGACAGAGCTATCATTTTTGTTGTTGTCTTTTCTTGTTGCCTTGAGTTCTTGCTCGAGTTCGGATTTGCGCGATTCGTGGGTAGAAGTTGAGGCATGCTGGTTTGCTTGACTAATGCTCACTACAACACCGCAAATGTTGCATCTTAGCTTCTCTTCGGCCATACGGTACGTATTTCTTTACAGGAATATAAAAACAGTAAGCCATTTATGACATTGTGGTGGTAGTGAATCAATGCAGATGGAGATTGCTTCTCAAACCGTCTTGGCTCGTTTGAAGAGCTCGTCAGACGAAGGTTCGTCATCGGTTAGCCTGAATCAGATCAAGATGTGGGTCGTGCCGCAAATGGGGGAGCAAGACCAAGACTACACCATAAACCAAAGCTACTTTGCAACTCTGCTAAACCAGACAATAATCGATCTTCTGGCAAAAGGATACATTACTTCCTCTATGCACGACGGTGTAGAAGATGGGGATGCCGAGATGTTTTCCCTTACAGTCAAGGGTGCTAGATACGTGGAAGAGCTTACAGCTGCAAGCGTCGAGCAGTGACGACGAAAACATTCAAAAGCAACTAGTAGCTAAGTGAGCAATCGTCTGTTGGAGGCATGTGTAATGACTTCGTCAAAAAAAGAACTGAAAGAGAAAGAAAATCAAGAACGCCTTGCGCGCGCTGTTGAAACCCTCGATTCTATTACAAAGAACAATGACATCCAAAAAAGCATACGAAACATGATAAAAGAAGTGCTCCTTGCACTCAAAGACGAAAAAGGCGGCAGCATGTCGGTAAGGGCGGCCAACGCAATCAGTCTGCTCGATAACGCGACGCAGAGCCCCCAGATGCAGTCGCACATTCGCACGATGCTTTGGCAGGTAGTGTCGACACTTGAAAGCATAAGAGAATAATTACCGCACACTTTTTACCGGCTTGACAGGTGGAGGCAGTTTTTCGAGCTTGTGATTGGGGTTTGCAAGGTAATGCCTAGAAGCACCTTCGCCGCTCAGCACAATATTGCAGTGAACACACCTGTATCTAATCGCCATGTCTTACGTGCAAGTGATATAGTATGCACATGGCTAAAAACGCTATGGACATAATACTATAGAAAAGCCCAAGGATCAACCTACTTTCTAACATTGGGACCCATTTCCGAGAAAACATCCCTAGTTTAGGACGATAGGTGTAAGCAATCAACTTTCAGTCAGAGCACGTCAAAGGGATGCGACAAGAATATCTCTAAAACTACATGAATTCCCCACCAGGTAGGTGGACAAAGGTGGGTAGACGGTGGATAGTGTCATGAAATGGGTCGATGATTGGTGTTTCCGTCGTAATCGTTGTCTGCACCCACGTTTTTTCAACACCAGACCAAAGCGGCTATTGGCAAATGGCACCCCAGCTTCTGGGATAAGGTCGAATTTATTGATATTCCATCTAGGGGCCCGTGGTCCATAAACTCGGTCATTTCACGCAATCCATGGATTAGACAGGTTTGTCTGGGCCTTCCAGACATCTCTTGCAAAGGCAATTAGGTCGACATTGGCAGGTTTCCGGTATCCGAGGCATTTGGATAATCTGAGGATGCCTTGATTACGTGGATATGTGAAAGGTATCAGAAAGGTATCATGTTCCGTTATGGGCACGGATTGAAGCGTGCACGGGAGCTACATACATTTCTCTATAAAGAATGGACGACCAAAAGAGGTATCAAATAGGTCTACCACTAAATGCAACGTGTCATTATCTCGGTTGCGAAAAGCTACGTTCATAGAGGCCGACGCCTTCGCCATCGGCAGAGCACGAGGAAGAAATGGCAGGCCTATTACTATGAGTTGGACCCTGCTGATGGCAAATACAGGATGAAAACACGAAGGGTAAATTGGCTTCAAGCAATGTATTACAAGACGCAAATTAGACATCGATACAAGTATTATTGCACAGACTGCGGTTCGGCTGTGTTTGCCTATCTCAAATCTCGAAAACAAGCCCTTGAGTGCCCAATTTGCGGCACTCTATGATGATTGTCTGAGCGATTAGCCGTCCAGGTGCCCAAGATCTCCATCAGGATGGGAATCAATTTGTGCGTGCTCGGGGGTCTATTCGCTATCTCCTCTGCCTTTGGCTCCGATGACCTTACCTAATAGGTAGTACCTATTAGGTAAGTTCTTATGTTTCCTTGGTGCATACGTCTCGTCCTATGGGCGAGATAAGATTGAGAGGGTACAAATGCGAACGGTGCTACCACGTTTGGGTTCCTAGGAAACTCGTTGAAAAACCCACAATATGCCCTGCCTGTAAGACCCCTTATTGGAACAAGCCACGTGCAAAGAAGATTCTGGTGCCGAAGGGCTCTGTGTCTATATGAGGCTGATTTTCGCAAGAAGCCTGGGTTCCGCCCCAAGCAAATTTCTTGTTGAGTCTCCTACCTCGGTATAAACTGAGAACTGTTTCAAAACATGAGACCAGTTTCTGTGGTGCGGGACATGCTGACAAAACCTTATGTTACCGGGACGTCGCAATAGATTCATGCTCGTCAGCGCTGATGGCTCAACCGCACCACCACAGAAAGGAGGAATCGGAGCGACGATTGTGGAGCCTTCGCAACCCCCCAGTTTGATTGCTATCAATAGCGCCGTTGTAGCAATGTTTGCTCTGATAATATTTAGTAGCATCAGCTTTACAACTCCGATATGGACCCTGAAAATCACGGAAATCCATGTTGTCATGCTATTTTCCGTCGCATTCTTGCTCTTGGTTGGATACTATTTGAAGATAAATGCTATGAGATATTATCAGCTGGAGCCTGTTAGGAGAAACTTGGCTCTCAGCGCTCAGACTGTCACCAAGAGCTCAGAGGCTATAGATTCAGCGCTTAAATCAGTAAACGCGCAAATAGCATTAGTCAAAGACCTTCTAACGGCAAACATGATTTCAACGAATAAGGCTCAACTTGAAACCTTCAATCAAAGATTGCCGGAAACTACTGAGCAGTTTAAGAAGTTAGTCGAGGCAACCGAAGTACTCAAGGAAAGTCGTCAAACGTTAGAGCAACATAGACAGAAACTTCTTGGTCTTCGTGGTAACCTATCCCGAATGAAATAATTTTCTGCACATAGTGCTCCAAAATAATACCGTCTCCACGAACTACGTTGTGGAGCTACCGCAAAAATCTAACACAAGTCAGAAGTTATGGGTTATGGCATGATGCGCACCGTATTAGGGATCAATTTTCTATTAGTGGAAAATTAGCGCAGGCGCACTATTTCCCTATTGTCAGGCACCCCTGACCTTATCTTCAGACGCGAATAGATAGCGCTTGCTACATTTTCTGACTTGCTCTTTTCTCCATGGTTGACTAGGACGCGCTTTGGTTTTATCCTGGACACAAAGTTCATTATCTGGTTAAAGTCGCTGTGGCCTGAAAAGCCATCTATCTTTTGCGTCTGACATCGAACGGGTACCACCTTGACCTTGCCGGTCTTGTCCATCATGCTGACTTCTGACATAACTCCGTCAAGAACGCGCCTGCCAAGCGTGCCGTTAATCTGGTAAGAAACAAACATGATCTTGTTCTTGGGGTTGGGCGCAAGCTCCTTGAAATATTCAACTGACGGACCGCCTTCAAGCATACCGGAGGTGGCCATCACAATGGCAGGATTTTCGTCATTAAGCACATCGTCACGCTTACCATACCCGCTGATTACCGTGAAATATTCTGATTGGAATGGGTTGATGCCCTGAGACACGGATTTGCGCACTTCTGATCCAAGGTAATGTGCATAAGACATGTGGATGGCGCTTGCTTCAGAGATCATGCCCTCTATGTATATCGGCGACTCGACAAGTCTTCCTTCTTTCATCTCCTTTGCCATGACAAGCATTATCTCTTGTGCTCTTCCCACTGCCGGGACTGGGATCAGCACTTTACCTCCTTCTGTAAGTGTCTTGTTTATCGATTCAGAGAAACTGCGATAAACAACCTGTTGGTCTGGCATAACATCTGTCGTATTGCCGTATGTACTTTCAGTGATTAGTGTCTCAACCCTCGGGTACATCGAAACCGCGCTATCCAGTAGTTGTGTTCTGGCGTATTTGTAGTCTCCGGAGTACAGGATGTTGTGCGCGCCGGAAATGTTCAGGTGCACGGTCGCGCTTCCCATGATGTGGCCGGCGTTGTTAAGCGTAATGGTGATGTCTGGCGAAATGTCAGTCGGCTTGCTGTACGGCAAAGTGATGCAGTGCTTTATTACCTCGTTGACGTCTCTTGCCTCGTACGGCAGGTACGTGCCATTGCTGTTTGCTATCTTAACAGAGTCCATCTGGAGCAGGGTCATAAGCGGCAGCGTCGGCTCGGTGCAGTAGACCGGCCCCTTGTATCCGTACTTGAACAATGCAGGCAAGAACCCTTGGTGGTCGATGTGGGCGTGGCCTATCACCACCGCGTCCAGGTCATCAAAGTCAAAGTTGAACCAGTCAAGCCGCGGATACGCGTCGAGGCCTGACATTTCTCCAGGGTTGATTCCGCAGTCAAGCATCACCTTACTCTCCGGCGTGACAACGATAAAGCAGGACCTCCCCACCTGCTTGACTCCGCCGAGGCAAAAGAGCATTACTTCTTCCTTGCTTGTTGACCATGGCTGAGGTCTGGGCGAACCAGGCTCGCTCATTGCTGTCTGTTGATGCGCGCTGCCGTTCCCGTTTCCATTGCCGACAATAAGCGATCCTCTAAAAACACGTTTACCAAGTTTTTGCAGAAATTCCGTCCTCTCTTTTGCTGATCCCTTGAGCGTCGAATGGATTATGTTGATACTGGTAGATGGAATGTGGGGCGAGCGCCTAGTGTGTGCTATCCATCCGGTCGACTGCGCGATCTGCACTATCATGTTAGGATCGATTGCCTCCGGCCGGCTAACTTCAAGCACCACTTCACCTGTGGTCTCGTCACAGAACACCGCAGAAACAAGAACGTCTTTTGGCAGAAGTTTCACAACCGCCTGTCTAGTTTGGTCTTCAGGCAGACGGACCGACGGGTCGGTACGTATGATAAACCTCTTTTTCAGGCTCTTTGATAACGACGACAAATAATAGGTAAGCTCGGTGAGCGCGAACTTCGCGTTCTTGGTGTATAGAGCAATGTTGGGACCCTCAAATCTCACCAGCGTAATCCTCGAGTCAGAAGGAATGGACTTCAGTATTATCTTGGCTACAGCCTCCTCACTTTCGGTGGTCACTTTGATAAAGGGGCCATCCAGGTCTGCTGCCAGCCTTAGCCTCTTCTGAGGTGCTGACTGCTGCTGAGCTATAATTTCGCCAACTTTATCGTCCTTTTCCAATTCTCTCATTGTCGTTCGTCTGGCTATATCACCAAAGTCCTATGCCTCTTGGCTATGATAAATCAGATAAGGCACAAACCGGTAATAAGCCAAATCTATATCGGCATTTCCATTATAAAAGCATACTGTTCATTAGAACGGTACGTATGGCACCAGTATGGCTATCGCCACTATCGCAGCCATGACAAGCGTCAAGAGCATGCTTGCGTTCTTGGCCATCACCTTTGACTTTGCACGCTTCTCTATCAAGGCGCCGTATAGCTGACCGCCGTCAAGCGGGCCGATCGGAAGCGCGTTGAATATGCCGACGTTAAAGTTGATGAACCAAAGCCAAAACAAAATGTTGGCAACTGGTGCGTATGCGCCGCCAAGTACGCTTGACGTGTACTTTGGAGCCATCATGTCAGAGTACGGGACTAATCCTTCTTGGAAAGTGGGTGGAAGAAGTATGCCAAGTGGATTCTGTGTGAACTGGTCCTTGTACCTGTCAAGGACTGCCTGTGGATCAGGCGACAACAATGTGACAGTCACACCAAGGACGCCCTTGCCTTGTTCTACTGTTGGAGGCAGCGTTACCGCCCTAGTTACAACGTCGCCAGCCTTGTTGATCCAAGTAATATCAACCGTGCTGCCAAGATTTGCACGCAGATAATTGCCTAGATCGTTTAGTGTTTTAACCTCCTGTCCTGCAACATATTGGATCACGGATTCGGGTTCCATGCCTACCGACTCTGCAAGGCTCCCGGGACCGACGCTTATTACCGCCACGCCAAACTGCGGGGCATTTGGGTCCGGCGGTAGTGGAGTAAGCGTCGATACTACGAAGTAAAGAACCAGGAGTGAAGCGCCGGCCAATATCATATTGTTGAGCGGACCGGCTGTGAGGACAGCGCTCTTTTGCTTGAGAGTCGCCCTGTTGAGCTCCTCCCTTTCAATGTTTACAAACGCACCTATTGGCAGGCCAAGGAACAACACGATTCCAGTAGAGTCAACTCTAAGATTGTACACGCGGGCGACAATGCCGTGGCCTGCCTCATGGATAATGATTGTGATAATGAGTGCTGGCCAGCCGTATATTACGGGCAAATATGGGTTAAGGCCCGGAATGAGCAGATTGGCCTGGAGGCCTGCGCCAGCTACCGCGCCCCTTGCGGATGCATTGGAGAACATGACAGTGAGAGAACCAATGATGAGGAATATTGCAAGTGCGGTTATCGCCGGCATCAGGTATATGTTAAAGTCGGCATAAATTTTGGCCGCGCGCCACTTAGCAACCTTATCAAAGAATGAAAGCCCAAAAGGTGTGTGAATAAGTATCAGAGGGAGTTTTACTTCGGCACGCACCCCGTTCTTTTGCTGTTCCAACCGAATGTATTACGCGGCTTCTGTATTTAAATCAAAGCGTCCTCTATAGCGTACAAAGTTAAACGCCACTGCTCTCTGTTTTCTGTATTTCAATGTGTACTTTGTCGCCGACCTTGATGCTCATGTCCTGATACTCTCTCATACTCAGCTTTATCGTTGGCGATTCAGTAAGCCCCCCTCCAATACCGGGGATGCTCGCCATGATTTTGGGCATGTTCTTCATGAGATCATCCATGGAGCTGAATGTCGCTGTGCCCGGACCAAACGGGTTCATGTTAGGCTTGTCAGGCTTGTACTCTTTTGGATCGTTGAATGTAACGTAGACGTACGGGCTGCCATCCTGCGACGCTTCAATCCGAGCAACTATGTATTCCCTTCTCATTTATGCAGTATCTTGCACAGAGGGATTTATTTGCATATCTAAAATTGCTAGTTCAATTGCACCGGTGCCTAAAATGCCAAATATTTTGCGCCGCGAGCGACAGCTCGTTTTAGTCTAGACGAGTTCGAATCGATCCCCTACTCCACAGCACAACAGAAAGTCTACATTAGAGAGTTGCACAGTAATCTCGTGCTTGCTATAGAAGCGGCCGGCGTAAGCAAAATATACAAGGGTGCCAGGCAGGCTGCGCTATCCGACGTTTCGCTCCAAATAGAGAAGGGCAAGATCTTGACCTTACTCGGCAGAAACGGCGCGGGCAAGACAACCTTTGTGCGCATTTGTGCAACCCAGCTGATGCCCAGTGCCGGGAGCATCAACGTACTTGGCTATGACGTGGTAAAGCACGCTAGGCAAATCCGTGACTTGATTTCCGTAGTTCCACAAGAGGGCCGTCCACTCAGGGCATTGACGTCATGGGACCACATCTACAACTGGCTGCAGATAAGAGGCGATGACAAACAAACTGCAAAAGCTAAAACGGAGGACATACTGCGCAAGCTTGAGCTCTACGAAGCGCGGGACAGGCCAGCTATGAACCTGTCAGGCGGCATGAAGCAGAAAATCCTGGTAGCAATGGCGATGGCTACGGACGCGCAGCTATTGTTTCTAGACGAGCCGACAATTGGGCTGGACCCGGTCTCCAGGAGGCAAGTCTGGTCCGCAATAAAGGACTGGAAGACCAAAGGGGGCTCGATTCTTTTGACGACACACTACATGGACGAAGCCGAGATGCTATCAGACTATGTTGTCATTATCGACAAGGGCGCGGTGATCGCTCGTGGAACCATCCAGGAGCTGCGCAGGGTTATACCGCAGAACATCCGAGTAGATATTGCGCGCGACGGGCTTGACATTGACGCGCTCAAGCCTTACGGGTCGGTAGTCGACACGGGCACTGGGATGCTCCGTGTCTTTACCTTAGAGTCAGCGGTTCGAGAGCTGTCCGAGCTCGCGCTACGCAAGAACCTTTTGTTTACAGTATCGCCGGTCACACTCGATGATGTGTTTGTCTATCTCGCAGGAGGCGGCATTGGAGATGACGAGAATGGCAGAGACTAGCATGCTTCCTGTAAGGCAGGCGTTTCTTATCGCCTACATGACAGGTGTGCTCTGGCTGCGGAGGAACCCTATGTCGCTCGTCTTCACAGCTATAAGCCCATTCTCGCTTCTGTTTGTACTCTTTATCATTAGCAACGGTCAGTATGTCGACTTTGCAGTTGCAGGAAGTCTTGTGATGGCGCTCGTTGGTTACGGCCTCGCGCTCGGTCAAGACATTTCGTTCTACAAGACGGAGTACAAAATACAGGACGTATTTGTCGCGTCGCCTGTGTCACCATTAACATACATGATGGGTCTTGCGCTTTCCGAGCTGCTCTTTGGATTGCCCGCGCTTATTGTACTGGCATCACTTGTCGTGTTTTCTGGAGCGTCAATATTTAGCATCCCACTGCTCGCGGCCACTATCCTGCTTATCTGGGGGTCCATGTCAGCGATGGGATTCTTTTTGTCCTCGCATATGCTACATATGCGTAACGCGACTCAGGTCATTTCGTTTGTGAACGTGATACTTGCGATTCTTCCGCCCGTGTTCTACTCGATAGATCGCATGCCAGATATTCTGCGGCCGCTTGCCTACGCAATACCTACCACCCATGCGTCGTTGATACTTCAGTACGTCATGAATAACAAAACTCCAGAAGAATGGTCGGTCGGCTTTGGGTTTGGCGTACTGATCGCCTACCTGATCGGCTTTGTGGCGCTGGCAAAAACGAAGGCGATATGGCGGGAGAACTAATAAGAATTCGATAAAAAGGTCACGGTGGGATTTGGACATACGAAAATGAAAACAATGTTCGTTTAATTATACGCCGTATAATTTTATCTACATTGTCTATTTGCAAACCACGCTCAATTTAGTGTTTTGATCTGATCAACTCGACATCTATAACATTCTACTAGATGTATAGTTGACCAGACGATTGAGCACGAAAACGACATAGACAAGCTAGATAGAGGCGCGGTTGAATCGAAGACCCCCTACCTGCAAAAAGCTAGGTCAAAATTTACCGTGCTGGTCAAGAACTACGAGTAAATTTTATGTTTTGATCTTAAATAGCCCGCCAAGAATCTAAGTGAGTCATTGTTCGATAGAATCGAGTATTTTAGATTGGCACATCATGACATTCAGCAGCTTAATCGCGCATTTGTCGATGCTCAAAATGAGGTCAGAGCTCTATACCAGAATGCTGTAAGAGAGAAAGATGCCAGAATTACCATATTCGCCAAGTGTATCAATGTAGTTATGTGCGCTGACTTTGGGTTAGGTTTTTTCAATGCCCAAATGCTTAACAAAGAACGTTTTAAAGAGATACTCAGAACGCCTCTGACAGATAAGCAAAAGATTGCAATTCAAGATGAATTTCAACAATTTATCAAAATGGGCATGATTAATTTCTTTCACGCGTCGCTTGAGAGTTCTTTTAGAACTTTCGTTACAATCGCAGACCCAAATTTCACCAAGACAGATGATAGTTTCAAGAAATCTCTATGATCATACGCTAGTAGAATTAGGGCTTGGCGAATACCGACCCGCTCTTGATTTACTTAGATTATGCCGAAATACTCTGCATACAAACGGTTATCATAATGCCAAAAACGAGACGATCACTTACAATAGTAAAGAATACCACTTTATCAGAGGTCAAATGCCACAATACTTTGAATGGTCATTTCTTGCTGTCTTGTTGTACGATATTCGTGTCATGCTGCTAAAAATTGTAAAAACACAACCGTTTGCAAATGCAGATCGTATCGATGACCCTTTTATCACACCAGAGCGCCCTACCGAGTAGAGAGAGATCGTATTTTAGTTAGTTCGCCTAGGTTAGGCTTTTTGTTGCGAATTATCTTTAACTCTTTCTCTGATAGCACGACATTGGCTCGCCTCTCGTTACTATAAAGCTCGACGTTTAGCCTGTTATGATTCGCATTACTTAATGTAATTCGCTTGCCAAAACTTGGTATTACTAGCCCGGCATACTTGCTTTCTTGAATAGAAGTAATCACTAGCCGTCTAGTCGAAACTTCATTTATCGACTTCAACATTCTAGCAATGACCGTTTTTGCTTCTTTTTTCTTGATGTTTGGGTCGTCGTCAAACATATCTAGCAGGCCGGGCACGATAACAACGCTTGGCTGATACTTTGCAATGACTTTCGGTAGTTCTCGCTGTAACAGGCTTTTTAGCTGGTAAATAGTGAAAGTTCGGCTAACAATTATTCTGTCTAGCGAGCGTTTAAGATCGAGGCCGTATTGCTTTACGAAATTCACTGTCTGGTAAAAATCTGACTTGTTACCTGCATCGACAATGATTACATGGGACGAGCCAAGCCCGCCGTAATTCGTTGGCAATAGTGCCCTTACGCAAAGCCTCGTTAATAGCAAGTTCGCCTTGTAGCCGGCAATACAAAGCGTACCTGTCGTCGATAACGGCATAAACTTGCTGATCTTTGCTATATCGATCTTGAATCTGCAAAGGTCGTAGGCTGTCTGAAATCTTGGTATCTTTGGCTCTAATTCGGTTTCTTTATTTCGCTTCTCTAACGTACTTGCCAGAAAAGCGCCGCATTTAGGGCAATCTTCGATTACAGTTGAAATTTCAATTTGTTCGTTGGTTTCTTTTAGAATTGAACCGCACCGGGTGCAAAGGTATTGTGATAATGGGCTAAAGCTCTGCAAGGTTTGACTTTGAAAGGCTGTCTGTTATAAGGCGTGTAGCACCTTACCGAGACCCCCCCTCTCTGCAAGGTGCGCCCTGCTTTATCTAAAACTTGAAGCGTGGTTACATTATGCATCATAGGCACGACTATCTAGCTCAAGCTACCAATAATCACAAAGAATGCACCGAATGCAACAAGAGAACCCTGTATTATTGCGTCAAATGCGGTGCTTGCTATTCGTGTCACTGGCGAATCGAAAGACCTGCTAGGCAGATCACGCTAGTCGCTGCATCTTAGGTGATTCTATGGGCCGAACGATACCGTCTTTCAGATTAGCTCTAGCTGACGAAGAAAAAGAATGGTCTGACTACCGCAAACATTTGACAATGAAAGAAAGACGAGCTTTCGACGAAATGTTTGCAATCGTCAGACTTTACATTTCTGCTTGCTCGTGCGCTGCCAAACCAGTTAGAATTTACGTTATTGTAACAAGCATTCTTTTACATCATTACTTAGAGTTACACGATCTAGCCGACACACTACGAGCAACCAGCGAGGCGCTAGATTACTCGTGACTTTAGATACAAAAGACAACATTGTAACGCAAATTATTCAGACTTATGGCGCTTATCGCGATGCTTTGCCTGCCGAGAAACGAAAACGCTTTGACGAACTAATGAATTTCTTGTACGAGTTTATCGAAGCTATCAACGCCAAAGACGAACCGTTTGCAGAAGAAACGGCCCTAGTTACGCTGGTTCTAAAACAACATTTGATTATCGAAGGCCTTAAAGAACAAGCGGCAAATCTGCGCAAAAAGCTACAAGGGCACAAGTAATTGGCTGTTTCAGGCTGGCTTTTCGACGCGTACCCACTAAAAGACAAGATGGTTTTCTGGGTCAAAACTGAAAACGGCAAGGCGGTGCGCCTCGAAGATAACTGGTCACACTCGGTTTACGTCGCCGCCGACAATAAGCGCGACCTTGAGCTATTATCAAGAAACGAGGCAGTAAAGCACTACTTGCGAGGTCTACCGAGCAAGTCGGTAGATGTCAAAGGCATTGATTTTGTCTCAAGATATGAAAAAATCAACGATCACGAGCAAACTGATGTTTTAAAACTAACGCTCGCAGATTCAAAAAAGGCTGTAACACTTGCCAACGTTATCGAAGAAATCGATTTTGATAAATTCAGGCTTTACAACGTCGATATTTTACCGCCGCAAGCATACTTTTACGAGCATGACTTGTACCCGCTTGCTAAATGCCAAGTCGTACAAAACAACGGTAAACTTACATGGCATTGCGAAAACCACTTGAAAGAACCTGATTACGAACTGCCTGAATTTAGAATCGCAAATCTTGACGTTTCGCTAAAACAAGAAGGCTGTTTACCTCGATTCACTGACAAGATCGCAAGCATTACACTAAAGCTAGACAACGAGATAGTCGAGATTCGGCGACAGTCAGAGCAAGACGCACTTTACGATTTTGCCAATGAAATTGCAAAAATCGACCCCGACTTTGTATTTACAATAGACGGCGACGAATTTCTTTTGCCCTACTTGACCGCACGAGCGACAGACAATAAAATACAACTTGTGCTTGACCGCGAAGGCTTGGCAGTCTCGCAGCCGTCGAAAAATGGTATTACATATTTTAGCTACGGTCGCGTTCATTATCGGCCCTCGACAGTCATGCTTTACGGTCGAGTGCACGTTGATAGTCGCAATTCGTTCATACTAGATCACTCTGCTTTGCATGGCTTGTACGAAGTTGCAAGACTTTGCAGAATACCGTTTCATACATGCGCAAGAGCCACTATTGGGCGCTGTCTTTCAAGTCTTCAAATGTACCACGCTTTCAAGCGCGATTTACTCGTGCCCTACAAGCCTGTAAACACTGAAAAATTCAAAACATTTAACGAATTACTGCTTGCTGATCGAGGCGGACTTATTTTCGAGCCGGTTGTAGGCGTGCACGAGAACGTCGCAGAATTTGACTTTACGAGCCTATACCCCAACATCATGGCAAAGCGCAATGTTTCGGGTGAAACTGTAAATTGTGCATGCTGCCAAGATTCAAAGAACGTCGTTAAAGGTCTGGGTTATCACATTTGCGAAAAGCGTCGAGGCATTGTATCTCAAGCCCTAGAGTTACCTTTAGAAAAGCGAGCGAAATACAAACAACTAAAGAAAACAACCACCGACAGCGCACGTTTTGATATTTACGATTCGAGACAAGACGCGTTGAAATGGCTAGGCGTAGTTTCGTTTGGTTATTTGGGTCATGCTAATAGCAAGTTTGGTTTGATCGATTCTCATATTGTAGTATGCGCTATCGACCGCGAAGTTTTACTTTTAACACGTAACCTTGTCGAAAGCAAAGGCTACACGTGCTTACATGGCATTGTCGATAGCTTATGGCTGCAAAGACCGGGCGCTACAAAAGCCGACTATGCCGAGTTAAAAGAACCTATCGAGCAGGCTACAGGCTATGACATTTCATTCGAGGGCGTTTACAAATGGCTAGCATTCGTGTCGTCTAAGGTAGATAAAATTTCGCCTGTGCCTAATCGCTATTTTGGCGTCTTTGAAGACGGCGAGCTAAAAGACCGTGGTATTGAAACGAGGCGACATGATACGCCACCGTTATTCTCACAGTTTCAGCGCGAAGTCTTGGCTATAATGGCAAAGGGCAATAATATCAAAGAAGTTAAGGCGCTAATGCCAAAAGTTCACGATCTATTTCAGAAATACAGAGAGATGCTAAAAGACGGCAGGGTGCCGTTGGTTGATTTGATTTTTACAAAGATGTTATCTAAAGATTCTAACGCTTATACTGTAAACACTGTAGAAATGGGCGCTACGTATCAGCTTTTAGACGAGGGCAAATCTATGCGTGCGGGCCAAGTATTGCAATACGTGATTGTTGATTATTATCGCAAAAATTCAAGAAAGCGAAGCGTACCAGTCGAACTAATTAATGAGAAAACGACTTACGACGCTAACAGATATGTCGAATTGCTTGCAGAAGTATGCAATTCAGTTACAGAGCCTTTTGGCTACACAATACAGGCAAATGACCAAGACAATTTAATAGCGTATAGCGCCAGTTGAATTTAGAATGAGCGAGGTCTTAATTGGTTGTTCTGGCTGGTCTTATGGCGACAAGGCAGAGAAAGGCGGCTGGGTCGGTTCATTCTACCCAAATACAACGACAAAAAGATTGCCATATTATTCTCAATACTTCAATACAGTTGAGATCGACGCGACTTATTATGATAAATTTTACAAATACATGACTCAAGACACTTTCAAAAAATTAGCTGAAGCAACGCCAGATAACTTTCAGTTTTCGACTAAAGTACCTGAAACGATAACGCGAGAAAAGAAGCTAGGCGAGGGCTCGCTAGAACTATTCAACGAGTTCTTAGACAAAACTGCGCCATTGAGAAAAGCCGGCAAGCTAGGCGCTATTTTGTTTCAAATGTCGCCCAACTTTACCGTAGATGATTTCAAAAACGCTGAAATCTTCTTAGATAGACTACCTCGTGACTATGATTATGCGCTTGAATTTCGGCATGCGAGCTGGCAAACTGAGGGCGCGCCAGAACTGCTAAAGCATTACAATATCGCAAGCGTAATGACTGACTCACCAGACCCAAAACTAAAGTTTTTAGCAGAACCAATAGTTACCGCAGATCATGCCTTCATCAGGTTTCACGGTAGAAACGAGGGTTTCTGGTACAATTATCTTTACATAAAGAAAGAGTTAGAACCTTGGGCTGAAAAGGTCAAGATAACAAAAGACCTGAAAATAAAGAAACTGCGCATTTACTTTAATAATCACTATGGAGGCAAGGCTGTTCTCAATGCACTACAATTCAAAGAAATGCTAGGCGAGAAACTATCTAAAGAGCAACTAGATGCGAGACAAAGGGCCGAAACTCATCTTACAGGCAAAGACAATTTGCAACAATGGTTTCAGTAAATGACAGACATCAAAGAGATAAATAATCAATACAAATAGCAGAAAAGTAATGCCAGCAAATCGCAAAGTTAGCGTCGCATGGCAGATTGTATTCACGTTCATACCAATAGTTAATTTCTGGGCATTTTATAGAGTCAAGAAATTGCAGAAGTACGTGCTCTATGTAATGGCGCCCTCTATACTACTAGCGATTACTCTACTTGCTTACCCTCTTAGCTATGAAATGTCGTTCAGCCAAGACTTTTGGGCGGCTGACAAGAAGGTTATTTCTGAAATGCAATTTGCGACTTACGTAATAGGCAATATTATAGGCTGGGCACTTCAGGGATTATCAATTTACCTTGTGATAATTTGGTCGAGACAGCATAACAAACAATTCGACCAGCCCACGACCCAAGCCAAGCAACCGTGAGCCGTGCATCATACATTCATTTTGATTGAACAATGCACGGCGAACGAAGCAAAGCGCAGTGAGCCGACACCCTGAGTTTGCACTTATGTTTACGGCTGTAGTGTAGATTTCAAAAATAACGAGTAAAAACGCATACGGTCTTGTTCTGAAGATCAACTGTCTAAGCAACAGTTGATTTAGAAAATGTATGCCCCCTAGGTACAAAATTTCGAGTCAAAAAAGCCGTGCTGGCAGTTTGCTATGACCAATTTTCATGTCTTGGGTCTGGGTTGCTTACGATAGCTCTTGACTTCAGACCGGCAATTACAAACCAAGCGCCTATGCCCACGAAAAAGAATGATATCATAAACCAAAAGTACGTGAATTGCGTTATTTCTCTAGAACCCGAACCCTCATCGTGACCAGTCAACCCCGCCGGCCCAAAGGTCGTAGCAGGCGGTAGACTACCCGCCAAAATTACCCAGCTGACGGGCCCTATGCCTACAGCAAGTAAGCACAAGCCAATTATTAGCTCAAGTCGTTGCATCGGTTGTGATCTTGCTCATGCCAATAGATTTAGCTTTCTATAAGCAATTGTTGTATCTATAGAACAAAGTTTAAGAACTCTTATACCCGTGATTTAGGCACACAAACGCATCGCAGAGATATCTTAAAGAAGAAATAGATCAGGGTCTACTAAAGACCATCATTGGCAGACGATCTTTGGCTAGTCTTGGGTACTTGGGCCGCTGTATCCACAGCCATCTTTGCGGTCTGGCGAGAAACCGAAAACAACAATAAAACCCGTAAATTGAACGGGCTGGCCCTCGTTTTTCAGAAACTAAATGGTGAGACTCAAAGATACGCACGAAAGCAAGTAGTAACCGCTTACTATCAATACCTCAAGAAGAATGACGAGCCTCTAGAATACACGCCATTCAATTTTGAAGACCACCCGGTTTATGATATCGTTCAGTTCGACAAAAACGTACTGCCATACGTCGAAATAGTAAGGGCAGATTTTGAAGAAATTGCGGTAATGATAAAAAACGGTCTTGTAGACCAAAAGGCTTTTTTTGACGCATACTGGGGAGCAATGCTTCGATGTTATATGGCGCTTCACGGCTACATAGAAACGGTTCGTGAAAAATCGGGTACAAAAGAATACACAATTTACTTTCAAGAACAAAGTGAAGAACACTGTCTTAGCTATTGGCGAGACAATCATTACGATTCAGACATAATATTTTACGCTGACCAATGAATCACTTACTACATTCGCTAGGTTGGTATTTTAGTTACTTTGGTTTAGAGCTTGGCGTGTGCTAAGGCACATTGTTGATAAACAAAATGACAGAAGATAGCGCACTAGACCGTGAGATTGAAAGCTGGCAAGGCTATTTTGGTAGCCCGAATTCGCTTTTATTGACCTCTTTAATCAATTTTAAAGTCAATTTGTCGCCGACCATGAGATTTAACCGCTTTGCAAATTCTTTGCTCATTAGCATGTTAAGAACAAAATCGCGTCGATCTTTGCCATAGTACAAAAGCTGAACGCCCACGTATTCTGGGTCTATTTCTCTCGTTGTTACTTCATATGCGGGTGTAGGCAAAGGGTATTGAAATGCAACCTCTGAAGGGTCTCTTTGATAATTTGATGGAAGCGACTTTACTATTACTTGTACGTCTACTTGCTCACTAGCCATAGTGAGATAAAGTTGCTACGCGCTTATTGGCTTTTCTTAACGTTTTTTCTTGTTTCGTATGCCAAACCCACCCTTAAGGCAAGCCTACTAAAAATACGAACATGAAGGTCACGGTGGGATTTGGACCCACGACCTGCTGATCTCTTGGCACAGAAGTTTACAAGTCAGCCGCTCTGGCCAGGCTGAGCTACGTGACCTCGAGCGCTCTAATGGTACTGCGTTTTATTAATTAAACGGCATTTTGGCATTTTGGAAAAGGTTAATCTACGCCTTAAGTGCTAATTACTACAGTTGGCGTACACTGTAACAGGGCGGGACAACATCAAGCTTCTCGTCTTCATGATCGCAGCTGCTGTATTTTTTGTGGTGACTCTCTTTCTCTCTTTCTTTATTGTAATAGTGGCCATCAACAATGCAGACGTATCTGCAGAGGACGCGCCAAACATGTTCATGCTCGGATTGATCCCGCCGTCGATTGGGACATTCTTGCTATTCACCAAAGTTTTTGGCCGCTTTATGTAAACAATGTATTTAAATCGCATAACACGGGGTGAACTTGTGCCAAAGTTCGAAGTGCAGGTAGTGATTGAAAACAAACCCTACATCAACGACCCGGAAGGCGAGACGATTCACCGCGACCTTGTCGTCAAGGGCGGCTACTCAAACGTTCAGTCCGTTCGATCTGCAAAGATGCTAACGATGGTTGTAAGTTCAAAATCAGAGAAAGAGGCCGAAGCGGTTGTCAAAAAGCTGTGTGCGGAACTCCGCATTTTCAATCCAGTTGTCAGCAATGCTTCGATCAAGGCTGCTGGTAAACGTTAAGAAAATTGTTGCTCAATCATGTTCAGCTAATGCTTGTCATCCTGGTCCATCGTCGTGATTACATCGTCAATGTTGCTAAAATCGCTCAAAGCTCCTTCAAGCAATAGTGTAGTCCTCAGATGCCTTGCAAGGTCCGTCACCGTAATGATGCCGACCAGCTTACCGCCCTCCATTATCGGGAGACGGCGTATCTTGTGGTTCACCATCCTCTGCACTGCGACTTCGATTGGCATCTCTGGGTCGGCAGTCGTCAGTATCTTTGACATGATTTCGCCTATTTTCACGTCCGCAATAGGCAGCTCCTTGGCGCATATCTTTTTGATGAAGTCCCTCTCGCTCACGATGCCTACAGGGTCTCCATTCTTTACCACAAACACAGAGCTGATGCCCTTCTCTGCCATTACCTTGGCAGCTTCCAGCGCCGATTTGTCATGGTCTATCATGACTATCTGCTTTGTCATGATATCACGAACTACTCCAGCTGCCATCCAAATTTCTCAGATTCAGCCGAAGATAAAAACAATGCTATAGTGATCCATATTCTGATGCGAAATTCGCTAATCTGAAGATATTAATACGAGCTCTGTCAAGCTCCACTCGCAGTAATGACGAAGATTGGAATTGCCGTTTTCCCCGGCAGCAACTGCGATCGCGACGTTCATCATGTTTTAAACAACGTAATAGGCGTTCATGCAGACTATATCTGGCACACCAAGGACCACATCACAGGCTATGACGCAATGATAATTCCCGGCGGCTTTGCCTTCGGCGATCGGCTGCGCGCGGGCATAATTGCGGCCCACAGCCCGATAGTGCAGGAAGTGAAAAGAATGGCGAAAGACGGCCTGCCCATACTTGGCATATGCAACGGCTTTCAAATCCTAGTTGAATCTGGCTTATTGCCCGGCGCCCTCATGATGAACGACTCGCTCCGCTTCGTATGCAGATGGACAGAGGTTGAGGTAAAGAACAACAAGACACTTTTTACGAGCGAGTTTGCGCCAAGCCAGACATTTTCCATTCCGGTGGCGCACGGTGAAGGGCGCTACGTTGCCGACAACAAAATATTGAAAGAGCTAAAGAAAAAGAACCAGATTGTCTTGCAATATTCCAACGACGATCCCAATGGATCTTCAGACCTTATCGCGGCAATTTGCAGCGAAGACGGTAACGTGATGGGAATGATGCCCCACCCTGAGAGGGCGAGCGAAAGCATACTTGCAGCGGAAGGCTCGAAGAATGCAGCCATTACGATTTTCAGATCGCTAGTGTCTAACCTCAAGCCAAAGGCGATAGCATAGATGGGCGTCCTGACAAAGCAAGAGCTCGATTACCTTGAGGAAAACTTGAAGCGCAAGGCGAACGAGATCGAACAGGATATCGTCGGCGCGGAATGGTCAGAGCATTGTTCATACAAGTCGTCAAAAAAATACCTACGGTTATTGCCGACAAAGGGCCGCCGTGTCGTTGTAGGGCCAGGCTTTGACGCAGGCGTCCTTGACATTGGGGACGGCTATGTCCTAACTGTGCACATTGAAAGCCACAATCACCCATCTGCAGTAGAGCCCTTTGGCGGCGCCGCCACGGGCGTTGGAGGTGTAATCCGCGACATCATGGCGATGGGAACGCGGCCAATAGCAGTCCTTGATGCACTCCGCTTTGCTCCCATAACGGGCAAGAACAAGACTGTCGCAAAGTCGAAATGGCTGTTCAAAAATGTGGTCAAAGGCATCGCCGACTATGGCAACTGCATCGGAATCCCGACTGTCGGGGGCGAAGTCGAATTTGATCCATCGTTTGAAGACTATTGCCTAGTTGACGTCGCATCCATTGGATTCGGTCGCAAAGAAGACATTATCGCAAACAAGGCCGACGTAGGCGATGTCGTTGTACTTGCTGGCGGCTCGACAGGCCGCGACGGGATACATGGCGCGTCATTCGCCTCAAAGGCGCTTGAAGCAGAAAACCGATCAGCTGTGCAGATTCCTGATCCTTTCCTTGAAAAGTTATTGCTCGAAGCGACGATGGAGGCAGTGAAGCAAGGCTGCATCAAAGGCATCAAGGACCTTGGCGGTGGAGGCCTATCGTGCTGCCTATCTGAAACTTCTGACAATCTGGGCAGAGGCTTTGACGTAGAACTCACAAGGGTGCATACGAGGGAAAGAGGCATGACTCCAAACGAGGTGATGATCTCGGAATCTCAGGAACGTATGCTCTACATCACAGACAAAGCAAGGCTGCCGGCGCTTCAGTCAATCCTTGACAAGTACGAGATCAGGCATTCAGTGCTAGGCGTCGTTCAGGAGCACCAAGATCTGGTTGTAAGGCACAGCGGCATGGTAGTGGCAGAGATGCCGTCGCACCTTATTGCACACGCGCCACTTGCAGATAGGGGAATCAGGCATCCCGCTTATCTGGACAAACTAAAAAGAGTAAAACAGCCAAAAACACCGGCGAACCTAGGCAAGGTCTTGCTGTCGCTTTTGTCAAACCCCACCATAGCAAGCAAACGCTGGATCTATCAACAGTATGACCACGAAGTGGGAGTGCGGACAGTGGTCAAGCCCGGGATGGGAGATGCCGCGGTCATGAGACTTGACAATGGCAAGTTTGTAGCGATAAAGCTCGACGGCAATTCTAAACACTGTTACCTTGACCCGTACCAGGGAACGCTTGGCTGCCTTTCTGAAGGTTGCAGAAACGTCATCTGCACCGGTGCAGAACCCGTAGGAGTTGTAGACCATTTGCAGTTTGCCAACCCTGAAGATCCGGAAATATACTGGGCGTTTACTCAGGCGATAAGAGCCATAGTAGACTATTGCAAATTCATGGACATTCCTGTGGTCGGGGGCAAGGTGAGCTTTTACAACGAAACTGCCAAGGGACCAATCAAGCCGTCGCCCGTCCTGGGCACGCTTGGACTTGTACAAAGCGCGTCGCACATCACCAGGCCTGCGCTGTCATCTGGCAACGCGATCTTTGTTGTTGGTCAGACAGTTCCTGAATTGGGCGGCTCTGAATATTACGAATACATTCACAACCTAACAGGCGGCTCTGTTCCAAATGTCGACCTGGAGGTCGACAGGCGGAACGGAAATGCTATCCAGAATCTGATAAAGAGCGGTCTCGTTACCTGCGCGCACGACTGCTCAAAAGGTGGCCTTGCAGTGGCTCTTGCAGAAATGGCGCTCGCAGGGTCGACCGGCTTAAAAGTCGACCTTGATCTAGTTCCAAACTCGTGCAGCAGAACAGATGACCTGTTATTCTCCGAATCACATTCTCGATACATCGTGGGCACAAAAGACCCAGAGAAGGTACGCAAGGCACTGTTATCCTTAAACGTGATGTTTGAGCAAATAGGAAGCGCCGCAAGCGCTGTCGAGTTCGCCAAAGGCAAGAAAAAGCTAATCAAGCTGACGCTTAAGCAATTGCAGACAAGCTATTATTCGCTTGAAAAGGTGATGCACTGAAGATATCTTTTTTAGAGCATCGTGCTAAACCTATCATATCTTGGGATGGCAGTAATGGTTCATGAAAACTGCGGCGTAGTGGGCATCTTTTCTCTTGATGGGCACAATGTCCTACCGTTCGTAATTGACTCGCTGCGCGCACTACAGCACAGGGGTCAGGAGGCGTGGGGCATTGCGGTTCCAGGCAAGTCGCCTTTCCGGAGGCTAGGCCTTATTTCCTCTGCAGCGGCCGAGTTCCCGACTGTTGTCAAGAAGTACAAGTCCCACGCTGCAATAGGCCATGTCAGGTATTCCACACTTGGCAAGAGCACGCTTGAAAACGCCCAGCCACTCAAAGTCAAAGACCTGTGCGTAGCACACAATGGTACTATTGCCAATGTTGAAGAGCTATCAGGAATGGTAGGTGGCTGCACCTTCACCCCACAGACAATGAGCGACACTCTGGTTGCGGCCCAGCGCCTCGTAATGCACCTTGCAGACAAGGAAGACATGGCGGAGGCAATGCACATCCTGAAGGGTGAGATGGTCGGATCATTCTGCTTTACGTTTCTTACCGACGAGGGCTCTGTATATGCAGCTAGAGATCCTCGCGGCTTCCGACCGCTCGTACTAGGACATCATCGTGAAACCAACACATACATGGTGGCTTCGGAGTCATGTGCGATGGCAGCAGTTGGCGCACAGCTTGTGCGCGATATTGAGCCGGGTGAGCTGGTAAAGATGAGCAAGGGTGGCATCAGCTCGCAGCAGTTTGCAAACGAAAAGCCACACGCCCACTGCGCGTTTGAATATACTTATTTCGCACACCCATCAAGCATAATGGAAGGGATCAACATATATGCCGCAAGGAAAAGGATCGGGCAGTTTCTAGCGAAAAAATTTCCAATAGCAAACGCAGACGTTGTTGTACCAGTGCCGGACTCGGCAAGGCCTGCAGCACTTGGATATGCGCATGAGCTCGGACTGCCGTTCGAAGAGGGCCTGCTCAAGGATAGGTATAGCAAGAAGGGCTCTATGAGGAGTTTCATCGAGCCATACCAGAGCGACAGGGTCGAGATAAACAAGGGCATAATACCTATTCGCGAAGTGGTTGAGGGAAAACATGTGATAGTGGTTGATGACAGCATCGTGAGAGGCACGAGCTCGGCCGAGATAATCAAGACACTTCGAATGGTCGGGGCAAGCAAGGTGAGTCTTGTCGTCACTTACCCACCCATACGCTACCCTTGCTACGCGGGCATCGACTTTCCATCTCAGGAAGAACTGATTGCCCATCAGCACGGCGCAAATGAAGAATCTAACGCGACAATAGGTTCCCACGTTTCCCAGGTGATAGGCGCAGACTATGTCGCGTACAATGACACGGCCAACCTTGCAAAGGCAATAGGCATGCCGGAAGAAGAGCTCTGCTTTACATGCTCTACAGGCAATTATACGTCGCTTGGCATTAGACCAGTGTTCAAATCAAGGATACAGATGAAGGGCGAATAATCGCTTAAATATTCTCGGGCCATATTCCATTCAATGCGCCTTGCGTTTGTCGTGGCGATAGCGGCAGGGATCGTTGCAGTAGCTCTGATCACAATGTTTGCTTCTGCTCTTCCTACAAAGGACTACGACCTGAGCGTCGACGCACTCAAGGACGAGCAGTCTCTTTATACCAATACGCGCGTTGTTGTCAAGAACATTGGAAGGCTTGCGCTAACCGATGTACTGGTCGACTATGGCAGCGAAAAAGAGCCGGTGATACCAGTACTCAAGCCGGGCGAAACCATGAACTTCTCGCCTCCTGAAGGGGCGCAATTAGATAATGTCACGGTTACCGCCCAGCCCGGAATAAAGATAGTGCAGCCGTACCGCAGCCCGATAAAGCTGCCCGGGATGATAGGCTCCTGACCGCGTTTAAATAATCTGAAGACACATAATTGATCGCGATGGAAAGGGATGCACACACGGATAGTGAAATAAAAAAATTCTATGATCTAAAAAATATCGCTGTCGTTGGCATGTCCAAGAACGAGGGCAAGGCCGCGCATTACGTGCCGAAATACCTAATCAACCACGGCTACAATGTAATACCTGTTAACCCGACTTCAAGCGAAATTCAGGGACGGAAATCATATCCTTCCGTTAGCAATGTGCGGGACAAGATAGACATCGTGGACATTTTTAGGCCGTCAGAAGATGTGCTGCCAGTTGTGAAGGATGCCCTAAAGAAAGAGGGCATCAAGGTGATCTGGATGCAAGAGGGCATCTACAGTAAAGAGGGTGAGCGCATGGCAAGGGAAAAGAGCATCGAAGTGGTCTTTAACAGGTGCATGCTAGCTGAGCACGCGCGTCTATTTGCAGACTAGATTAAATTATACAACATGAAATAAAGAGTGAATGTCAAACATCGATACGATATTGGAGCGAGTCCGACCGGTTCTGGAAGATCTGGATAACAAGAACAGGATTTCGACAAAGGTGGGTGTCGACAGGGATGCAGGGATTATCCGGATCTATGGAGAAGACTCGGATCACATCAGTCGCGCTTCTTCCGGGTTAGCAGAAGTGCTCGAGCTTGCCTACACTACAGCGGAGCACCACCCGTACTGGTCAGTATTGTATCATGCGGTTGAAATTTCAAAAATAGCTCTTGAAAAATGGAACTTGGACCTGACTGCCGACCAGATAAGCGAAATGACGTGGCGCTGCAACGAGATCAAGATGGTCCTTGACAAGCTGTCACGCAAATGAGGCTCTCTCAGGGCGTATGGGCATCTGACTACATACAAGTCCTTTTAAAAAGGAAAAAGTGAAATCGTAGTACAGTGAGCTCTGCCGATCTTAAATGTCCAGTTTGTAGCAAGACGCTACAAGAATCTGAATATCCTGATGCCAGTGAGCAGCTAGAAAGGCACATCTCGAAGCTTTTCAGAGAACAATCAAGGAAAAAAACACAGGAGTTTAATGATAAAATCTCAGAGCTAAAGGCGACTCATCGAAAAGATATGCAGGCAGCTGCAAAAAAATACGAAGTAGAGCGAAAATCGCTACAAAGGAGGCTTGAAGATCAGATAAGCAAGAATCGGGAAATTCGTGAGAGAGACCTTCGAGAGGCAAAGAAGAACTACCAAATGCAGCTAGAAAATATCAGGAGTATTTATCAAGGCCAGATGGAGGAGATGAAAAAGAACTATGATCAAATGGTCAACAGTAATCAAACCCAGTTGGCCAAACTCCAGAAATGGCTACACGAGGAGCTTATTGACGAACCATTCAGAAAAATCGCTCTGATAGAACAGGCAAAAACTTCTGCCGAGCAGAAGGTAGCTAATCTTGTCCAGCAGCTGAATGATAAGAACGCTGAAGTAATATCTTTGCACGAACAAGTGAAAGGATTGGAAGACAAGGTCCCCAAAGAAGTGCGAGAGCAAATTGTTGAAGAAGAGAGCCCATTTGATCCCAAGTACCAGGCTACTCCAGAGGAGCCGGAGAGTTCTGAACAGAAGGAATGGCTTAATATGATAAAGGAACTGGCCCAGCAGCACGAGCTGCGCGATACCGGAGTGGAAGAAGATGCTGAACCTGAATCTGAAGAACAGCAAAACTCTTGGGGATCCAAGGTAGCTAAAAAGTTCGGCCTGTTCTGAGCTGGCCCAATCTTATCTTTCAGTAATTCAATATTGTGGACGTTCCATTTCCCATATTTGATTCCAAGTAAGAAAGATATATTTTGAGAAACCCCGGGCTAATTACATACATCTCAGTTCTTGGAGAGTTTGCATCATTGGTTGGGCCCTTACTCTTATCTCCTACCGTCTCCAATGATCAGAGTATATAAATAATAACAGAGAGTGGAAAACCCATGATAAAAATTGGGCTAATTGGCAAGACCAATACTGGCAAGACAACATTCTTTAGTTCGGCTACACTACTTTCTGCCGAGATATCCAATTACCCATTTACCACAAAGCAACCAGCGATAGGCAACGCGCACGCGATCACACTCTGCGTCCACAAAGAATTCAACTTACAGGACCAACCCAAGAACTCTCGGTGTATCGATGGCTGGCGCTTTATCCCAGTCGAGCTAGTGGATCTTCCTGGCCTTATCAAAGGAGCGTGGGAGGGCAAAGGGCTTGGTAACCAGTTTCTTACGATAGCCGCGCAGTCTGACGCGCTACTTCACATAGTCGACGCCTCAGGAAGCATCGATGCGTCAGGGAGGATCGCCGAGCCGGGGACTGGCGATCCTGTTGCAGACGTCGCGGACATTGAAGAGGAACTTGTCATGTGGTACCTGAAGCTTTTGGAAGCAAACCGGGACAAGATATCCCGAGCAATTGCTTCGGGCGTGGACACGATCTCGGCCATAACAGAAGTGTTCAGGGGTATTGGCGTACGTGAAGAACACGTCAAGCTGTCCCTTGCTCAGAACAATCTGACTATCATTCCATTTGACGACTTTGGGCCGCAGGAGAGCAAGGATTTTTGTTGGAGCCTGCGCGATATCTCAAAGCCTACATTGATCGTGGCTAACAAGGTGGACCTGCCGACTGCCACCGAGAACTTTAACAGGCTTCGGGAAGAGTACAAGGACGTAATAGTGGTGCCCGCAAGCGCGGACGCAGAACTGACCCTTAGGCGCGCAGAGAGCAGAGGAATAATTCGCTACCTGCCCGGTGACGAGCGTTTTGAAATAAGCGACCAGACAAAGCTCAATGACAAGCAAAAATGGGCTCTGAACTTTATCCGCAAGGACATCCTTGGCGAATACATGCGCACCGGCGTCCAGTTTGCCATAAACGTGGCAGTATTCAAATTGTTGAAAATGAACGCTGTTTATCCTATTGCAGACATTCAAAAGTTTTCAGACAAACATGGAAACGTGTTGCCTGACGTCTACCTGATGCGGTCAGGCTCGACCGTCGAGGATCTGGCGCGAGAAATACATAGCGAGCTGGCAAAGGGCATGCTCTATGCGCTAGACGGAAGGGACGGCCTCAGACTACCTATCAACTATCAGCTAAAGGATCGCGACGTGTTATCGATAGTCTCTGCACGGACAAAGAAAAAGTGATTGGCATGGCAGACTTGATGCGTGAAATCGAGAGCATACTGCGGAAGAACCCTTCAAGAATGTACTCAAAAGAAGAGATACTGAACACTCTTGCGCCGAAAAAGAAGGATAAAGAGATCGAGCGCCTGCTGGCCGAGCTTGAAGTTGCAAGTTCGCTCAAGGAAAGCAGGTCTGATGTCTACGCGACCTGCAGGGGCGGAACCGTATATTACAAATGGAACAAGATCTAGTCTTCTTGTGGAAAGACTGCAATGCTCTTTAGGGACGAATAAACAGACAGATACCTCATGCCTTTTTCATTAGTCTTATAAGCTACATGTCTCTTGTCATCGTCAACAAGCTCTGTTATCAGTTTTTTCTCTATTAAAACGTCAAGGTATTGCCTTAACTGGCCACTTGTAAGGTTAGCGCGTGTAAGGAGCTTTGTTTTGGTTATCCCACCGTTAGCAGCCTCCAAAATGATGGCCATTATGTCGGGTCTGCTACGATTCTTCACAAAGCGAGAAGGCGTCTAAGGATATAAATGATAATCGAAGCAACTTAGCAGACAAGCTAGTAGAATTAGTTTGATCAGTATATTACTTGCTGCTGCGCGATCATGCCCAAATGCCGCAGCCAAATGGCTTCCTGTCGTTGCTCAAGTCTGAGGCCGGGTATATTTCTGGCCAGACGCTTGCAAAAAAGGCCGGCATTTCAAGGAGTGCCGCATGGAAGCAGATAAAGATGCTGCGCAGGTACGGATATGCAATTGAATCGCGGCGAGGGATAGGCTACAAGTTTGTTAGCCAGACCGACCTGCCAGTTCCTTGGGAGCTGGCAAGAGTTCTTCACACTTCATTTGTTGGTAAGCACGTCATCTACCGCGAAACCACGGATTCGACACAAAATCTTGCAATCTCGCTGGCGAGCAAGCCTGATTCGCATGGTACAGTCGTCATTGCTGAGCAACAAAAAAGTGGGCGCGGCCGGCAAAAGAGAAAGTGGTTGTCACCCAGAGGTGGCATATGGCTCTCTGTGATCTTGAGACCCAACATACTTACCGCCAAAATAACGCTCCTGCCGTTTGGCGCTGCGCTTGCAGTATATGACGCGATAAAGACAACAGGACTTGACCCGCGGCTGAAGTGGCCAAACGATGTCATCATTTCCGACAAGAAGGTGGCTGGCATATTGCTTGACATTAGTGCACAGGCAGATCAGGTCAACTATGTAGTAATTGGAATTGGGATAAATGCAAACGTCGATTCGTCAGCAATCTCTGCGCACCTTGACGGGATAAAAATCACTTCGATAAGTGACGAGCTTGGGCACACCGTAAGTAGGCTTGATCTGACAAGGTCGCTGCTCGAGAACATTGAACGCTATTACATAGAGATGGAACAGCAAGGAGTAGACACAATTTTACAAAAATGGAAAAAAAGATCGGATATGCTGGGCCGCAAAGTAACAGTGGTCCAAAACAACAAAATCATTCAAGGCGTCGCTGCGGATGTCAACGACGACGGGTCGCTCTTGCTTCAGACCGGTCACGGTGTTGTCAATATTGTTTCCGGCGATATACATGTCAGGTACTGAGTTTTTGTTATTGTATAGCTTGAAAGTCCGACGCCTTGCATATTATTGCAATGTCGTTTACGTTGGTACCCGTTTGTCCGGTAAAAATTAGTGAGTGCAACCTTTTGAAAGCATGATAGCTGTCATGGCTGCCAAGGTATTTTTGCAACTTCATATCTTTGGCAAGAGCAATTGTTTTTCGCGACACCAGCGCGCCGGCCGCATTAGAGTTGCCATCTTTGCCGTCAGTTCCCATGCATGCGAGCGTAATGTCTTGCCGTTTAAGCTCAAGTAAATATGCAAGCGCTGCTTCCTGATTCCTGCCTCCCACACCATTTGATCTATTCAACTTAACGGTGGTCTCGCCGCCAGCCACTATGGCAAAAGGTTTTGTGCGGCCAAGATCAAACCCAAGATGGGCTAAGTACTTGCCAAAATCTCTGGCTTGCCCGTCAAAGTTTGATCCTATGTGCACCGCCGACATACCCTGTTTTTCTAGGTAGCTCACAGCATTTGCACACGCGATAGCGTTGTTACCGATCATGAAATTGTGGACACGTGAAAACATCGGATCCAATGGCTTCGGCGTTTCCTTTATCACGCCCATAGTGCCACTGATAATGTGTGCAAGAACATCCTCCGGGCTCTTGATGTAGTATTTCTTCAGGATTTTCAGGGCATCTGCAAATGTAGACCTATCAGGGCAGGTCGGACCAGAAGCAATCACCTCAAGATCATCGCCTACTACATCAGATAGGATCAGTGAAATAACGGTACACTCGCCTTTAATATGACGTAACAGCTGCCCTCCCTTGACTGCCGACAGATGTTTCCGGACGGTGTTTATCTCGTGGATAGAAGCGCCTGAGCGGAGGAGCAGGTTTGTGATTTTCTTCTTATCAGCCAGTGACACGCCAGATGCGGGAAGTGGCATCAATGCCGAACCGCCGCCCGAGATCAGAACAAAGACTAGATCGTTTTTCCGAACTTCCTTTAGGACATTCAGGATCTTTTTTGTGCCCTTGACTCCGGATCCGTCCGGCAATGGGTGTGATGCAAGCGTGACTGAAATACCTTTGATCTTTGTCTTAGTGCCGTAAGGGACGGTGATGGCACCGCGAACTGGTATGCCACGTAAGGTGAGGGCGAGGGCAGCGGCCATTCCTGCAGCTGCTTTGCCAGCTCCGACAAGATATACGCGTTCGAATTTCCGCGGCCTTATGATCTTGCCATTTATGTCGCGCACTGATAGTTCTTTGTTAAATTTTACCGCGCGCTTTACAAGAGCTGCTGGTCTGACGCTGTCAGTGGCTACTTCAAGAGCAGCAAGAACTAGCCGCGAAGACCTGTCGTTATGAAACCTGGTCAGCTCGCGTTCATTTATGATCATTCAATCATGACAGTCCACGCCACTTAATTTCTTTATCGTGTACAGGCAAAAGTCGCATCCTTCCCATGAACAATATAGGTTGTCAAATGCGATGAAATCCAAGTAGCTACTTTAGCCTGCCCATCCTTAAGAATGTGTTTGCCTTTTCCCTGACGCCCTTTTCGAATTCCGGCATATGTATTGTATTGATGGGCTCAAGCATGTGGTATTTCTTGGTATAATCGGTCCTTTTCTTTGTCAGGTGCTTTAGCTGGTCTTGCAGGCTCTCTTTCAGGTCCTGGGGACAAATCTTGCTGCCAAATATTGTTGCAAGTGACGCTTCGAGCATTTCGTTCAGATGCATTATGCCTTTGTCTTCGTGGAAATGGGGATTGCGGGTCTCTATCTGGAATACCTCTACGCCCTTATCGACTATTTGTGGGTATTCGGACGGGACCAGCCCCCCAAATTTTTCCAGCATGCTGATGAATTCACGTGTCTCTATCGAGTAACCGCTGGTATAGTGTAGGCATTCTGCAAGTGGCATGGACAGCGCGTGCTCGCCAGCATTACCTGTCTTGATGACTTCAGTTTCAAAACCGGTTATGCTTGCTAGAAGGGCATTAAGGTTCTTGTTTGTAATCTCAGAGACCCTGCCCCACTTTGAGAATTGAAGCGCGTTGTTTCTGACTTTTGGCTTGAAAACCCACGATACTCTAATGTTACAGTAAGGCGTGGTCGACATGCCAAAGCCGGCTGCAAATATCTTGACGTATTCATTGACCGCACCAGGGACATAATTGTCACTGTCAATGAACCCGACGTAGTCCTTGTTGTACATCTTTGCTGCGAGGAGGCCGATTATCATGCCTTCAGCCTTGCCACTCCTTATATTGCCCTCGGAGTCAAGGATAGAGTCGTACCCCACCTTTTTGAAGACCTCTGCAAGCCCAGAGTCCTGCTGGTGCACCATAATCATACGTTTATCCATGAATCTGCCGAGCTGCCTCACGGCTTCTGTCTCAATCGCAAACCGGTCCACTGGACCTCTTGAGCTGTTGGACACTATGATCACAAGACATTCGTTTGGTATACCACTAAGAACCCCCTCTAGCAGCTTTAATTTTTCATTCATTATTGGAATGACTATCGCAAGGTCGTGCATTATGTTCGAAATTTCGTCGTAGTCAAATTTCCTTACGGTCTGGTGTGACGACTGGAAGCCTTTAGATTTTCCAGAGTCAAGCTCGTAAATGCGCTGTACCCCGTGTATGCTGACTGCCCCCAGCCGCTCGGTATACCTTGGAAAATCGAGCTTCATGTTAGTTGTGTAAATTGATCATATAAAATATTTTAGGTACTCGCTTGAGGCTGGCTTCAGACGAAAGGCACGGTGGACTGTTACTGCTACACAGAAAGTCAGCCGGCCATCCGCTACGCCATTCCGTGCTAAAGGCATAAATTATCTCAAAATCGAAAACAATTGCGTTAGATGTTTATGCTCTTCACGCCACAGACTGCAAACAAGGCATTGCCAGAAGTCAAGCGCCTATTTTCAAATATCCTGACGTACAAGAAACAGGCAGTAGCTCTGCAGGAACAGGTCGAAATGATAATCCAATCTGGCAGCCAGTTCGAGCAGTTTATCAAAAAAAAGCAGGAGCTCAATGCTGCTGTTTCAAGCTATTATAAGGCGATAGAGCAACTTGAGGCCAGCGGCGTGGTGATAAAAGATGTTGAACAGGGACTTCTTGACTTTCCATCAAAGAGGTTCGACGAGGAAGTGTGGCTGTGCTGGAAGGTTGGTGAAAACGAGATCAAGTTCTGGCACGCAAAAGATGAAGGTTTTATGGGCCGCAAACCGCTCGTACCTAGTGGTTTTCCAACCGACGATAAGGGCCTTGACCCTTCGGAAAGAGATAGTTTGAAGTAATTCTACCTGCTAGTGGACGATTACCGAGAAATCATAAACCGACCTAAGCTCGGCGATCTTTGAATTCTAGACAAGAACCGGAGTAGATGCCATAGCAAGCACATGATAATCGCCAGTATACTTGTTTTGGTGAATACAAAATGGCTAATTTTCTCGCTTCCCAAGCTAAAACAAGCAGGAGAATTGACTTAGTTACATAACAACTGCCAACATTTTCCATACTGGGATTTATGCTTGTATGGGTTCCTAAATGAGGTGGGACTGAGGCTACCGCAAGGAATGACCTTACAGGTAGTTGTAGCTCTAGCTTTCGGTGTATTTGCGCTATTTCTCTCCTTTCCAGTCGAACCCGCTGAAGCGGCAGCTATGACATGGGATGGAGGTGGCGATGGAAGTAGCTGGTCAGACCCTGCAAACTGGAGCGGAGACACATTGCCTACAAGCACTGACACCATAACGATTGATGGCAGTGGCTTAGTAGATTCGTCTGTTAGTCTAGACATTGATTTTACCCTCGCTTTCACCGGCAGAATCACACTCACCTCCGATGACACTCTTACTGTCGCTTCCGATGTCACTTTAACCAACAACGGCATTATTACTATCCTTAGTGGCGCTACCATGTCCAACCTCGGTGACATATTTAACGGCGCCGGAACGATTGATATCCGAACCGGCGCTACCATGTCCAACCTCGGTGACATTGATAACAATGGGACCATTCAGAACCAAGGTACCTTTACCAATGACGGAACCATAACAATGACCATCGACGGTTCCTTCATGAATGATGGTGCTGCTGCCACATTAATCAACGGCGGCACTATAACAATCAACATCGGGACGTCCCTCTTGAACGGCCAAGATTCACATAACGAAGGCACAATAATTAATAATGGCATCATAACCAACAGCGGCGCTAGCTCCGGCTTTAACAATCGTCGTCTTGGTACCATCTCTAACAGCGACACTGGTACCATCACCGGTGGCTTTATCAACTCTGGCGACATCGATAACTGGGGCACAATAAATAGCATCGACGCAGGCAACAGCGGCATCATAACGAACTTCGGTAGCTTTACCATGTCCACCAGCATCGGCGACACTATCAACAGCGGCATCATAACGAACTTTGACACGGTTAGCAACCTCGGAGAGTTCAGTAACACCATTAGCGGAAGGTTCGACAATGGCGGCACATTCGACAATGGCGGTCATTTAACCAACGTCGGAATTATCAATAATTTTGGCATCTTTGCTAACAGCGCAACCATTGTGAACAACGCCGGCACAATAAACAACGAAGGTACTCTTACGAATGGTGTGAGCGGCATTATCGCCAAAATCAATAACTTCAGCAGTGGTACCATCAACAATAATCATAGTGCCACCTTATTGAACAATTACTTAATCAACAATCTTGGTACCATCAATAACTACGGAACATTTACCAACAATGATACGATCAACAATTTTGGCGATATAAACAACAAGTGTGGTGGTACTTTCAACAACTCTGGCACAGTCAACGGTAACCCGGTCAACAATGAGTCATGCGACCCCAACCTGGACCCAACAGCCGAGCTAACGGCAAACCCGGCCGAGATAAATGAAGGCCAAACTTCAGCACTGGATGCCTCTGGAAGCAGTGACCCAGATGCTGATCCGCTAACGTATTCTTTCACTATACTTAACGCGGGGCCAGGAACCATATCAGGTCAGACAGATCCCAGTGACCCAACAGCCACATACGAGGCCCCTGCAGACATAAGCTCTGACCAGACAGTGACTGTAGAGGTTACAGTTGATGACGGAAATGGTGGGACCGATACGAAGACTGTCGATCTTCTCGTAAAGGATGTTCCGGCAGAGCTTTTCTGTGGCAAGCCAATTTCGGCGTACAACGTGATAGATGGCACCGAAGGAAATGACAATCTGGTGGGAACAAGTGGAAATGATCTCATTCGTGGATTTGATGGTAACGACAAGATTAGAGGGGGAGGTGGCAATGACTGCTTGATGGGCGGGGACGACAATGATGCCATAATCGGCGACGCAGGCGATGACGAAATATCCGGCGGAGCCGGTGGTGATATCCTATTCGGCGCTGCCGGCAACGACATAATAAGCGGAGGCAGCGGGCGAGATTCGCTGTCAGGCGGACCTGGCAACGATCAACTGGATGGAGGCACCGGGTTTGATAGCGCGGACGGCGGGGACGGCACTGATGCATGTGCCAATGCTGAAAGGCAGAAAAACTGCGAAAGCTAGCTAACAGAGTGCGGAATCGATTCATGGGCCGCAAACCTCTTGAAAGTACTGGTACAATAGAACCGTAAATTTATAGAGCTGTATCGATGCTCAGCCACCATGCCGATAGACGCCGCCGAGTTTGACGCCCACAAGGATCTAGCCACAATAATCACTCAGTTTCTGAGCAGGAACCTGGACAAAGGCTTTTCTGCCAAGGAGATTGCACAGGCTACGGGCGTTTCAGAAGCAGATGTGAATAGTACAATGCTCAAGCTGGGCTTTTCTGACCTTGCAAGCGCAATAGCTGGCAGGAAGAAAAAGATCAGAATAGAGGATGTCACGATTAACGGGACAACCTACTACCGCTGCATTTCAGTTTGATTTCAAAAAGCATAGTAATGTCTCCCCTCTAGCATAGCCTAGTGCAGTACATCTGGCTGCGGGCAATAAGAATAAGGTTTCTCTTGGCTTCGGTAATAGCAGTGAGCAACGGCCTCGCTATCGCCTACTGGAAAACGGGAACTATAGACGCACTATCCGCCGGCCTGACCTATATCGGCGTAGTTTTCCTGCATGCCAGCGTTGACCTTCTTAACGACTACTGGGACCACAAGCGTGGCATAGACGGCGTTACAACGAGAACAAAGTTTAGTGGAGGGACTGGAGTGCTTCCTGAAAAACTGCTCACACCAAGGGCGGTATACGTCGCGGGTCTGATCTTTCTCATCCTCGGTGCGTCAATAGGCGCGTACTTTGTGGCTATGCGGGGCATTACAATAGCGATAATTCTTGCTTTTGCGGTGGTCTCGATCTATTTCTACTCTACAAGCATCGTGAACGCCGGCCTCGGAGAGCTCTTTGTTGCGATCAAGGGCGCAATGATCGTGCTTGGTACTTTCTACGTACAATCGATAGCAATTGAGCCTGCAGCATTGTATGTTGGCGCCATCGTCGGCATCCTATCTGCAACGGTGCTGTTTGTTAACTCATTTCCTGACTTTGAAGCGGATCGCTCAAGAGGCCGGAGGACCCTTGTCATACTTCTTGGCAGAAAGTTGGCCGCGAGAACGTTTCCACTTTTCGTAATCGCCGCCTACGTGATGATAATTGCAGGAATTTTCCTTGGCTTTACGAAGATCTATTCTCTTGTCAGTCTCGCGTCGATCCCGTTTGCAGCGAAGTCAATAATGTCTCTGACGAATGACCAGCAAGACTTTAGGAGGCTGGTGCCGGCGATGGCGTCGGCAGTGACCTATTCCCGAATTACCGGGTTTTTGCTGGCGCTGAGCTTGATCTTTTAGAACAGTACAATCCTCGGGTATTAATTTGCAGTCTGACTTAAAACAACATCTTGCACCCGTGCGGGCTTTGTACATGCCGAACTAGGCAGAAACAATGAGATTGTCAATGACATCAGGAAATTCATCAGTCCCGTATGGGCCTTCTCTAACTGCAAAGCCGCGACTTTTATCTTCTTGCTGCAGTTGCTCTAAAGACCCGCACTTTCTATAAGGCTCGTCAACTGGTCGTATTGTTCGATGAACATCTTTCCCTTCGCAGTTATGGCGATGAGTCCGCTTACTCGGTGAATCATGCTCTTTTCTTCCAGCTCATCAAAGTGGTTCATCATTTTATCGTACGACAATCTGGTAAAGTGCTGGACATGTGTGGGCTTGGCGGTTTCATTGTGCGCAGCGTCCTCTTCTATAGCGCATAGGATTTCGTAAAACAGCTGCAGCTTATGCCGCTTTTCTTGCCTCAATTTCAATCCTCCTCCTCGAGCTTATGCTGTGCATGATGTACACAAAGAGAGCAAGGCCCGCGATCCTTGCGGCAACTGATCCAATAAACGCGCCTACGCTGTTGTCAAAGTACGCGAGAAGCAGCGAATACTGCTCAAGCCATAGCAGGGCAAAAGCTGCCGGCACATACAGCAACTTGACGTTTGCTGCCTTGACGAGCGATACGATTGTGTTTTTGAATATGTACCCCATTACCGCTATGTTGAATATCCTCATGTAAAAGCTGAGGTCAGCGAGGCCTGCGTAGTTAAAGTACGGCTCGCTTGCCAACGCAAAGGTGGGTACCATGAATGGGATCGCAACCATCGCCAGTGGTAGGGTTGTGACCAGAATATCTCTTGACCGCAGTCTCTTGCCAGATTCGCCTGTATCCGAGTTCTTGTAGTAGTATGACAGCGCGATTAGCGCAAATGCTTCAGACTGGAGTGACATCTGAATCCAAAAGAACGCTGGATACAATAGCGGGTCTGCGCTGTAAATCAAGCTTGATGCTTCAAATAGAAACGATGCACCAAGGAAAGCAAAACCTACCGGCAGGCCAAGCAGATAGCCAAAGCCAGAAAACTTGTAGGACTTGAAGAAATAGCGCGAAATCATTAGCGACAACGATACTGAAATCGCAGTGATTACAGCTGCGAGCGCTGGGGCCACTGTGGGATTCACCAGTACGAAGGGGTTGAGCACGTTCGGGTCCACCAATGCCATTACTAATAATTCGTGTCAGCGGAAAATAAGCCTTGCTCCCTTCAAGGGAGCAGGATTCGATTCGTTATTATTTTCCACCGTTCCTAATTGGGGCATTGTCATCGTACGAGACGCTACAGGGTTACGCCACGCCCGAAGGCACCAAGAAATACGCTCAGCACGCTGCCTCGCAGGGCAAGCCGGCGGCACATTTCAAGATGTTTGACGGCCTTAGTCTTTCCAGCATTGGAATGGGAACGTACCTTGGCCAGCTTACACAGGAGGACGACATGGCGGTTGAAAATGCAGTCTACCAGTCAGTAAAATCAGGTGCAGTCAACGTCGTTGACACTGCTATAAACTACCGTTCAATGAAGTCGGAAAAGAGCATTGGAAAAGCCCTCTTGAAACTGGTAAGAGAAGGTGATATTTCACGCGATCAGGTGTTTTTATCGACCAAGAATGGCTACGTCACAAACGATGGGGACTACCCAAATGTTGACGTGACGGAATACGTACATAGGATGTACATCCAGACAGAAGTGATGACTGCAAACGACATCAGCTCCGGCTATAACGTCATGAACCCGAACTACCTTGCAAAATGCATTGATAAGTCGCTCATGAACATGCACCTTTCTACGATTGATCTCGTTTACATACACAATGCCTTTGAAAGCTGGAATCAGGATGTGAGCAGACAACAGTTCATGGAAATGCTTGCAAAAGTCTTTGAAGTTTATGAAAAATACAAAGCAGAAAGCAAGATTCGCTTTTATGGCATGGCAACTTGGACGTGCTTTCGAGTGCCGCCAGGCAGCGACGAATACCTATCACTCGAGCAGGCAGTCAAGACTGCCGAAAGCATCGCCGGGAGAAACCATGGATTTAGGTTTATTCAACTGCCTTACAACCTTGCATACAGCGAAGCGCTGCTACTTAGGAACCAATCCGTTGGCTCTGAGGGGAACTTGACGATTCTAGAAGCAGCGGCGAAGCTTAACATAGGTGTATTCACAAGCATACCACTCTTTCAGGGCAGGCTGCTGGGCGCCCAGATCCCTGACTATGGTGGCTTGAGCGACCCTGTGAGCAAGCTCGTCCAGATCGTAAGGTCAACTCCTTCGGTCATTGCGCCTCTTATTGGGCAGAAAAAGGCTGAGCATGTCGAGGAAAACCTCAAGGTTGCAAACAGACCTCCTCTTTCCGCTGAAGAGTTCAAGCAGGCTGTGCGTGTACTTACAAACCAGCAGCTATGAAAATCAATAAACCATTTATTGTCAGATGATCATCGCCACCAGAAAATTCTAGAGCAAGACTGCCGGCGCAGTAAGCGTACTTATATTTCGGAAAGCCAAGCTAGGCAACGGAAATGAGCTTGAAACAATTCTCTTGCCGCCAGCTAATTCCATACGCTCGCAACTCTTTGAAATGAAAATCTATTCTGAGGTTAAAGCTGCGCAATAGCTGCCTTGATATTTTCTTCGTCTTCGGCCCACGGCATTTGGTCCAAATACTTTGCAAGGTCTTCTTTTGCACCCTGGTTGTTGCCAAGCTGCATCCTTGCCATCGCGCGGTTCTTGTAGATGGGGCCAAAACGCATGGGGTTGACGTCTATCGCCCTGCTGTAGTACGCCTCTGAAAGCGAGTAGTTCTTCCTTTTCAGATAATAGTTGCCAAGCCCGCGATAAGCAAGGTAGTATTTCGAGTTCAGTTTGATCGCCCTTTCGTAGCAGGGCACCGCCTTATCGGAATTTGTCTCGTTGTACATGCCGGCAAGCATGCACCATGCCTGAGCATTATCCGAGTCAATTTCAGCGATATTTCGCAGTTTTTCAATAGCATTATTTACATTGCCTTCCTGGCGCATCCCTTCTGCCTCGAAACAGACCCGATTTGACTTGACAAATTTTAGGCTCTCGTTCTTTAGCACATCCTTCATGTCTGAAGGCACGATGATTATCGCCGTCATGTCGTCTTGCTCCCAGTCCTGCTCAAACTTTGCTTCTGGAATCGCGCCCACAGTGTCTGGCTCTGCGACATAGATAAGCATCCTGCGCTCGTCGCTGTTATAACCAGACACTATCATCGCATGCTGCACAGTCCCTTGTATGCCGGGCATTATTACAATAGGAGGTATGCCTTGATCAATCCGCTTTTTCAGATCTTTAATCGAACTCTTGTAAATGTATGAACCAAAGCCGCGGCTTTCTGCATGCACAATGCCTTCAATCATCGAAGCGGGTCTTTTGCCGGCTTTCTGCTGTACAATGTCCTCTCCCCAGTATCTTGCCACGACGTCCACGACGAGCGGCAGGCTGGAACTTTCTTCGTTCTTACTCACGAGCGGCAAGCTGAGGAAATGTTCTGGCTGCGATTCCAAGACTGTACCGCTGTTTTTCAAGCAAATAAAATCCTTATGTCTTGGCAGCGAAGTTTTGCAAAAGCCTTAATCCGTCATTGCCGCTCTTTTCTGGATGAAATTGCGTCCCATAAATTTTGCCACTGACAAACATCTCGTGCTCGCAGTAATTTGAGCTTGCAAGCGATACGAAATTCGCAGGAAGTCTAGAAACACAGTAGCCGTGGCTCTCGTACACAGAAATACATTTTTTGTCCTCAGTCAGGGGATTTTGGCCTGAGACAGAAACTGCGGTTGTGCCATGCACATGGGCAGGCATCTTGCGGATTGATCCGCCAAAAGTGAGCGCTATTATTTCTGCGCCATAGCAGATGCCGAGCAGTGGCTTACCGCCATCGCGGCACTGCCTTGTTATTTTTGAATTCACCGCATTTATCTCCTTGCTGTTCTTGCGCCTGCCTGACAACATCACCTTGTCGCACCTGGCGACATCCATGTCTGACACCTCCGAGAATTTTCTGTAGACATAAGGGATATCAAGCCGGCCAAGACATTCCAGTATATCAGGCGTAAATGGTGACATGTTGTCTACCACGAGTACTGGCACTCCTCTAGCCTACCTCTATTGAAATATAATGGCTTTCGACAATGCCTTCAACTTCGAGCAGAACTCCAAAGTTGACTACCGCGCCATCTTGCCATTCAAATATGCGTCCACCGTGCGGGGCAAATTCATGTATAAAACTGTCAATTGCTGCTTCCACCTGTGGCAGGTCGGACTCCATCCTGTAGGCTGCCTGTGCTTCCTTGAACGCTACTGTCACTGAAATGGCAGTCGGCTTGATAATAGTCAACTTGGCGTCGGTGAATGCCTTTTCTAGGTTCTGTCTCATTTTCTCCCTGTCAAGCGCCGTCTGGTTAGCGGCCGACGGCTGACCTGGAGGCGCCACGCCGGAAAGCTTTTGTAGATAGTTTTCAAAGGCATATGCCGGGCTATCACCTAGGCCAATGTGGTATGTCCCTTTGGCCGACGCAGCGCCAACGGCGCCAACCATGCCGATCTGTTTGCCTCCACTATCTACGAAAATAGGTATAAAGTAGACTTCATAATCGCCTACTTTGTAAAGGCTGACCTCTCCAAGCGCTGAGTTACTGTCTCCAAGAATAGCCTTTTTGGCTTCTTTGTATTCTGGGCTCTGAGTAAAGGTAGTCTTGGCATTCGCAGGTCCGATGACTTTTACTGGCGAATCTGTTGGTATGGAATAAAATGTCATCTTGCCCAGATCCCCAAGATCGTTCTGGACTGACATATATCCTACTAGATTGTTTGATTGAGGATCTTTTAGCTCCAGGGTCTCTAATCCCACAAACTTGGGGCTTTCAAATCCTAGCGGCTTTGCAAATGCATAGTGTGGTTCGAGCTCTTTAGAGTCATCCGCGACTGCGTAAAAGTATTTTGTTTCGATGTATGCCTCGGGGTCGGTGACGTGGTAAGTGTTGAACTTCGATACCTGCCAGATGAACATCTCTTTGGGGTATCTTATCTGGTCTGCTAACCATTCGGGTACTTTGGTTGTGGCACCAATGTCTTTGTATTGTTCGAGGAACATCTTAGAAAAGTAGTCATCGCCCGTCACGATTACCTGCACGGTGCCGTCATAGACGTCGATCAGAGAATAACCTACTAGCTGGAGCATAAAGCTCGTAGAGGTTTCTGAGCTCCAAGGGACGTTTGATGTATTGATTGCTGCGACAAGTGGCATCAGCCAGTATGTGTGTGTCCCATCGGTCACCGGAAACGCTTCTATCTCCTTGGGCTGAAGGTTGCCTGGCGTGCAGTCAAAACAAAACTCGTAGACGAAATATGGATACAATAATTCCATCCTGTCGTGTATGTCCTTGTACCTCATGACATGTACCGGCGTGTTCGAATAGGAGACCATAAAGTTTGGTTCAAACATCCAACTAAGCGGAGGAGCAATGTCTACGCCGCCTGTCCCATTGTAAAAGAATCCACCAAGTTCTTGACTCGTTGTCCTGCCAGTCTCATATGCTGACCAGTACTTACTGAACAAGCCATCACCGCTTTCTCCGTAATAGATTTGGCGCTGGTTGAAGAACTGGCTTTCGTCCACAACATCACCTTTGTCTGCCTCTAACATCTTCATACCAACGTCGGAGTGCGTATACTTGATGTGCTGGGCGAACCACCTGTCTTCCTGCGCCACGTTCGCCGGGACAATCGGTACGGTGGTGCCAGTCCAGTACATTGAGTGTTCGAACCTTAGAATGTCAAAGTCAAAGTAACTGAGGTCGCTCCTCTGCCCGAATGCCTGCTCGAGCCTTGTCTTAGAGTTTGCCTCATCCCATAGCCGGATGTTATTCAATACGTCCCTGTTCTGCTCGACTGTTGACTGGATGGCAGAAGGTGAGATTGATGGCTCCATAACATCGTAATTTACGACTTCTACCTTGTCAAGCCCGTGCATGTGGCGGTTGATCTCTATTTGCTGAGCGATATAGGGCCCATTCCATTCTATTTTTCTCGCGTCGGCTATGCCATTGTTTACTATCATTATCGACCCTGCAAGACCCGCCACTATCGCCGCAGTGAAAAGTCGAGAATACATATGCCTCTTTGTTGGATAAATTATTACCCTGGCGTGCCTCCTATCCACAAATCCATAGCCAATGAACGCGGCGCCAAGGGTCATTGCGCCGGCGATCGAGTACCTTGTGTTATAGTCGATGTTAGTAGAAAAGAACATGTTAAACCCAATCCAGAATATTGCCACCCCGACAATGATCTCTATTGTAGATATGTAAGAGAGGAACTTGGGCTTGCTCTCCTTAGAGTCAACTGCATACTGAGAGACAATGTTGACTGCGCTTGAGACGCCGACATACAGGAGGAGTCGCAGCCCAACAATCGCCAGCAGCGGCGGTATCAAAAGCGTGAGCGCTGGGAACATTGGGATAACGTTTTGCTGCGCATAGCTCCCGTCCCTCTGCATATCTGCAAATGGGATGGCAAATATGTTGCCAATTGAGGCTAGACCCATGTCGTTTCCCTGCATAACGTACTCAACAGTCATACCGAACATGATGTTTCCAAAGAGTGGCGCAAAGAGCGCAATCTTTGTAAGCTGCCAGAGTGCAAAGCCCGTCTTGCCCATCTGAAATTCAGAGTATCGTGACATCTTGCCCTGAGACTCGTAGTCGCCGTGCTTGAGGAGGTTTATCAGCATCCTGATACCGTACCATGTTATCGAGTGGCGCGAGCGGAAATTGACGCGTACAAGTACAATGGCTGCCAGGATTAGACCGGAAAGGGTCGAGTAGTAAAGCGTCTTTGTAAAGACCGCGCTAAACTCTTCTATGTTCATGAAGAGGTTAACTGATTGATTACTTACTAAGCCAAATATGATAACGCCAATTGCGGCAAATAACGCGATTCTGACTATCCTGCCAATATCTGCGCGGGGCATATTGTCCTCATTGTACGTGTCCCACAAACGAACTGTTTATCCAACAAGGCCCTTTAATGTGTTTATTAGTTCGCTTCTGCGAGGCGTTTGCAGATAAGGTACACTGCCGCGTATGCTGGAAGCTCTGCAAATTCTTTAGAAATGTTGAATGACTTATTCTTTAGTTTCAACTTGACCATAGTCTTGACTCTAACGCTCACCTTGTTGTCGCCAAGCAGACAGGCCTCGACAAAGGGGTCGAACGAATTAAGGTCATCACATTTAATTTTGGCAAGCCCGCTCTTACTGTTGAGCGTGCCGGGCATCCTGAAAACTCTATGGACATCGGTCGTCACCTGTGGGTCTATGCGGACACCCATGTCGTGTGCCATCCTGTCAACATCGATCTTGAACGGATGGTAGCCACCATTTTGCTCGACAATGTGCTTGAGCTTGATCATGGAAGAGCCGTTGATCTTTAGTTTGTCGGCAATCCTCCCCCTCCAACCGTATGCAATGCCGCTCTTTGGAAACTTTATAGAAAACAAATTTTCAGCATTGCCCTTTCTCACACCTAGACTTTCTGCCATCAGACCGGCGCCTGAGATGTAGCCCACAAGGTCGGAGCGAGCTTGTGGGTCAAGCCGAACATAAGCACCGTCATTTATGTGGATGTGGAAGCCGTTGTTGCCGGAAAAATAGGCTTCGATATCGCCTTGCTGCATTCCAAGGTCGCCCGTCAGAAACTCGACAAGGCGTTTGACCTCTTTTTTTGACCCATCGATACACTTGGCGCACGGTATCGAAATGTTATCTGACTGTTTGGAGCTGCATGACGGGCAAGCATATCCTTTCTTTTCGTTGGGCGCGGACGCAGACGCATGGCCACAGTTTGCACAAACAAAGTAGGAATGTGAAGAGACGCATGGCAGATGAAGGTCCTTGCCGTCAATATCAAATATCAGGTCGGCTCCAAGCCACTGTTTTTCCTGCATCGGGTATGTTGGAAAGCGATAGTACGCGTTAGAGCAATAAATGTCGGAAGGGACTTCCTTCATTATTGTGGCGGTCAGTTCCTTCATGCTATCGAAAGAAAGATGCCTGACCATGCCGACTTGGCCAAACTGCATATAACCAAACTCACGTTGCTCAATCTTGTCAGGTGTTTTAATGATGTTAGGCTTGAAGTAGTATCCCCGGAACGCGCTCCTGACTGTGCTAATGGTTTTAGCAAGCGTGCTCTGTGTCATTTCCTCTTCCT
>DASYSB010000048.1:0-21676 GCA_036003785.1 Nitrososphaera sp.
GTTTGACATGAAAATTGAGGTGATGACAGAGCGCGGCCGTAACCTAGTAAAAGCCCGAGTTCAGCGTCCATCTACGACAGCTCATGATCAGAAAGAACCGGGGGCTACGCTAGCGACGACAAGTGTGGCTAATAGAATTAGCTGTTATGGGCCCTATCATCTCAAGTCGGCATGACATCAAATAAAAATAGAAATCACTCCGCATGCATAAAAATTGGATGCAAGTACATCTACGCGAAATGGCTCGGTGGCGACCGCTTGTCGCTGTCATCCAACTGCCCTTGCCCTTTCACCTGGCTTTTCGATAACGTGAACCTCTTGTCGTACGGTACGATATATAGCTTGACAGAAGTATTTACCGCGTAATGCAGCGAGCCGTCCGGGTTCCTGTAGTTGGTAGCTACTCCGACTCTCTCTATTCCCACCTTTACCTTCACAATCGTTCCGTCTTCTAGTTTGAACGACACGGTGTCACTTCCAACCGTTGAATAGTCCAGCATCTTGAATTCGATCTTGTCAGGTTTGCTCTCGCTCATATGCAAATCAAGGCAGGCAGGCTATAAAAGCCTCGTGAAATATCATAATCTATTTATCTGCGGATTGGGACACTTTATTTGATGGGCAGGTTGTTTGGAGGGGACGATGCGGATGATGCCCCTTCCGAAGACAGGAGAGAACCCGATTACAACGACAGCGATTTTCAAAAGCGTGACCTCTACAAGAAGGGCCTCAATCACATGTCGAACGAAAAGTTCCTTGAAGCCATAAGGAGCTTCGATCTTGCTCTGAGGCTTGACTCGCAGTATGTTGATGCCTGGATCAAGAGGGGATATGCTCATTTTCATTTAGGTGAATACACGGTTGCTATCCGATCTTATGATAGAGCACTTGAGACTGACGTCAATAATGCCGAAGCGTGGAACCTAAAGGGTCTTGCCTACTACAAGATGAAGAACTACGACAAGGCGATCGAGTGTTGCGAAAAGGCAGTTGACATCAACCCAAACGATGGCATGTCGTGGTACAACAAGGCATGTTACCTTACGCTTAGTGGAAAGGTGGACGAAGGCCTTGATTCGCTCAAGAGATCAATAGAGATCGACATTCAAAATGCGAGGAAGGCTGTACGCGACAGAGACTTTGAAAACGCGCGTGCAGAGGAAGGATTCCGCAGGATTGTCGAAGTCGTGGTGCTCGAGTCGATAAGGCAAGGTTACGATTATGTCGGCAAAATAGTCTGGGTTACAGCGATGGACAAGATAGAGATTGAGGATGCGCTCATGCGGCTTGCCATGAAGGGTCTTGTGATAAAGCATGATAGAAAGACTTTTACCGGCAAAGAAGAATACTACGAACTGCCTAAAGAGATTGCAGACAAGGTGGGCGTGACCAAGCGCACGGGGCTTTTCAGCAGCAGGCAAGTCTCTGCTCCTGTCCAGCAGCTCAAGGACATCAAGGAAGTCCTTGGCAAGGCAAGAGAGTCGATTGAAAACGGCGACCTTATAGGCACATTACAATATTTTGATGAGCTCGTCAGTCCAACAAAACACGGAAGCGCCATGATCGAGCAGTTCTTTGACGCGCACAGGGACCTCAGGCTTTACAAAATAAGGCTGCAGGACAAGGGTCAGGAGTACCTCAACGCACACAAATCAGACCTTATCGATCTAATAACAAGGATCGACCACAGTGTCGGAAGCGGCGTCGCAAAGTCGCCGGCAAAAGATTAAATCTAAACATTTTATTGCATAGCCTAGGATGACAGATATCAAAGTCGCCGTCATTGGGGTTGGCAATGTCGGCACCACCTTTATGCAAGGGATGGATTACTATCGTAACGGCAAAAACACTGTCGGACTATGGCACCAGAAGGTTGCAGGACTAAAGCCGGCAAACGTCAAGGTAGTTGCGGCGTTCGACATCGACCCGGCAAAGGTCGGCAAGAACCTGTCTCAGGTAGCAAGGGTGGACACGAAAGAATATCACGATATAAAGGATTCCAAGATCACCGTCAACCCCGGCATTATGGCTGACGGTAACGGCAAGATAGGCACGCCGGTCAAAGCATCTCCGGCTGAATTTACAAAAGAATTAGAGAGATCAGGCGCTCAGGTGGTCTTGAACCTCATTTCGTCAGGCATGGACAGAACCTCGCTTGAATATGCAAGGGCTGCAGTTGCAGCGCGCGCGTCATTTTTTAACGCTACGCCTTCCAAAGTCGCCAAGAATCCAGCGCTGGCAAGGAAATTCGCTTTAAGAAAGCTGGTGCTTGCAGGCGATGACCTCCTGAGTCAGTTTGGCGGGACCGCATTCCACAAGGGCATGATCGACTTTATGGTGGAGCGGGGCGTGCATGTAAAGAAAAGTTATCAGCTGGACGTCGGCGGCAGCGCGGAAACCAAGAATACCATGAACGAGCGCATCAGGATGCTAAAGCGCGGCATGAAGACCGGTTCGATAGGCATAGAGGCTCCGTACAAATTTGAATCGGTTGCAGGCACTACCGAATACACAGATTTCTTGGGCGACTCGCGTAACAGCTATTACTGGATGTCAAGTGAAGGGTTCCTTGGCAGCAACATCGTGATGGACTTGACACTTCGGACTAGCGACGGGGCAAACGCTGGCAACGTTCTCTTGGACATTGTCCGGGCTGCTGGTGCCAAGAAGGTGTCGGCCAGCAAGGCGTCTGAATTGATAAGCGCATACGGCTTCAAGAGCCCGCCCAAGCAATTTAAGATCAGGGAGGCCTATTCTAATTTCGTCGATGTGTTTGCCTAGCTGATAATCTATTAATACCCATCAAAGGGGTTATCTCATATGGCAAAGATATTCGCTGACGTGAGCGAGAAAGAGATCACAAGAACAATTACTGACATGTTCAATGAGACCATGAGAGAGTATACCGATTCTGACGTTATAATCATCGGCGCCGGCCCAGCCGGTCTTACCGCGGGCAGGGACCTGGCAAGAGCAGGTGTCCGAACGCTCATCATAGAGCAAAACAACTACATTGGCGGAGGGTATTGGGTAGGCGGATACATGATGAACCCAGTGACGGTAAGGGCGCCGGCACAAAAAATATGGGACGAGCTAGGCGTGCAGTACAGAAAGATAAGTGAAGGCCTTTATGCCACGTGGGGCCCAAACGCTTGCAGCAAGTCGATCAGCGCAGCGTGTGATGCAGGCGTACGGTTCCTGCAATTGACAAAGTTTGACGACCTTGTACTCAAGAACAAGCGCGTCGGAGGCGTAGTGGTAAACTGGATGCCAGTGTCTGCATTGCCAAGGAACATTACATGCGTCGACCCTGTCGCAATGGAAAGCAAGCTGGTGATAGACGCTTCCGGCCACGACTCAGTCGCAGTCAAGCGATTGATGGACCGCGGATACGTAAAGTGGAAGGGAATGGACCCGATGTGGGTAGAAGGAAGCGAGGACGCAGTGGTTAACTTTACTGGCGAGGTCTTCCCAGGCCTAATTGCAGCTGGCATGTCAGTCACTGAGACGCATGGCCTCCCCAGGATGGGTCCAACGTTTGGCTCCATGTTACTGTCAGGAAAAAAGGCCGCTGAGGTGGCACTTGGCAAGCTGAAGGAAATGCCAAATCCGCCTAGGCTGAAAGCCAAGTAACCTTTTATTTTCACTCTCTCCTTTTTCTTTAGTTGGATTTTTGCTCTATCCACGTCTATGCAGATGTTTTTGTTGATGCCAAGGTAGTGGCCTCCGAGATTACCAAGATTTTCCCGAATTGCCTGGTAGATGTCCGGCCGGCCTTCAAGCACGACCACCGCATCGAGCTAGCAAAGATAACAGATGTCAAACAGCCGTTAGAAAAGCAGCCAAAACAAACGAACGACATGGTGCCGTTGTACGATGGCTTTCTAGTTCAGAGGATATTTGCAGAAGTAATCCCCGCCGCAGAAAGAGATCACGTACACATCATACTTACCAAACTTTTGTTGTGTACTTTCATCGAGGATGATTGGCGCTATCATGCACGGGCCGTTGTTTGCGGTACACCTTCAATCATCTCCACGACTGGCATTGTGGAGGCGCCGGCGAAGCCAAGGGAATTCTATTTCGCGCAGCTAGGAGGCCTGACTGATGTCAGCTCCTTAAAAAAACGGTTCGCCGGCAGGTTCATCGACTATGGCGATGACAGGATGACCGCAGCTGCCACCGTGTACGCCCTGCAGGCGTTATTCTTCTTTGTCGCGGACGGAAAACCTTTCTGCGACGACAAGAGTTGCAGGCTCTATAATGCACACTGGCAGGAAGAATTGATACATGTGATTGAAAAAGAAGCATTCTGTGCTCATCATGAACGGATCGCCAATAAATTTAACAACAATAGATCGGTCAAGCGTTGAAGTTTTTAGCCGCGAGGAGGATGAATTCTTGCGTGTTGAACACAATTTCCTTGGAATTCACGCATAATTTCTATATGTGTGACTGCTCCGAACGGATTATTAAGAGGTCGTGGAATTGTCACCCTGTACTTGTCCGCAAACCAGTCAGGCTCTGGCAACCAAAAGCATTACGACGCACTGATAATTGGCTCCGGCCCGGCAGGATATACAGCCGGTGTCTACACTTCAAGAGCCAAGCTCTCAACACTTATCATCTCAGGCACGCTGCCCGGAGGCCAGCTCATGACCACGAGCGAAGTTGAAAATTATCCGGGGTTCCCAAACGGCATATTCGGTCCGGAGCTCATGATGAACATGCGCCAGCAGGCGGAGAGGTTTGGGGCAGTAGTTGTCGATGACGAAGTCATCAGCGCCGACTTTAAGAAAAGGCCGCTTACGATAAAAACACATTCCGAAAACTATACCGCTGAAGCAGTCATTATTTGCACAGGCGCTTCGCCGCGCAAGCTCGGCATCGCAGCGGAACAGCAGTTCAGTGGCAGAGGGGTGTCGTACTGCGCAACGTGTGACGGCCCCTTCTTCAAGGGGGAGGACATTGTCGTTGTAGGCGGAGGCGACACAGCGCTTGAAGAGGCGACATTTCTAACAAAGTTTGGAAAGTCGGTTAAGATAGTGCACCGGCGTGAGACACTGCGCGCAAGCAAGATTCTCCAGGAGAAAGCGCTAGAGAACCCGAAGATAGAGTTTCTCTGGAACAACGTTGTTTCTGATATCAAGGGCGACAAGAAAATCGCAACGGTCCTTGTCAAGAACATTAACAATGGCAAGGAAAAGACGCTCAACGCCGGCGGCCTATTCGTGGCAATAGGCCATGAACCCAACACTGCGATTTTCAAAGGACATCTAGACTTAGACGACAGGGGCTACATTCGACTAAAGGACCACACGAAGACCAGCGTGGAGGGAGTGTTCGCAGCGGGCGACGTTCACGATCACAGGTATAGACAGGCAGTGACTGCGGCTGGCTTTGGCTGCATGGCGGCAATCGATGTTGAGAGATGGTTGTCCGAAAGAAAGCACAACACGAATTAATTCATACTGAATGCCAGTTTTGACGAGTGCTTGGCGTTCTTGAGAGCCCAGTCATATTCCTGCTCGTTCATGACATTTTCCTTCACATAAAGGCTCTTGAACTTCCTCCCGTCGTCTCCAAAGATGCCGACAACGACTCCATAGTCAAGGTTCTGCGCAGCCGTTAGCATCGATGTCATGACAGATCCTGACGATGGGCCAACAAGCATACACTCCTTTTCTACCAATTGCCTAACAGCGTCAAACGAGTCCTTGTTGGTGGCAGTCATCCATTCGTCCACCACTTTTTCGCGACGCTTGAAAAGGTCGGGCATCGATGACTCTTCAAAGTTGCGTAAACCCTGCAGGAGATGGTTCTTTTGCGCCTGCACCGCAATGACGTGAACGTTCTTGTTTTTTTCCTTCAGAAATGTCGCGGTGCCGGTTATTGTGCCGCCGGTTCCGCAACCTGTCAGGAAATGAGTCACTGCGCCGTTTGTCTGCTTCCAGATCTCGGGCCCGGTGCTTTCGTAGTGAGCAAGGAAGTTAGCGTCATTCTCATACTGGTTTGGCATGTAATAGATATCAGGCCTTGGCTTTGAAATGGCCTTTGCCAGCGCGATGCTCTGATCAGTGCCGGCCCCTACGCGTGGGCACAGGTCGTCAGACGTTTCGTGGAGCGTCGCCCCCAATTGGCGCAAGATGTCTTTTGTTTCCTCGCTCACCTTTTCGGGGATTACGATTTCCACTTTGTAGCCAAGCGCCGATGCAATGCCTGTTAATGCAATGCCGGTGTTGCCTGATGTCGGCTCAATGATTATGCTCTTGTTCTTTTTTAGGATGCCACGCTTTTCAGCGTCTTTTACCATCCAGTATGCAGCCCTATCCTTAATTGAGCCAAAAGGGTTATGCCATTCTAATTTCGCGAAGAACTTTACGTTCTTTGTCGAAAATGATTTCAATTCCAATAGCGGCGTTTGTCCTATCCGTTCCACAACATCTGGTCTTGCAACTACTATCATTTTATTTCGCCTTCTTTATCACGAATTCAAGGTCCTTATCTGACTTGTTCAGCGACAGAAGCTGGTGCCCGTTACGGTTGACCCATCTTGAAATGTCCTCCTCTGACTCGGGGTCGTCGGCGAGCACCTTGAGAGTGTCGCCTATCTTTAGCCGCTCAATCTCCATTTTCGTTCGGAATACTGGCTCTGGGCAATAAAGCCCCCTTACGTCAATCGCCTTGGTAGGAGAGGCACTCATAGGCTAACGAACGGCGTAAAATTGTGGGATCGCAATATTAAATGTTACAGTTGCTACCTGAAAAGGTCTTGCTCTCTGGATCTCTGCAGCGACTTGGCAGATGATCTTGCCGCTTTTTCAAACTTGAACCCGCGTATTATTGCGATCGGCACCCCTTGAGCCTTGCCCATTACAAGTTCGGCCGCGGACGCTATTTCGTCTGCCACCGCAATTTCGGTCACCCTAAGCTTCCTGCCGTACATGTCCCGCGATCCGATGTAGCTCTTGATCGGGCTCAAGCCTGCCACGCCTATCGCGACATTCGTCTGGCCGTTTCGGAATGGCCTGCCAAACGTGTCTGTAATGACTACTGCGATCTCTTTGCCGACAATTTTCTTCACTGCGTCCTTGAGCCTGCTTGCAGATTTGTCAGGGTCAAGTGGCAAAAGCACCGCGCCGTCTCCTTCAACATTGCTCTGATCAATGCCGGCGTTCGCGCACACAAGGCCATGCTTTGTTTCTGACACGATGATGCCATCTTTCTCCCGCAGGATTTGTACAGATTCTCTCAGTATCAGCTCCATGATGCGCGGGTCCTTACCGTGCTCCTTTGCCATCCTGACCGCCTTGCTAGATGGCCTTACGTCAGCAAGGACGATAATGCGTCCTTCTGCCTTTGACACGATTTTATGCGCAACAACAAGCACATCTCCGTTCTGGATTTCCTGCCCTGCCGCTTCAACGATAATGACGTCAAGCTCGTTGTGCGGCTTGATGCCGGCAGAAATTCTGACCGGGATTATCTGTATCAATAGCAGTTATTGATGAAGGAAGTTAAAAAACGGGTCGGTTACTGTCTTTTGCTTGCCGCATTTATCAACACGGCTTCACCAAAATTTTTTTTTAACAGGTGCAAAAGGAGGGCAAGATCGCGCTTGTCGATAGTTTCGTTCGCTTTCTCTCTTACCACGTCTACAGGGCAGAACCCCACCGTAAATCCGGCTAGCGCAAACAGCTTCAGGTCGTTGGCCCCATCCACGACAACCACAATATCTTCCTTCCTTATTCCCCACTCTCTTATCGTGTCCCTTACCGCTGCTGCCTTGTCTGACGTAACGTGCATCACAACGTTGTCGAGTTTGCCGTTCTTGAACACTAGTTCGTTTGAGAAAATCTTGTCGATGCCGAGCTCGTCTTTCAGCCTGCTAGTGATTATCGTAAAGCCACCGGACACTGCTATCATTTTCCACCCCGCCTTTTTCAGCGAAGAGCAAAGCTCTTTTGCGCCTGGCATTAACGGCAGACTTTCGCCTATCTTTTTCGCATCTTCATAGCTGATGCCGCGCAATGCCTGTACGCGTCGCCTGAGCCCTTCTTCCCAGTTGATCTCGCCTCTGATACCAGCGTTTGTAATGTCCCAGATCTCTTTCTCTTTCTTCGGGCCCATCACCTGAGCCAAGACTGGCAGGTACTCTGCATTAAGAAGAACACCTTCTACGTCAAAGATAATCAGCATGCTGTGCTTATGCAAAACAACTTTCTCGTCTGTATATTAAGCTTGTCCATGTTTTTTCTACCACTGGGAGTGTGCCCGTATCGTCTTTTGCTTCTTGCTGTTAAGGTAATCGGTAAGCAGAACTTTGTCGATGTCGGCAGGATTGATGTAGTATGATCGCCCCTTCACGTACTTCTCCATTTCGTTGACATAACCAAGCAACGAATCCTCTTCACTTATCATTATCGTGTCAATGTCGATATTGAGCGAGTGTACTTTTTTTGCTTCCACTATTGTGCGCTCGCCGATGTACTGGTCAACCTGCCTATAGCGGTAACAAAGATAAACAATCTCGCCTGAGGCGATATCGAGGCTCATGCTGTTCTCATGCTTCACCGTGTCAAGCGTCTGCCTGTCTGGCGTGTAGAAATGTGAATATGGCCTCTGTGAGAGTATCTTGTCCTGCTCGCTCTTGTCGTCTATAAAGCAGGCGCTTGGGTGGCCGTCTGTGACAAGAACTATGCGCTTGTTCAATGCGCCGTTTTTTTGGAGCATCTTGCTTGCCAGCCTGAACGCGGCCTGGTAGTTGGTGTAATGTAGAAAATCAGACCCCGGCTCAAAAGTCTTCAGATATGGAATGTCGTTTGGCGCAATCTTGGATGCCAAGGCACCAAAGCCCACAATGTAAACCGAGTCTGAAGGAAAGAATTTCCTGTTCAAGAAATAGAGGCTCCACAGCGCCCTCTTTGCGGCTTCTATCCTGCTCATGTCGCCGTACATTGACGAGTAGCGCATAGTTGAGCTCAGGTCGATGCAGTAAACAACTGCAACGCGCACATCCTGCATTGTTTCATACTCTTCAAAATCTTCGACGTTGATCTGCAATGGCACTTTCAGGTCGCTTCCGTCCTTTGACATGCGTTGAACGGTGTTGAGCAACGACTTGGGAACGTTGAGAAGCCGGATGTCGTCTCCTAGCTCGTATTTCTTGCTAGTGTCTAGCACGACCGAGCCGATTCCAATATCATGTGTTTCGTGCATGCCATACTCACCAGCCTTGAGCGCCTTCATCACATCGTTCAGTATCTTTCCTCCTATCATGTTGAAACCCTTGGTGCTGAGCCATTTTGGAGAATCTTTCAGGTAGCCCTTGTTTATCAGCTGCCTTACCAGTGGCATCCCGGAATCGTCACCAATGTTGCCTTTTGATCCCGGTTGCAAGTTCAGCTGTTGCTTGCTTTCCTGTTCCTGCTGCTCTTGCTGCGACATTGTTCCCTGCAATGCCTGCTCTAGTTCCTGCAGGCTGGGCGTTTTTTCCCTGAGCGCTTCCCTCCCCAGCGCTTTTAGGAGTTTGTCTAGAACGTCGCGCGGGAGCTCGCGTTCATCCCCGTTCTGCTGCATTTGTTCCTGCCCCTCTTTGTCTAGGGGAAAATACACAAATTTCTTGCTGCCCAAAGCGCTATTGTGCGAGTCCATAGCTATTGTCCTTTCTGTCCAAAAGAGGAGGCTGGGTGTAACGCAAACCCTCAAGTATAACTTCTATGACCGAAGCCGTGAATTCGCCGTTCAGATCCTGGCTCAGCGAGATATTGTCGCTCCTGATGCCGAGCTGTTTTGCTCTCCCAATCAACTGCTTTTGCTCCTCCTTTACATTTGCAATCGTTTCATTGACCGCCTGTCTTAATCCCGGGAACTTGGTCAACTGCGATTCATAGTCCGGGCTCTTGGCTTCGCCAACGAGCGTCTGTGAGACTTGAAAAGCCCTGTTCTTTGCAAAGTCGTTCTTTACCTTTGTCAAGTGCTCTGGGGCAAGCTTTTGTATGTATTCAAGCGCCACCTCCTTTAGCGCCCCTTCTATTATCGAGTCAAGTATGTTCCTTCGGTTCTCCCGACTGTCCTCCATTTCTGCAAGTTCGAATTTAGACGACTGGTGTATACAGTGTATGTCGCAAAAGCGCGGAATGGCCTTGACACCGTACGCGATAGAGCGTGTGCGCTCAGCTTCTCCCACTATCATTTCCATCGAATGTACCGACATCCTGACGCTCACCCCTTTGTCTTGGTTGACGTCGTGGTGGGCGCGTGTCATCTGCGTTATCTTGGCTATCGTCCTTACCATAAAGACCGGCAGCATGACGTTCTTGGTGTCTGCAATCCTCGATTCTTGCACGATGATGAGCATCTCATCTTCCACAGTCCTTGGGTAGTGCGTATCGATGTGGCTCCTCAGCCTGTCAAACAGAGGCTCAATTATCTTGCCCGAGTGCGTGTAGTCGATCGGGTTTGCAGTTGCGATTATCCTGACATCTGGCTTGAACACAGCCGGGTACGCGCCCGTGGTGAACTTACCCTCCTGAAGGACACTCAACAAAGACACCTGCTTGCGGGGGTCGAGCACCGGTAATTCATCGATGCACAAAATGCCGTGCCTTGCCTGTAACAGCTGGCCAGCAGAGTAGGATTCCATGCTGTAGAGCTCAACTCCTTTTTTGGCGATCTTGATCGCGTCGATCTGCCCTACCAGATCCTTGACGGAAATGTCCGGAGTCGACAATATGTACTTGTACCTGTCTGCGCCGCTTATCCAGTCGACTTTTGTTTCCAGCTTGTTTGCCTTGATGATTTCTTCGCATTCCGGCGAAACAGTGAACTCGGGCTGCGTACGGACAACTTCGGATTCGGACAAAAGCGCAGTCAGCTGATCTTCCTGGATCGAAGTAGGTATGTCGTTTGTTACGGTCCCCCTCACAACAGGGATTGGTGACAAAAGGTTCTTTGCGATTGCTTCTGCAATCTTGGTCTTTGCCTGCCCGATCTGGCCAACGAGTAAAAGATCGTGGCCTGACAGGATTGCCCTGTTGACTGCTGGAACCACGTCATCGTCATAACCGATGATGCCGGGGTACGGGTGTTCTCCCTTTTTCAGTTTAGCAATCAGGTTGCCGCGCATCTGTTCTTCGACCGCGACATGCTTGTAGTTTATCTTTAAAATGTCGCCCAGTGTCTTTACCTGCCTATAGTCTTCCGGGACTCCGGGCATGATTTCAGTGTACTTTGGTTTTGAACTGTAAGACCGGTGAACCATTTCCTCTATTTTGGTGCTCATATCTTGAGATGAAGCTCTCGCGGTCTTTCCACAAATTTAAAGATTTTTAGAAATCAGTGGTTCTCTATTGCCAGTTCTAGGTTTTTCTGGTACTCTTCATAAGCCAGCTCCTCTTCGGTCTTGGTCGACTTTGCCGCCATAAATTTCAGGACGCCGGCTTCTTTCTTTGCCGTCATTCTTCCGTAATATCTGCGGCAATGAGCTTATAATGCTTTACATGAATCAAAACGCACCATACAATAAAAAATTTTTACAAAATTAGCCCTACGATTCAAGATTGAACATTGAAGACTCTCGTGCAAGCCGCTTAGTTGTAAATATTCTAGCTTTTCTGCCCATCGCATCCAGCATGGTTTTTATTGCCGAATTTGTTTTGTGATTAATGAATTTGTCCGCATCCGAGTACAAGCACATCCTCAGAATCGCCGGCAAGGACATTGAAGGCGGGAAGAAAGTCATAGTAGCCATCAGTGAAATCAAAGGCGTAGGTTACAATTTTGCTCAAGTGCTGACTCAGACACTCAACATCAACCCAGACAGGCGCGTCGGGTTTTTGACGGACGGTGAACTCCGCGAGATCGAGCAGGCGATCGCCAATCCTACCAAGGCAGGCGTGCCACCGTGGTACCTGAACAGGAGGAAGAACATGGACAGCGGATCAAACCAACACATGATAACTTCTGATCTCGATTTTGCTGCTTCAAACGACGTCGAGCGCGAAAAGCTGGTTATGAGCTGGCGCGGTTATCGTCACATGTTTGGCCTCAGAGTAAGGGGCCAGCGCACCAGGACTACCGGCAGGAAAGGTGGCGCAGTCGGAGTAAAGAAGGTCAAGATGATGCCCGGCGCAGTACCCGGAGAAGCTGGTGCAGCGGCCCCCGCGGCAGCCGGAAAGGAGGGCGCAAAGGGAGCTGCGGCGCCCTCAGGTGGAGCAGCGGCAAAGCCAGCAGCAGGTGGGACTCCTGCAGCTGGTGGCGCAAAGCCAGCAGCACCGGCAAAGGAGCCGGCGAAGAAATAGGGTGTGGTGCTAGATGGGAGATCCTCGTAAGGCAAAGAAGCTGTATCGCAGGCCAAGGATGATCTGGACCACCGACCAATTGAATGCTGAACTATACATAATGGGTTCCTACGGCCTTAGAAACAAGCGCGAGCTCTGGAAGGCGCAGACCGAAGTCGCAAGGATCAGGAACCAGGCCCGTGCCCTTTTGGCGTTATCCACAGAAGCAAGGGCCGAGAAGGAAAAGAGGCTGTTGAACTTTTTGAACAGGCTAGGCTTAGTAAAGGAAGGAGCGACCCTTGATGACATTTTGAACTTGAAGATTGAAGACCTGCTAGAGCGCAGGTTGCAAACCATAGTCATGAAAAAGTCCGGCACGAAGTCGCCCTACCAAGCAAGGCAGTTGGTGAGCCACAGACACGTTTCGATAGGAAACCGCAAAGTTAACATCCCCGGCTACCTCGTCAGGACTGAAGAGGAGCCGCAAATTCTGCTGCACATTGAGGTACCAAGCGCCCCTGGAGCACAGCCGGCGTCATAGGCCGCTCACGATATCTACGTGGTCTATTTTCCCGTCAGAGTTCATGTCAAAGCCCTGAACTACTAGCGCCCAATCCTCTTGCCCGTTGTACTTTTTCAGCACTTCTTCGCTATAGTTCGTAAGCGCAATCACCGCGGATTTTGTCCCCGCCGAACGCAGGCCGGCGACCACTACGATGTTCGAGTTGCTGTCATACGGGTTCTTTATCTTTGAAATAAGGCCGTGGTTATCGAGGCTATACCGCTTGCCAGACCCGTCGACAAGGCCGGACCAAAAGTTTTTTTCATCAAACCTTACCGGCAAATACCGGTTGAATTCCGCAGTGACTATGTTCGTCCCCGGGCCTCCGATCGAGATCAGGTTGTTCCCCGTCAGCATCTTTTCCGCTTTGGCATCGACATCCAGCTTCACTATGAATTCCGAAGGAATCGCATGGGTGATGTGTCCTAGGAAGAATGCGAGATGCACAGCGTAGTGTCCGTCTCTCGCAGACGACTTGTACGGGCCGTGCGGGTCGGGCGCGCCCACCACCAAGAGTCCTTTGAACTCCTTGCCTGCAACAAAGTTTTCAAAGAATTTCGACGCGCTGGAGTGGCCGCCTGCCGGCGTGGACCCAAGTTTTGTTTCACCCCAGTCCATCTCGAGACCAAACGACGGGCTTGAGGCCCGATATAGCCGGGCGGTGCCGCCCCTGACAAAGTTTTTTCCGACTTCTTCGATAGCGCCGATGCCGACGAGCTTGCGGATGTAGTAATAGGCACTCTGCTCGTAAATCTTTAATTCCTTTGCGATTTGTGCAGGGTACTTTGGCCCCTTAGAAAGTAATTCCATTATTCGCCACGCCACAGGGTTCGAAAGGACGCGCATCCGCTCTACGTCCCTAAATACCACGATCTTTTTGGTTGAAAGCTCCCCATCTTTGTCTGAAAAAAGGCTTTTTTCCAATGCTTATTCAATATCATATACCACTATATAATATTATGTAGCGGTATAAAATTACATTTTGTTGAGCGTGCATAGCCCATTATAAAATATCGTATAAGGGTATGTTTCATAATTTAATGGTAGTTTTAAGCACGAAGACATTGAAATGTTTGGATGTGTTCCATAATCGGGTACAAGGGCAAGAACTCCGCAGCCCCAATACTGGTCGACAGCCTAAAGCGAATGGAATACAGAGGCTACGATAGTGTCGGTGTCGCCACCTTTGATAGCGGTAGCATCCTTGTACGTAAGGGAATTGGCAAGGTCGTAGAAGTTAACAAGAACCTGAACATTGATCAGATGGCAGGCAAGATCGGCATCGGGCACACGCGCTGGGCAACGCATGGTGGCGTGACAGACAAGAATGCCCACCCCCATTCTGCTTGCAAGAACGACATCGCGGTTGTCCACAACGGCATTATAGAAAATTACAAGGAGCTGAAGGAAGAGCTGATTTCCGCGGGCCACACCTTTGCAAGTGAAACCGACAGTGAAGTGATCGCCCACCTGTTGGAGAGTCACTATAGCAAGGGAGTTAAAGAGGCAACGATTGAGACCTGCAAGAAGTTAAGGGGTAACTTCGCCTTTGTTGCTGTGTTTCAGGACGGCACGATCTGCGGGGCGAGGTACGAAGAGCCTCTGGTTATAGGCGTTGCAAACGACGGTTATTTTGTTTCAAGCGACGTACTTGGCTTTCTTGGATACACCGACAAGGCGATATTTCTTGAAAACGGAGACATCTGCATAGTCGATAATTCAAAGCTGGAGATATTTGACTTTGAAGGCAAGCCGATCGCGCACCCAATCACACAGGTCGCGTGGGAGCTGGCCGACATTGACAAGGGCAAGTACGCGCATTATACGCTCAAGGAGATAAACGAGCAGAAGCTCACGGTGGTGCACGCTGGTAGGCAAGATGAGGCAGTGATGAACAAGTTCTGCAACATTCTTGCCAATGCAAAGGACATTTACATCACAGGCAGTGGCACCAGCTATCATTCTGCCCTGATTTTCAAACACATGCTGGCACGTTTTGGCAAGATGAGGGCAGAGACTGTGGTGTCAAGCGAGTCGCAGTTCGCACTTGCGTCGATGGACCGCAATTCCGTGCTTATGGCGATTTCCCAGAGTGGCGAAACTGCGGACGTGTTAGATACTGTAAGGCTCGCAAGGAACCAGGGATCCAAGGTACTGTCAATAGTGAATGTCACAACATCATCGCTTGCAAGAATAAGCGACGCATGCCTGTCAACAAACTGCGGGCCTGAGATAGGCGTCGCAGCGACAAAGAGCTTTACAGGGCAATTGGCACTAATCTACAACATCACCGACAGGCTTTGCAAGAACTGCCTAGAGACAGAAAAGGCCGAGTTTGCAGTAGCAGTTGAGAACATTGTCGCCAACCAGGAAAGCGTCATGAAGGTTGCAGAGCAGATGAAGGACGCGTCTGACATTTATCTGCTCGGACGATCTCTCCACTACCCGATCGCGCTCGAAGGGGCACTCAAGCTCAAAGAGCTTGCTTATGTGCATGCTGAAGGAATTGCAGCCGGTGAGCTGAAACACGGACCGCTTGCGCTGATGGAAAAGAACACGTTTGTCATCATGATAAACCCGCACGACGCGACGTTCATCGACACGATTGCAAACGCGCACGAAATAAAGGCAAGGGGTGCGAGTGTCATCGGCATTTCGGACAGCAAGGATGATGTCTATGACTACTGGATTGAGATACCTCACCTTAAGGAAGAGGCGTACTATCCGATAGTCGAAGTGATACCATTGCAAATACTGGCCTACCAGCTTGCGCTTTCCAAGAAAGCGGACCCCGACTATCCTAGAAACCTGGCAAAATCTGTAACTGTAAGATAATTCTTGCAAGAATGAAAAAAAGGAAAAGTAGGAAGACGATTAGAACTGTGCGTTCTCGCTAGTCGTTCCTGCCCTGGCGCCGCTTGAAGACCCTATAGGTACGTCTGGGAAGTTTTCGTTCATTCTCTGCTCGGCCACTGCGCCTGCCTCTGCCAGTATCTTGTCGACTTCTTCGCCGCTTGCGTCGAAGGCAAACGAGGTATTTCCCATGGTTCCTGCGCTCATCATGATGTCGCTGAACACTCCGTTGATCTCTCCCAGTTCCCTGTCTACTTCTGGCATGACGCCTGAAAGCCCTGACCTTACTCTCGTCAGCGCGCCCATCGCCGGACCGATTGCGACCATCACGTCTCCAAGGTCGATAGTCGATTCCAGCCTTAGCTGTATCTGTTCCAATGCCATCTTTAACTGCGAGATCATCTTGGTCGTTTTTCTCACTTGTGCGATCTCGTTCGATAGCATTTTGCCGTGTTGAGTGTCATGTTTCTGAAGTGCGGAAACTACTTGGTTGAAGAGTGACTTTTCCTTGCCTCGTAATTTTTCCAGAATGGTCTCTAGCTTTTGGTTCTGTGCTTGTATCTTGTTTTTGGCAAGCTCGATTCTTGGTTTCAGTGGTTGCTGAGGACCAATATTCTCCTTGATCTTCTCGGACATATTCGGCGTATTGTCTTTTACCCAGTTGGTGCTGAAGCTCGTCATGGTAAGTGGTCAGAGGAAACGGCGTTAAACTGAAATGTCATAATTGAATAACCAAGTGGTAATATTTTATAGACGTGCGTTCACTGCTAATAGAACTAAATTGGAAAACATATTAAATCCAATCCATACACGCTAGAGATAGAATGGGAAGGACGAAGGCAGCGAAAAGTGAAGGCGGCTCTCAGGAGGAGGGGCTTCCGAAGTGGGCAGAGGACGAGATAAAATCTGCCCAGTTTGGCGAGCCAGAAACAATTGCAAGGACGGGATACATCCTCGACATTTACGAGAGCGAGTTCAAGGTCGACATACAGGTGTACGAGCCGGTGCCTGACGGGAGGACGATCGTTGAGGGCCTTGACGTCCCCAAGTCAATGAAGACATCCGATTTCATGAAGGGCTTTGTATACGATTTCAAGGTAAAGGTGTTTACTGCGCCCCTGAGCGATAAGGTAGTCGAGCTTCTCCAGACCAAGTTTGGCCTCGACATGAAGGCGGTTTATCGTTTTGAACTGCAGGAACTCCAGCTGATGGACGTCGAGTCAGACCTGCCTGCAGCATCGTCTGACTCATCAGAGGAAGAAGGTGACGACGAGTAGTTATTGCATCTGGCTGCGCGATACTGCTCCCACTATTGGTTGCACGACATAGGGCAATGTGTGCTTGAACCACACAGCCCCTCTTGCATAGAACGGGACTGTTATTTCTAGGCGCGGCGAATTGGCAGCCGCCAGTATCGCCTTTGACACTGATTTCGGGTCCAGCGCATAGCCGGTATAGTTTGCCATCTTGCCACCAAACGACTCGTGATCGAAAAAGTTAGTCCTAACTGCAATAGGGCTCACCACCGTCACGTGCACGCCCGTCTTGGCAAGTTCGTGGTAGAGCGACTCCGAAAATCCAAGAATTGCAAATTTGCTTGCACAGTATGCTGAGAGGCCGGCGACTCCAAAGCTTGCCGCGAGCGACGCGACATTTACGATGTGTCCGGATCTTCTTGCCAGCATTGAATCAAGGAAGACCTTAATGCAGTAGACCATGCCGTGATAGTTCGTCGCAGTCATGGACTCTATCTCTTCAATGCTCAGATCCTTGACGCTCTTGAAAACGGCAAAGCCGGCGTTGTTTACGAGCACGTCCACATGATCAAACCGGTCAATGACATCTCTTCCCATCCTGAGCACCTGTGCTTTGTCTGATACGTCGCACACATACGGGACAGAGCTGCAGCCAGGCGAGATACTTGATATTTCGCCGGCCAGCTTAGACAACTTTTGCTCAGACCTTGAGACAAGGATGACATGCCCTGCACCGTGCCTTGCAAAATCAACCGCGGCTTGCCTCCCAATGCCTGAAGAAGCTCCCGTGATGGCGATTACTTTGCCTGCGAATTTCATGTATTCTTTGCACAGTGCTCGCATTTCTATTTTGTCGCGCCGCTGCCATCTTCCGGCTTGTCATTAGGTGGACCGTCCCCGGTGGTCGGCTGACCGAGGCTCGTGGCTGAAACCTTGCCCAATGCAAGCCGCATTATGGCGACCCACATGATAACCAGTGGAACATGATACGTCGCAATGCGCCATGCAATTATCACGGTCAGCCTAGGGTCACCCACTACGTCGCCTAGCGCTGGTATCCCGCTGAGGTTCGAAATGTACGCCCAGATCCCGAGCTCTGCAAGGCCAGATCCACCTATAGTTATCGGTAGGCTTGCCACTGCGGTTGACGCCGAAGTAGCCATGAAAGAATCAAAAAAACCAATATTCTCTGCAGTGTTTGCCAGAACCATGAAGGATATCCCATGAAAGACAAATGCTACAAAGGTTATCGCCATTCCAATCGCAAATGTCCTAATGGCCTTTTTTGAATTGAAATTTTCCCGGCTCATCTTGCACAGGTCAGCTATTGCAGTATTTGCAGTATTGATGAAGTTTTCGGCCTTTTCTTTTTGCATGAATTTCTCCGCTATTCTCTGCGAAAACGAAGGCAGCCGCAAGTTGCGCTTTGCCGAAAACAGTACAACAGCAAGCCACACTGCGAATGTTGGGATCGTCACCAAAATGATCCCGATGCCGGCTACACTCCCGCCCTTAGAGATAGCAAATGCGCCAGCAATAAACGCAAGCATCGAGCCCACAAAGACATCTGCAATGATTTCCATGGTCGCCACCCATGCGGCCTTCCCGGGTGGAACACCGTGCCTTGACAACCACGCTATCCTCACGAATTCTCCTCCGACATACGATGGAGTGGTCTGCGTTACGAACTCACCCGCCAACCTTGCCGAGATGGTTTTGGCGGTAGAGCTGACGTCGTAGCCGATAAAACGCTTGATGAAGTACTTGAAGCGCGCAGCCTGGAGCATGAACCTAGCAATTTCTGCTGCGGCCGATGCCGCAAATGGCACGAGCCCCACAGCAAAGACATCCTGCGGCGAGACCTTGGTAGTAATGAAAAGTATAATGAAGGGCAATACGCTTACAGGAATGGCAACAAGTCGCCAGTTCAATTATTATGACTGCCTTTCATGCGGCGCGGTACTATAATAGTGTAAAGCAGATATACGCCAGCCCATGCTCCTTTGATGACAGTGAACGCGATATTTATCACGGGCACGGCGGGGGCTGGAAAATCGCTTCTTACTTCAAGGCTGCTCGATTGGTATAGGGACGGTAAGGCGTACCCGATAGCTTTGAACCTCGATCCCGGTGCAATCAGCCTGCCCTACGACCCCGACGTCGATGTCCGCAACTACATCGACATCGCGACACTGATGGAAAGCTACGGCCTCGGCCCCAATGGTTCACTGGTCATGGCAAGCGACATGATCGCGACCAAGATGGACGAGATTCAAAAAGAGGTTGACGGACTGAATCCAGATTATGTTATCGTCGACACGCCGGGCCAGATAGAACTGTTCGCGTTTAGGGCAAGCGGGCCGTACTTTGCTGCAAATCTGCATGCAGACAACAAGACCACAATATTTGCGTTTGATGGAATGCTTGTCTCGTCCCCGATCAACTTTGTGTCGATATCGCTGCTTGCGTCGTCTGTCAAGTTGCGGTTGAAAACTGCGCAAATAAACGTGCTTACAAAGCGCGACCTTGTAATCGACAATCTGAAAAGCATCATGGACTGGGCCGGCTCACACACGGCGCTAGAACACGCCCTTGAGGGCGATAAGGACACTGAGTATTCGCTTCTCAGCAAAGACCTAGCGCGGAGCATGAGCAAGGGGGGCTTTGCCCAAGGCCTTGTTGCGGTTTCGAGCGTAACGATGAATGGCATTGATAACCTTACAGCCGCGCTTGCGCGAACCCTTAATCTGGGAGAGGACGGCTAGCATGGTTGTGAAGTCTCGGACTGCGGTTGCACCCTGCTCCACTGCAAATCTAGGCCCAGGGTATGACGTGTTTGGCCTTGCTCTTGACGCCCTGAAAGACACCGTCAGAATAACCCGGGCGGCAGGCAGCGGGAAAATAACGATCAAGAGCAACGATGTGGCAATGCCAGCAACAGCAGAATCTAACTCTGCAGGGATCGTGGTAAAGAAGTTGATGTGCGACTTCCGCATCAACGATGATATCGAGATTCACGTTACAAAGGGCGTACCGGCCGGCTATGGCATCGGGAGTAGCGCTGCTTCGGCAGCGGCGGCTGCAATGGCATTCAATGCGCTTTACAATCTAAAGATTGACAAGAACAGTCTGGTGGAGTACGCGGCTGAAGGCGAGATTGCTAGCGCAGGCACAAAGCACTACGATAACGTCTCTGCTTCTTTGCTTGGAGGCTTCGTGATATCCGGGCGCGAAGGGCGGTTCATCAGCATCGAGCCGCCAAGAGACTTGTTTCTTGTCGTGGCCGTGCCCATTTCCATGCATGTGCCGGAGAAAAAGACTGAAGTCGCAAGGAGCGTCCTTCCAAAGGAGGTGCCGCTAAAAAGCGTGGTCTACAACGTATCCGGAGCAGCCACTATCGTTGCAGGGTTTGCGCTAAGGGACATAGAATTGATAGCGGCGGGCATAGATGATGTTATTGTCGAGCCGGCAAGAAAACATCTGATCCCTGGCTACGATGGTGTGAAGCAGAACGCGATTTTGGCAGGCGCACTAGCAGTCACGATAAGTGGGGCCGGACCTTCAATCATTGCTTTCCTGAAAACCGGCAAGAATGCAAATAAAGTGGCCGCCGCGATGGCAAAAGGTTTTGAGAAGGTCAACGTAAAGAGCAGGACGTATGCCTGCCGGCCAAGCACTGGCGCCCGTTTAGTGTAATTATTTTTTGCCTTTATTAAGAAATGCAGACATCATTTTCTGCCTATCTTCATGAGCAAAGCAGAGCGCCCAGCCATAGATCTCTAGCCTCAAGCCTGTTTCGAGGTCTGAGTCCATTCCTCTATTTATCAACATCTTGCTCACCTTGACTGCGACAAAGCTGTTCCTTGTTATCTCTCTTGCGAGCGCCAAGCAGTCGTCCATCAACTTCCTGTTCAATATTTTGGCCACTTCCACACTCCTTTCCTTTTCTTTTGCAGGATCGTCTTTTACCTCTGAAGGCACTCCATCGTCCGGCCCAAGGCTAACAACCTTGTTGACAAGCCCGATCTGATGAGCTTCGTCCGCTGTTACCATTTTACCGGTGAATATCATCTCTTTTGCCTTTGCCGGCCCTACGAGACGCAAGAGACGCTGCGTTCCGCCCCATCCAGGCGGAATGCCTATTGTAACTTCAGGCTGCCCTATCTTGGCGTTGTTTGAAGCGATGCGTATGTCGCACGCCATTGCCAGTTCGCAGCCGCCGCCAAGCGCAAAACCGTTCACAGCAGCGATCACAGGCTTCTCTAGCCGCTCTATTTTGTTTATCACGCCCTGCGCAGAAGTCGCGTACCTTTCTGCTTGCATAGGGTCGATATTGACCATATATGAAATGTCTGCGCCAGCACAGAAAGAGCGCTCGCCGGCTCCAGTGATGATTACGACCTTGATGCTATTGTCAGATGCAAGAATGTCGACTGTCTTTGAAAGCTCGGCTATCACGTCCACATTCATGGCGTTCAGCGCCTCCGGCCGGTTTATCCTCACTATTGCAATATCGCCCTGCGGCTCAAGCTGAATGTACTTCATGCTAGACATGGTGAGGGTAGGCAGCATTCTTTTCAATAAAATCTTATTGGTCATAAGCTGGTTAGGGTTAAAAGTAGGCTGCAAGTGATCGCTATCCGTGGTTCGGCTTCAGCGCTCCAATACAAACAGAATAGAAGATGCAGACGTTGTCGTAATCGGCGTCCCTGACGAGTCTAGAT
>DASYSB010000049.1:0-8829 GCA_036003785.1 Nitrososphaera sp.
TCCGCGGGATATTCTATTAATCGTGTTGACTCTGCAAGCGCAGATTCCATGGACAATGCATTGCTAAATGGTATAACAGTGAACAAGCTAGTACCCATTAACAAAAGGATGAACTGGAGTTAGCTAATGTATAATCTTAAAATAAAGCGCCCACGGTGCACACTTGATGTACCGGTCCCGGCACAAGGGCAAACTGGACGACCATGTGCTCAGATTTCTCTCTTCGATGGAGCACGACCAGTCCATACTCTACTACGACATTCTTGGGAGCGAGGCGCACTCGATAATGCTTCACGAAATGGGGCACCTCACTTCCGACGAACTGAAAAAAATATTATCGGCACTTGAAGAAGCAAAAAATAGCCCGGACAAGATCGAGACTGAGGGGTTCGAGGACATTCATGAAGCGCTTGAGGCGTTTGTGATAAAGAAGGCAGGCATGGACGCAGGGGGCAAAATGCACACTGCCCGATCAAGGAATGACCAAGTTGTACTTGACATCAGGATGAAGATACGCGACGACATCAACGACATTTGCGCCGTGCTCGCGAGTCTGATAGAGGGACTAGTACAGAGAGCCAAAGAGAGCAAGCAAAGTCCCATGCCGATGTATACTCATTTGCAGCAGGCGCAAATAGGAACGTTCTCACACTTTTTGCTCTCTTACGCCTATGCTCTTATGCGCGACATGGAGCGGCTGTATCTTGTCTATCAACGGGTGAACCAGTCGCCCCTCGGCGCGTGTGCCATAGGAGGTTCGAGCATCACCATAGATAGGAAAAAGACTGCCATCTTGCTTGGCTTTGACAGCATCGTAAGGAATTCGATAGACGCGACCAGCTCGCGCGATGCATTTCTTGAATACGCCGCGACACTAGCAATCATGACCAGCACTCTTGGCAGAATAGCTGAAGATTTCATAATCTGGTCGACTACAGAATTTGGCTACATCGAGCTCGCCGACCGATACAGTTCAACGTCAAGTGCAATGCCTCAAAAGAAAAACCCCGATCCCCTGGAACTCATAAGGGCCAAGGCAGCGATCGTGACCAGCAATCTTGTATCAATGTTAGGCATAGTCAAGGCGCTTCCATCCGGTTACAGCAGGGATTTGCAGGACATCAAGCCTCCGCTACTTGGCGCGTCTGCCACCACACACGACGCAATCAAGGTAATCGACGGCGCTGTCAGGTCGCTCAAAGTTAACAAGGAAAAAATGCGTCAAGCTGCAAGCACCAGTTATGCAATCGCGCTGGACATTGCGGAGCAGATGCTGATGAAAAAGAAGATGTCATTTCGGGTTGCCCACTATCTTGTGGGTGCTCTTGTTGACAAAGCCGCAAGCAAGAATAATTTACCGCTTGCCAAATTACAATTGTCGGATATTGCTTCCGTTCTGAAGGCGCAAAAACTGAATGTCAAGCCAGATGAGCTGATGAAAATAATCAAAGATATGACGCCTGAAAAGTCATTGCAAACGCGAAAATCAGTGGGTTCGCCCAACCTGCAGGAGCAGGAAGAAATGATAAAATCTCTATCACAAGGAGTGTCAAACTACAAGATTGGAATCCAGAGGCGGACCATGCTGGTCCAAGGCTCATTCGACAATCTTGGCAGGACCGCTATGAAATACCTACAATTGTGACTGTTATCGTCTCCTTTTGAGGAAGTTCACCGAAATGCGTGTGTTTTTGCCTGCTTAATGGCGCTTGGAGCGAAAAAAGGCGCTGGAACTCGCTATTTTAGTTGCGATAAGGTTTATATCACATCCGAAAGCAGTTAATTATCGCAGCAAATGTCGCTAAAATCAGACGATCCAAACTACTATGCGCACCACTACAACTGGATGGGCGAAACCGGCCAGAAGAGGAGAATAAGGATCCTAGACAGCACGTTGAGGGAGGGTGAGCAGCACCCAGGGGTATCGTTCACGATAAAGCAGAGGATCCAGATCGCGTGGATGCTTGACTCGTTCGGAGTCGACCAAATAGAGATAAGTCCAGTGGTGTCTTCAGATCATGCTCAAGCGACCAAGACTATAATCAAGCAGGGGCTTCGCGCCGATATTGTCGCGCATACCAGAGCGATTAGGTCCGATGTCGACATTGCGATTGATTGCGGCGCGACATGGGTCGCAACCTACATGGGTATTTCCGACATTCACATATCAACAAAACTGAAGATCACACGCGAGGAGGCCAAGGCGCGGGCCTTAGAAGTCGCTGACTATATCAAGTCACATGGTCTAAAGTCTAGATTTACGATGGAAGACGCCAGCAGGACGGATCCGGCGTTCCTTCTCGAGATGTGCAAGGAGATGAACAAGCGAGGCATCGAAAGGATAAGCATACCCGACACTGTCGGCATCATGCGGCCGCGTGGCATGTACAATTTAGTAAAAATGGTGCGCGACAGCATCGACACTTCAAGAACGTCGCTTGACGTCCACTGCCACAACGATCTGGGGCTTGCGCTTGCAAACGCTCTGGCAGGATGCGAGGCAGGAGCTGATCAAATTCATACAACTATCGATGGGTTTGGCGAGCGCACTGGAATCCCGAGCTTGGCTGAAACAGCTGTTGCGCTCATGCTTGTCTACAATTCAAACAACGACCATCGGCTCCATATGCTGAAAGACCTGTCAAAGACTATAGCAGAATACGTCAGCATGCCAGTGCCCGAGTCCAAGCCGATTGTTGGTGACAGCGCCTACAAGCACAAAGCTGGCACGCACCTTGCAGCTATTCTGCGCAATCCCGCTGCATACGAAATAATAGAACCAAAAATGGTTGGCAACAGACGCAAGATCGTATTTGGCGAGCTCGCAGGCAAGAACGGGGCGGCATACCTGCTTTCATTGCTCGGGCTAGAGACTGGCAAGCATGAGGCGGAGGCGCTGGCCCATGGCCTGAAGGAACTTCGCATGGGTGACATACTGGAACTGTATCTGGACGACAGGTTGGAGAGAAAGATACTTAATGACGCCGCTGTAAAAATAAACCCATCAAAGGAGTAGAATGACATGGTTGTTAAGTGTCCAGAATGTGATGCAGAGATCAAGATACCTTCCGACTCGATAGAGGGCGAGATCGTAACCTGCCCCGACTGCGGCGCAAGCTACGAGCTTGTAAAGTCTGGAGAAGGATTTGGCATAAAACCGGCGCAGGTTGTCGGCGAGGACTGGGGTCAGTGAGGCAGGAAAAGGCCAATCAGTCGTCATCAAATTTTTCCGGCAATTCTCTTATAATCCTCTACGACAACATCAGGTGGGAGGAGAAAACCCTCTACGAAGCTGCTAAAAAGAAAGGTGTCAACGTTGAAAATCTTGACTGCAAGAACCTTGTTGTAGACCTGAATGACAAGAGTTCAAAATATAAGGAGCATGTGGTGCTCCAGCGCAGCGTCAGCTACTTCAAGAACATCCACTCTACCGCAGCGCTGGAAGGATTGGGTGCACTCGTAATCAATTCGTTACATGCAGCTATACTGTGCGGAAACAAGATGTATGCTCACATGGAGCTTGAAAAGGCGGGTGTTCGGACGCCAAAGGCGGTAGCGGCGTTTTCAGAAGAATCAGCGATGGCAGCGCTTGAAGAGTTTGGCTACCCTGCAGTAATCAAGCCCACTGTCGGAAGCTGGGGCAGGCTCATTGCGCTCTTACGCGATAAGGAGGCAGCGAGGGCGGTGATTGAAGACAGAGAGCATATGTTTCCGATATACCAAGTCTATTACTTCGAAGAGTTTGTTGAGCGCCCGCCGCGGGACATCAGGGCAATAGTAGTTGGCGATAGGGTGGTGGCTGCGATATATCGCTACTCCGGAGAAGGCGAGTGGAAGACCAACATGGCGCTGGGGGGCCACGCGGAGGTCTGCCCCGTGACAAATGAGCTTGAAGACATTTGTCTAAAGGCCACGCGAGCGCTAGGGGGCCAAATAGTAGGAGTTGACTTAATGGAGAGCAAGAACGACGGACTCATGGTACACGAGGTCAATAATACCACTGAATTTAAGAATACCGTCCGGGTTACAGGGGTTGATATTCCCGGATTGATGGTTGACTACGCACTAGGGCAAGGAAAGTAAGCAATTGGTTTCGCCAAGTTACGCGGTAGAATTGTTAAAAAAAGCGCTGGAGCTTTACACACCTTCCAGATCAGAAGCCGCCCTGGCCAACATGATAAAGGACAAATGCTTGAACGAGCTTGGCTTTGAGCAGGTCAACATCGATAACGTAGGCAACATCATTGCAACCAAGGGAACAGGCGAGCCCCGCATATTGTTATGCGGCCACATGGATACCGTACCCGGCCAAGTCCCTGTCAGGATAGAAGAGAGCCATATCTACGGGCGGGGAGCTTCTGATGCAAAGGCACCCCTGATAGCAATGCTCTTGGCGGCGTCTGAATTTCCGAAGCAGAGTGGCACGGTCATATTTGCGGGCGTGGTCGACGAAGAAGGCAACGCTACAGGAGTAAAGCAGCTGGTAAAGAGCAAGCTGGGCGTAGATTATGCGGTGTTTGGCGAGCCTTCCGGCGTGGAAAACATTACTGTTGCGTATAAGGGCAGGCTTGCAATCAGGCTTGCATGCGACGTGGGCAAGAGCGCACACGCAAGCGCGCCGTGGCTTGCAAAGAATTCGATTGAAGAAATGTACGACTTTTGGAGGGCGATCAAGGCAGAGATAGAACGTGTTGGTACGGCAGATAACAAGGCCAAGTCCATAAGCTGCAGCCTTACCGAGATAACTGGCGGCTCGAGCCATAACGTCACGCCTCAAAAGTGCAAGATAACGATAGACATCAGGGTGCCAACGATAACGTCCTGCGACAACGTGCTGTCTATGGTGGATTCGGTCATTACAAAAGTCGCTTCAGAAAAAAGCATCAAGGCCACCTACAGAATAGAGGATAAGACTGAACCTTTCGAAGCCGACCATACGTCGCCGCTCGTCAGGGCTCTTTTGCTTGCAGTGCTTGATGTGCGCAACAAGAGACCGATGCTTTTGCGCAAGACAGGCACAGGCGACATGAATGTGCTTGGCCATAGCTTTAAGATACCTGTCATCACCTACGGGCCAGGCGACCCCCATGCGTCTCACACCATAGACGAGCGGGTAAACATCGCCGAGTACGTGGCAAGTATTGAAGTGTACGAAAGGGCTCTTTTCCACCTTTCGCGCCTTCATCATTTGAAAAAGCAAAGGGGGTAGCGATGCCAACATATAGGCGTCGGCCGTTCCCCTTTCCATGCTATGGTTTGTAGGTACTGGCATCAGCGGCTATCGCGGCCTCAGCTTTGCCGCGATTGATACCTTGAAGAAATGCGACTTGGTTTACGTCGAAAGATTCACGAGTGCCCTTTCTGACGGTGACCTTCAGGCTTTGAACTCTATCCTTGCGAAAGAGGTAAGATCAGTTCAGAGGTGGTTTGTAGAGGATGGCAGGGAAATCTTAGAAGCTGCCAAGACAAGGCAAGTTGCGCTTGTAACTTATGGCGACCCGCTTATCGCGACGACCCATGGCGAGCTTCGTTCGAGGGCGGCCAGAAACTCGATCGAGACCGCAGTGCTGCATGCTGCGTCAGGCCTCGCCTCCATAATGGGCGAAGCGGGCCTCCATGTTTACAAGTTTGGCAGGATGGTTACAATGATGTCAGAACCCCAGTCTGCAGTTAGTGTCTACAATACCATTTTTGAAAACCTCCTTGCCGGCAATCACACGCTCATCTTGACAGAGTACAGCCGTGACGAAAGCAAGGAGCCGTTCTTTCTTGATCCTGTTTCGCTATTCAAGATGCTGCTTGATGTGGAGCATGACCAAAAGCATCAGATCTTTTCTGAAAACACGTTTGCTGTGGTCGCCTCAAGAGTGGGCATTTCAGACCAGAGGATCACGTCAGGCAAGGTAAGATCGCTCGCCAAGATCGATTTTGGCGCCGGTCCCCATTCTGTGATAGTCACAGGGTCTTTGCACTTTACCGAAGCCGAAGCAATCGCGGCTCTGACGGTAAACATTGATGGCCCGGTCGACAATTCGCAAACCGTCAAACGAATTTCGGTACAGATGGTCGAGCGGTACGCGCCAAAGGCAAAGCAAGCGGTGCAACAGATGCGCGCCGTTATCAGGCAGGACGCGGGCAGCAAAGGCATGTATGAAGTGCTGGACAACGCAGAATACTACATCGCAGATGCCGAGCGGTTCCTGCGCCAAACCAAGTTCGAGCTGGCTGTGCTAAGTATCGGCTACGCTGAAGGCCTTGTGGACGCGCTACGGTTCCAGAAGGGAATCAACCCGTGGGAAATCCATAGTTGACATATATATGAGAGACAGAAATGAACAGGCGTGTCGGAAGAAGGCTTTAGCCTCCTGGACCAAGGTAGAATTCAAGAGTTCAATAACTGGAGGATGAAGAACCTGATAGTCAAGCTGGACTTTACCGGAAAGGACCTTTCTGGCAAAAATATCTCGAGTGCGTACCTGAACGGGGTCATTGCAGACAGGGCAAATTTTTCACACGCAAAGCTGGCCGGCGCCAATCTAGTGCAGGCAAGCCTGAATGGTACAAATTTTGAAAGTGCCGACCTGACTGGAGCACTCTTGATGTATGCTGAAATGAAAGAAGCGCGCCTTAAAAGCGCCAACCTGGCAAAAACGAACTTGATGTGGGCAAACCTGCAGAACGCTGACTTGACAGGAAGTGATATGTTTCGGACCATCTTCGTTGAAGCAAACCTGCAGAACGCCAAGGTTACTGGTGCTGACAGAGCCTGCGCCTACCTCAAATACGCCAAGTTGGACGGCACGGAGTGGCTTGAACAGATTGCTGAAAAGCATTTATAAAATTTTGTCCAAACGTTTGGACCAATTGTTATATGAATTCCCGGCGAATTTTCAGCCTTGGCTGCAAATGCCTTTGTTCTCGTGCCAACCCTAATTTCCAAAGATTTATTAATTATCGACGAGTCCTTTTCCATGAGTATGGCGCAAACTCCTCCGGTAGCGGGAGGAAAGGTATCCCGGCGCGACTTTCTGAAATTGATGGCGGCCGCCGGTACTGTCATGACGTTCGCGCCTTTTGTCGACTGGGGGAAGTTCCTGCCAAACCCCGCAAGCAACGTTGCTCAGAAGGTCAAGGTTGTACTTAAAGATGGCACGATTGCCAATGTCAAGAACATTGATGTTAACTCATCGCAAGTAATCATATATCCCAAGTCCGAGGATGAAGTCTTGAATACCGAATCATTCAAGACTTGGCAGTTCATACGTCTGCCACCAGAGCTTGGTGGCGATAAAAATGACGCTTCTGCTTTTCGCATATACAGCATGATATGCCTTCACCTTTGGTGCCTTTGGAAGTACTGGCCCCAGGAGGGCAGAAAGAGAGGCGAATGCCCCTGCCACGGCAGCATGTACGATCCATTTACAGGTAAGGCTTTCGCAGGCCCGGCATCTCTGCAGGGGCCGCCTTCAAACGTCCTTCCAAGGCTAGATATAGAAGTGGAATCGAACGGCGATCTGTCAATACTGCCTCCGGTATGGAGTCCTGATAAGAACGGGGTAGTGGGATTTGGACGCTACCTTAAGACTTGATGGAGTAATTTGATATGGGTGCTACATTAACATACGAAAATAGCTTCGTAAGGTTCATTCGGTGGATGTATGCCGGCGTAGACCGAACTATATTCATGGGCATGAAGTTTACCTTCCCCGGAAGGTTTGTTAGCCCGCTTGGCTTCCTTGGCATGCTTACGTTTGTTCTATTCATTATTCTCGGCATAACCGGCGCATTGCTCATGTTGTGGTATGAGCCAATACTCACAAGAGCGTGGGACAGCGTCAAGATGATCAATGACACAATTCCGTACGGCTTCCACATGCGTAATATCCATTATCACGCGTCAAATGCGATGGTAATGATGGCGCTTCTGCACATGTATTACCAGTACTTTAGTGGGCGCTACAAGATCAGAAATGAAATATTGTGGGTAACGGGTGTAGTGATCGGCGTCTTGACAATCCTCGAGGCATTCACTGGCTATGATATCATCTTTAGCGAGCGTGCCGAGCTTGCGATTTCCATTGCGGCCTCGTTAACCAACTCTATACCGATAATGGGACCTCAGATGAGAGAGGCATTCTTTGGTGCCGGATTTCACGATTTCATCCTGAGATTCTACACGTTCCATGTATTCATGCTGCCAATAGCCCTCCTTGGCCTCATGGTAGTCCATATGCCTAGATACCTGGTTTTTGACGTGCCAATGGTCATGGCAATATCTGGCGCAATCATGTTGACGGGCGGAGTGTTTCCAGTAGGCCTCGGTTTGAAGTTTGATCCCAACACACCTCCCGGCATTACAGTGCCAGAGTGGTACCTGACAGGGCTCTACGCGTTCCTACGCACGATGTACGACAAATTCGTTACAGGCGTTGCTTGGCCGGGTCTCTTCATATTTGCGCTCTTGATCGTCCCGTTCATTGACAAGTACAAGAAATTCTCCTGGAAGGACAGGCCCATCATCACTGCGCTTGGTATCACGAGTCTTGCACAGATCATAGTTACGACGTATTGGGGATTCTACATTGATCCGAACTTTGACAAGGCACTTCTAGAAAGACTCGTAATCGATCCGATATTTTTCTATCTAGTCATGATATTGCTCGTACCGCTGTCGTTTGGATTTAGCTATATGATGATAAAGCTGGCCAAGCACGCGGAGGCAAACGCTAAGTTAGCGCCCAAAAAGACGAAGAGCTCGATAAATATCTCGCAAAAGTGGCTTTTTGTCCTGTTTGTGGTGCTTCTTGCGTTCCAAGTGTACCTCAATAT
>DASYSB010000050.1:0-20108 GCA_036003785.1 Nitrososphaera sp.
GAATTCTGCAGCCCTTGCATTCCTTCTTGAATCTCTTACGCTTGCGCCGTACATGAAGAAAAAGGGGCCCGAAGTTTTCAGGAGAAATGACACTGCGAGCTTTCTTTCCAGCAGGAAAAAAGCACTCATGACATGGGTTGATAAAGAGATGAGAATCGCAATGCTGGTGGACAGAAGGATAACAGATGCAAGGAAATTCGTCAGGTCGCTTCTTGCCAATATGGAGAGCAGCGGAGTCGCAAAAGAGCTGATTGCAGGGAAGCTCCAAATTTATAGTGGCACCGATAGGAAATTCAAAGGGGTAGCGAAGGAAGCCATTGGAGAAGTTGTTTCAACAGAACGTCTCATTTTCAGATGAGCTTGATATAGGTTCGTCTCAGCTTATGCCACTCGTATCTTATCCTCGCTTTTCAGAAAGCGAATACAAAGAGCGCATAGCCGAGATGGAGTCGCTTGGCATAACGTCAATCACCCTAGGCGGTAGGACAATTGTAAACGGTGCGCACATCGCAGGCAAGGGCTGTATCGGACTCGTGCTTCGTGCAAAGATCGGTGGTAAGATCTGCGCCCTCAAGATTAGGAGGATAGACGCTGACAGAAAGACGATGGACGAAGAAGCACGTCTCCATAAAATAGCAAACTGTGCCGGCGCTGGCCCGCGCCTTGAAGGATACACAAAGAACCTGATTGCGATGGAGTTTGTAGACGGTCAGAGCATCGTCGACTGGGTAGGCGGTGCCGCAAAAAACAGGTTGCGCAGGATGGCACGGTCGGTGCTGGAGCAATGCTATGGCCTTGACCGGGCCGGGCTTGACCACGGCGAGCTCAGCCGTCTGAACCGGCACATCATAGTGTCGGATGGGCCCTGCATAATCGACTTCGAAAGCGCAAGCACTAATAGGAAGACTAGCAACGTGACTGCCGCCGCGCAGTCCATATTTCTATATGGCGCCGTTGCTGGCAGGGTAAAGAAAACATTAAAAGCTGACAGGGAAAAAGCCCTTCTTGCGTTAAAGACGTACAAGCGTGACCAGACAAGGGCCAACTTTGACGCAGTGCTAGGCTCGCTTCCTCTATAGGCGACAATAATGACCAAGCGAGTTGCAAAAGAAACGACAGAAGTGCTAAAGCACCTTGCGGTTGCAGACGCACGGCTTGCAGCGATAATAAAGTCGGTCGGCGGATATGAAATCAAGCTCCGAAAGGAGCCTTTCCAGTCTCTGGTTGAGGCGATAATATATCAACAACTTGCCGGCAACGCGGCAGATTCGATTTACGGTAGGTTCGTCGAGATCTACGGCAAGTTTCCCCGACCAGCGCAGCTGCTGGGAACTAAGGATTTCAAGTTGCGCTCCGCCGGGCTTTCTGCAAGAAAGATAGAGTACCTCAAGGACCTTGCCTCGCGCGTGTCAGATGGCCGGCTAAATCTTGCTCTTTTGTCAAAACTACCTGATGAACAGGTAATCGAACAACTGGTACAGGTAAAGGGCATTGGTCCATGGACCGCTGAAATGTTTTTGATCTTTTGCCTTGGCAGGCAGGACGTGCTGCCCGTCGGCGACCTTGGCCTTCGAAAAGCTATGCAAAAAGCCTACTCACTTATGGAGCTGCCGTCGCCGGCTGACATGCGCGACATCGCGCAGGTCTGGAAGCCATACTGCAGCATCGCCACATGGTACCTGTGGAAGTCGCTTGAAAAATTCAAAGGGATTGGATGATTATCTTATTTCTGCGATGAGCATCTTGACAGTGTTGACGTCAAGATCGAGCTGCTCTGCGATCAGATCTTCGGAAATCCCGGAGTGGTGCAGGTTTCGCAGCGCCTCCTTCTTTTCCTCGTTGACGACATTGCTTGGCGGGTAGAGCGAAAGCTCATCTTCGATCGACTTGATGTAGTTCACAATTTTTTCAACCAGAAGATCCGCATCAACCCTTGGTTCTGTAGAGATGACAAGCACATGCTCCTTGACCGGCATGCTGATCAGCTTGACCTTGTCATAGGTGTAAATCACTGATCTTAGGTTGCCGAGCTCCTGTGTAAACATCTTTCTCAGATCTACGACGTAGGCAGATTGGGCAAGGCTGATCTCGGGGCTCCTGCCCTTGAGGTATTCTTCAGTATCGCTCCTTCTGATGCCGGCATAGAGGTGGCCGGATTTCTCCATCACACCCACAAACCTGATTTCGGGGTCGAGCGACAACACATTCTTTGAAAACTGCTCCGCTTTCATTGGTAAAAATCGTAAAAGAGGGAATAAGATATAGCCTTTGCGCGCAATTTCCCATAAAAAGGAGAAAAAGGTCAGGCCTACTTAAGCTGGTTGGGGTCCTTTATCCTTCCCCTACCGGTCTTTCTCGGGGCAATGTTGCCCACCTTGCGTCCCGGAGGAGTTGTCCTACCGACTGACGACTGGCGGCCGATGTGCTGGTGCCTCCCACCTCCGTGTGGGTGATAGACAGCTGCCTGGGCGATGCCCCTGACAGTTGGATAGAGCCTGCCGTGGGCCTTCATGTACTTTGCCCGATTTCCTGCTTTCAGGAATGGTTTTTCCTTGCGGCCTGCGCCCGCGATCGCTCCAACTATGGCTCTGCATTTCTGGTTAAGTAAGAGGAACTTGCCTGATGGGAACTTGATCGTTACGCCCTCAGTGCCGTGCGCAAACACGACTGCTGATGAGCCGGCTGCCTTTATCAGCTTGCCTCCATCGCCGGCGTTCTTTTCAATGTTGCATACAATGGTGCCGTCCGGGATTGACTCCAAAGCCATGATATTGCCGGCCTTGGCAGTTGTACCCGCGCCGGCTTCTATAGTGCTTCCAACAATGGTGCCATTTGGAGCCGGAACATAGGAATACCTTCCGTCGTCAAATTGTATCTTTGCCAGAGGCGCGTCGCGTCCTGTTTCGTGAACAATATCCACAACCTTACCGGTGTGATGATCTTCTAGCTTGAAATTAGGGTATTTTGCAGGTGCAATCTTGCCGACAATGATCGCTCGGAATTGCTTGCCTCCCCGGCCTCTTCGACGGACCAGCGTTCTCTTGCCCATTTTTCAGTAACCAGCCGTCTGATAGGTGATTTTAAGCTTGTGTTATTGTTGCGTTGCCTGTTGGGCGAACCATTCCTCTGCAGCCTTCTTCATCTCTTTTGAAGAAAGGTTGCGTTTGCGCGTCGCGATCCACCACTTGTGCCCGAAGGGGTCCGTTATCTGACCCGCGCGGTCGCCCCAGAACTGGTCCATCACCGGCATTGTCACGGTGGCGCCGGCGTTTACCGCCTGGTTAAAGACCTTGTCAGCATCTCTAACGTAGACATACAAGCCTACGGGAGTTCCGTTAAGGGACTGCGGTGACGGGTTGCCCATCTGGAGATTCTCCTCCCCAACCATGATGTGCGAGTCGCCAATCATGATCTCGGCGTGCATTATTTTGCCGTCCGGTCCGGGCATGCGGGTCTTCTCCTTTGCGCCAAATCCTTTTTTGTAAAACACGAGAGCATCGGCCGCGTCGCGAACGGCAATGCCGGGGCTCACGGTATGGTACCCTTTCGGGATCGGGCTGACCTTCTTTGAGCTTGCTTTCTTTTTAGCCATACCATAGACGCAATACGGTTGCATTAAAAAGCTTCTCGAGCATAGATACTATATCTTGCCGCTGCTCTCAAGAATTGCTGCGGATATCTCCCATATCCACAAAAAATATATGATTTAAGGTACGCTTTTCATGTCGTATAATGAAGAAATCCAGGGTCGCCACTGTTAATCCTAGACAAAAGGGCGTTTCTCCACCCAAACCCAACCCAAAGTGGGGCCGGGAAGAGGAGACGGACGTTTTTGCTAAAAAAGTCAAACTATTCAGGCAAGGCAAGATTTCGGAGGACGATTTCAGGCGCTTCCGCCTGCAGCACGGAGCCTACGGCTCGCGACTTCACATGGAGTACAGCATGGTCAGAATAAAAGTGCCAGGCGGCGAGATAACGCCGGACCAAATTGAAAAAATTGGGAGCCTTTCGGAAGCGTTCTCGATTGGATCTGCCCATGTTTCAACCAGGCAGAACATACAGCTCCATTGGGTTCAATTGGAAGACGTCAGCGAGGTCATGAGGGGTCTTGTCGAGACCGGCCTTACAACAAGGGAAGCATGCGGCAATACCATCAGAAACGTCATGTGCAGTCATTTTGCCGGCGTCTGTCCCAACGAACAGTTCGACGCCACTCCCTATTCTATGGCGATCGCAAAGTTCTTCCTCCGCAACCCGATGTGCCAGAACCTTCCGCGCAAGTTCAAGATCAACTTCGCGTGTTGCGACCAGCACGGCCTTGTCAGGGTGGCAGACATTGGGCTTGTGCCAGCAACAAAGGAAGTAAACGGAAAAACAACCAGGGGCTTCAAGATCTACCTCGGCGGCGGCTTGGGGGCTGCGTCTTTCATAGGCCACCTGCTGGAAGATTTCACGCCAGAGGACCGGGTCCTTGCGACATGCATGGCAACTGTCAGGCTGTTTGACAGGAATGGCAATCGTGAGAACATGGCGAGAAACAGGATGCGGTATCTTGTGCACGAGATGGGCTGGGAGAAGTTCCAAAAGATGGCGCTGAAGGAGCGCTCGATAGTCGAAATGACAACTTCATACTCGACAGGCCAGCTATTCGACGTCAAGTCCCAGGAGGACACCAGGCAGCTGCCAAAGGCGCCGAGAATGGCAAAGCTTCCGGTGCTAAACGATCAAGTTACGAAGGAGAGCCCTGCGTTTGAACGCTGGCTTCACACCAACGTTGTTCCTCAAAAGCAGGACGGCTATTTCACTGTATTCGTTACGCTGGGAGCCGGCGACATCACTGCAAGCCAGCTCCGTGTGCTTGCTTCTGCTATCCGTGACTATTCAGCCGAAGGTGTTGCAAGGAACACTCCCCAACAAAACTTTGCTGTGCGCTACGTGCGCGGGACAGAGCTCCGCGACTTTTACGAAAAGCTCGCTTCTGCAGGCCTTGCAAACCCGGGCGCGCTCACGATCGCATCCGCAGTCGGCTGCTCTGGAACGACTTCGTGCAACCTTGCCATAACAAACTCGCACAGGCTTGCAAAGGAAGTCCAGCGCAAGTTCCTCGAGCTCGGACTTGACACCGACGATTCCTTGCATGACGCGACTATCAAGATAAGTGGCTGCCCCAACTCTTGCGGCCAGCATGAAATTGCGACCATCGGGTTCTTTGGCGGCGCTACCAGGTTGAACAACTCGATGACTCCAACATATACAATGTTGTTTGGAGGCAGCGCCGGCGAGCACGGGGAGCTGGCAAAGACCGCGATGCGCGTGCCGGCAAAGCGTGTAATTGACACTGTACTAAAAGTAATCGAGCTCTACAAGCAACAGAGATCAGGAAACGAGAGTCTGCACCAATGGGTCGTCAACGTTACAAAGGGCCAGGGGACAGCTGACATCAAGAACCTTGAAGGGCTGAAGGCGGCCCTTGCGCAGGTAATACAGCTACCGACGCCAGATCAGGACCCTGACGCTTACAGGGACTATGGTAGTGACTCTAGCTTTTCCGCCAAGACTGCCAGAGGAGAATGCGCAGCTTGACGGCAGGGGCGGCAAAAAAGAAATCAGCTAAAACATCCACGGGCTCTATCCAGCTTCCACTAGTGTGTGACGGCGACATGCTGCGCTCGCTGGTTCGAAAAAAGGAAGTGCGCGTTGTCGATGTGCGCAAGGCAGACGACTACAATCAGGATCATATACCCACCGCTGTCTCTTTGCCGTTAGCCCGCGTGCTTGAAAACGACACACCTGATAAAATAGTCGACATTCTAGAAGAGCTGGGAATATCTGACAAGACGCCAGTGGTAGTATACGATGATACATTTGGCGCGCTAGCAGCCAGAGTTGCGTGGACGTTTCAGTACGTCGGCCACTCTAACACTGCCTTGCTTGAAATGACTTTCAAGCAGTGGAAGGAGCTTGGGCTAGAAACCGAAAAGCAGGCGCGGGCCTTTCCAAGAGCCAAGCATTCGCTCAACATCAACAAGGAAATTTATGCAGACGTTTCTTATGTTGAGGCAGTCAAGTCGCAGCCAGGGAAGCTGCTGATCGACTCACGTGAGCGGCTAAACTTTTTGACTGAGCATATACCGGGCGCAAAGAACATTCCGTATACGATGGTCGGCTCTAATGGCAGCATTCTGCGGAAGGCAGACGAATTGAAAAGATTCATTGAAAACCGCGGCATACCTGACAACGCGGAGATCATCACCTACTGCGGAAGCGTTGGGACGCTTTCAGGCCTGACGTACTATGCGCTAAAGCTGGCAGGGTTCCAGAACGTCAAGCTATACCCCAAGTCATTCAAAGAGTGGAAGGCCCTTGGCAAGCCAAAGGAAGAGTTCAAAGACGCCACATACTGGGACCTTTCGGCAGAATAATCATGTCAAAGCGGCTCATCGTCTGTCTTACCGGTATGCCGGGCGCCGGCAAGTCTACCGTCGCGTCTTTTCTCAAAGAAAAAGGCTTCGCAATGGTGACAATGGGTGACGCCATTAGAGAAGAAGCAAAAAGACAAGGCCTCGAACCCACTGATTCTAACCTTGGCAAGCTGATGATCAAGCTAAGGCAGGATTTGGGGCAAGGCGCAATAGCCCACCTGGTCTTGCAAAAACTGACAAGGGATGGCAGCCATGGTAACGTAGTGATAGACGGAATACGCGGCATACCAGAAGTGGAGATCCTAAAGAAAGTTGGTAGCGTTAAACTTTTGGCAATTCACGCGTCGCAGGACACGCGCTTCAAACACCTGGCGGGCAGGGGCAGGTCTGATGCCCCGTCAAGCACCGACGAGTTTGCCGGCCGGGACAAGCGCGAGCTATCTGTCGGGATAAGCGAGGCAATCGCGCTTGCCGACGAAACGATATCGAACAATGACCTGACGGTGGAGCAGTTAAAACAGCATGCGTACGAAATTGTAAAGGGGTGGCTCGAGGAGGCCAAGGACGGTTGAAAAAGCCGGCAATAGCTTCTCTGATAGAGCTAAAAGTTGAGGCCCCGGTAAACCCTTCTGAAGATCCGCAAAAAGTGATCGACGCCATCAGCAAAGTTGTAGACAGGTGCTCGCCAGAATTCCGCTACGGCAGCAGGGTCGTGGGCAGGGCAGCCGGGAGTGAGCCGCTGTGGGTGTTGTACGAGCAGGTGCGATCGAGATCGGCGATGGGAGTTCTTCGAAGGATGCTGCTTGACAACCGAGCCGGCGACAGTACATGGTTTTTGCTGAACAAGCAGGCAGCCACTGCAGGCATTGCAGCAGTAATTGATGAAGAGCAGGAATCGCCTCTAGGGCCGATCAGGGTGACAATAAGCTGCGAGGAGCTGGACAGCCTCATTGACTGGCTGGTTCCTGGGGCTTAGCACGAGGAAAGCTTCTTTTACCCCCGCTAGTATACGGGCTCCATGGCAACAGAAGCATATTGCGTGAAGTGTAAAGCCAAGAGAACAATGAAGGACGAGAAAAAGGTAACAATGAAGAACGGCAAGCCCGCGACACAGGGCATCTGTCCGGTCTGCGGAACAAAGATGTTCAGGATAGGCAAGTAAACGCTTTTTTCTTTTTTAATTTTTTCATAATGTCAAGGCATAATAGACTCGGCTGCGGTCATCTATCCGTTTGATAAGGATAAGGAACCTGGTCAAAAAGTACGGCAATTTGACCGCAGTCGACGACCTTACACTTGACATCAATGAAAATGAGGTCTTTGGTCTGCTGGGATCAAACGGAGCCGGCAAGACCACCACTATCCACATGCTTGCGACTTTACTCAAGCCCACTTCTGGTACCGCGACGGTGAACGGCTTTGACATTGTTAGCCAGTCAGCAAAGGTGCGCGCAAGCATTGGAATCGTGTTTCAAGCTCCAAGTAGCGATGACATGCTCACCGGTTATGAAAATTTGCATCTGCATTCCATGCTATACAGCGTGCCGCGGAACGCAAGGCGTCAGAGGATAGACAAGGTACTAGAGTTAGTCGGTTTGACGGAGCGAAAGCACGACCAGGTCAAGACCTATTCGGGCGGTATGCGCAGGCGGCTTGAAATCGCGCGTGGCCTCTTGCACAAACCAAAGGTGATGTTCCTAGACGAGCCCACTCTGGGGCTCGACCCCGCAAGCAGGGAGACTATGTGGAAGTACGTCAAGCGTCTGGTAGAGGAGGAAAAGGTAACAATCATTCTGACGACGCACTACATGGAGGAGGCTGACATGTTGTGCGACCGCATTGGCATAATTGACAAGGGTAAGATAGTCGCGCTTGACACCCCGGCGGCATTAAAGGCAAGCCTTGGAGGCGACATCATCAGGATCAAAACAAAGACTCCGGACGCCGGCAAAATGTTTGCACAGTTTGAATTTGTACGCAAGGTAGAGCAGAGCGACGGCTTCCTTGTCCTGTCCGTAAAGGACGCAAAAAAGGCTTTGCCGGTGCTACTGCAGAACGTAGAGGCAGAATCCGCAGAGTTTGCAAGCCCGACTCTCAATGATGTTTTCATTCAGATAACCGGCCGGAACATCAAAGAACAAGCTGAAGGGGGTTTCATGGAGAGATATGCAAAGTACGATTAGCGTCGAAGTTCACTTGACCAAGATATACGCGTTGTGGCTCCGAGAGTTCAAGGTGTTCATGCGGGAAAAGAGCAGACTAATCGCATCGACATTTACGCCGATTCTGTGGCTTTTTGTAATAGGCTCCGGCCTCGGTGCCGCCAACCCATCGACGGTGCCCGGAGTCGACTACCAGCAGTTCATATTTCCTGGAATTGTAGCAATGTCGATAATATTCAGCTCGGTGTTCTTTGGGTCGTACATAATATGGGACAGAAAGTTCGACTTTCTGAAGAGCGTGATGGTGGCCCCTGTCAGCAGGGGTAGCGTCTTTGTTGGCAAGACTCTTGGTGGCATGACCACGTCGCTGATACAGGCCGCCATACTGCTTGCAATTGGGGCTGCGATAGGTATTCCGTTTACACCGCTGTCGCTCGTACAGGTCGTGGCAGTAATACTCTTAATGTCATTTGGACTCACATCGCTCGGTCTTGCGCTTGGCAGTTACATGTACAGCCTTGAAGGGTTCCAGATGATCGTCAGCTTCGTCGTGTTTCCCTTGTTCTTTCTCTCTGGCGCGCTCTTCCCGCTTGACAACCTGCCAGGCTGGCTCGGGGTCTTAACCGCAGCAGACCCTGCAACGTACGGGGTTGACGCGCTGAGGCACGCAATGCTTGGCGTGGGGAGCAATTCGATAGGGTTTGACGCGGCGGTTCTAGTCGGCTATACTGCCGCCCTTGGTGCATTTGGGATCTTTTCATTCAAGAGAATGAGCGCAGTCTAATTTTTATTTGCGACATGTAAAATCACAGCATGCCCGACGAAGAGTACCGAGACCTTGTGCTCTGCAACAGCTGCCTGTGGGCGGCGTCGCTGCTGAAAGGATCTCGCGGGTTTATGGCCTGTCCAGTGTGCGGCAATATGAGCCTAGACGTCATCCCAGTCAATGACTATGAAGCGTACACCATGAACATCCGGAACAAGAGCGTCGAGCTGGAATTCACCAAAGACAAATGAAGTTCTGCTGTAAGTTTAATAGAGGTTTTGGAATGTGACATTATGAGGGGTCGTAGTCTAGCTTGGTCAGGATGTCAGAGGTCATCTCCTTGGATGACCGACGAACCCGGGGCGCTGGAGGTCGTGGGTTCAAATCCCACCGACCCCACCATATGTTAGCCTTCAGGCCTTCTGACATCACATTTCTGTAAGCAATTAGGAAGAATGCTGCCATGCACACCCATCATTAATGGAGTGTAGTTCAAATGCAATTACATACAAAAGAACATAGCAAGAGGTAACCTTAAGGTCAGTTCTCGTGCTCGAGACGGAGAATAAAACAAATGGCAGTGCTATCAAAACACGCAATCGGAACCATCACCAATACAAGAACAAATGGCAGCAGTCTGCTGCAGAAAGGCTGGCTTGACTTTAGAAACGGTCACAGCGTGTACCTTAGTTTCATCCTAACATTCATGAACTCTATCCTAATCGCTTATACTTTTGCAGTGGAACGGCTCCCATTCTTGGGGAATATCTTTTTCAGCGTAGGGGCATTTGCGCTATTTTTCCTCGGCGTCTACATTCCAGCTTCAGTGATCATTGGGTATTGGCACAGACGTCATCAATGGACAGTAGAAAATGAGGCGCTCTTGCAAGAGAATTGGGTATGGGCTTGGATTGCTAGATACCAAATAAGGTTGATAGAAGGAAAAGCGAGTCCGGAGGAATCTAAGCAGGTACTTGGATATCTTGAAGCAATACTACATCGGCAAAAGATAGGATCAAGTCTGCTGGAAAGCTAGGGCTGATCTTTAGAGATTACTTTGATTTACCATAAGATATCTCCCTTCCTGACGGACTAAGTGAAATTTTTTCCCCCAGTGGGAAAGAGGATGAATGGAAGTTAATGCATCGATGCGCCCATCTTTATTCACTTTTTAAAAGGAGGTGTATGTAGATTAGGTTACAAACACATCTCAATAAAATCCGAGAACTAAACTACATCTCAAGAGAAATTGTATTCAAGTGGGCAGGTAACCTACAGCTGACCGTCTCGCAGGTAGTTGATAGTAATCGTGTTCTGCTAGCCTTTAGTAAAGTGCTGAACATTGTGGGCGAGCCTTCTCGAAACATGATCATAGGATTCATTCAAGAAAAGTATGGTGTCTCAGTCTTTTCCAATAGTCTACATTCAATATCTGTTGAGGAGATCGAAGATACAATACTAGAAATATTCCCAATTGGCTGCGAACTGATCATAAAAATGCTCGAAGCAGAACTTGACAGAATGAGTAAGCATCAAGAATGAAAAATACAAGTGTTAGGCGTCTTGCGTCATATTGAAATACATACTAGACTCTTTAAAACATGGTTCCGCTTTTGATGCTGATGCAAGATAGAAGCAAGAAAGAAAAGTCACTGCATCAGTACTACGACGACCAAACTATACATAACCTTGCGCGCTACTTCAAAATAGACCAACACCCAGAAATGCTATTTCTTCTAAAGAAGTTAAGAAAAGATGGCTATTGATTGTAATCTTGTATTTTTGTTTAGATAGAATAAATAGAATCATTGAGTCGAATCCTTCAAGATCTTAAGCTACACGCGCGATCAGCTATTGGTCATGATGTCAGCCCTTTTGAGATATTACAAAGCGCAAATTTACATCATGATTTCATTCTTAGGAACTCTAAGGTTATTCCCCGATGAGCATCATGATCTAAAACACACATCTCATCTGATGAAATTGGGATTGACTCGATTGTGTTTTCCCCTTTGCATGATGGACAGTTGTTTAGAATTCTTTCATCGAGGCACGACGCACACCAGAAGCAGGACTTGCACAGAGTCATCGTGACATGCCTTTTCTTGTTTGGAGCTTTTAGACTCGGCTCGGGGAGTGTGCTAGAGTTCATTTAACATTTACACATCCATGAAGCCGAGTTCTAATACTTGATGTGTGGTAAATTATACAACATTACCAATAGTCGCCCACATTGGTAACGGCATGCACCGCCGGACAAACATTACTACAATTGCAGAAGTTGCACATCAATGAATTGAGCACAGGATCATTTTGTCTCTTTCTTCGCCGCCTCGATCTTCCATAGCTTAATGATATCAGGTTCCCACGGTCCATGTCCGTCGTACCCGGCTGGAGTATGGTTTGAAAGAAAGATATCTGAGAGTTCCGCTATTTGTTTTGCCGATACTGGACCCCACCCACATTTTTGAACAAGCGCAGACTGCAGCGCCTGTGGTTCAAATCTTATGCCATTCTCGATCAATATTTGTAATGTTTGACATAAGGATGCTCTGTATTCGGTAGGTGTACGCGGATGGGATTCGCTAAGCGCGAATTTAAGATGTTTAAATGCGGTTACCGCCACCTCATCGACATAAATAGAAGGGAGGTCAGGATTGTCGAGATCTTTTGCAAAGCTCTTTTTAGCCCAACCATCCACTTCCTCTGCTAACCAGGGAATGACTAACATGCTATACGTGTTAGGGATTTTTTCAAGCATATTAAGAAGCTCGATCGTTGGATGAAAAACCAGCATCGGTCTGTTCGATCCGTCACTTGGAATTGAAAATTTTGTGACAAGCTCCATAAGACAATCTGCGATAAGAGTCCGATCTACACTTCTCTTATGAAATATTGCCAATCTTCCTAATCCCGGGTGTCTTGCAATATTTCCGATGCTTTCTCGCTGATTCACCACGATCCAACCCCCAGTAGTCTTTGCACGTCGAACTAGCCATTCCAGACCCTCCTGGAAAAGCAAAGAGTCAGGTTTTTCTAATCCGACAAAGTAATTTTCCTTTGCCAATATATTATGCCAACTGCTCTAGGATGAAAAATGTTTCTGAGCATTTGGAGCAAGTTGAAAGTAACGGTTACTCATAGATAGGTTTTCCATCAGAAGTATATTTTTTGATTCTCTTTCCAGGGGGAGCTTGCTGCTTTGAAGCATCACTTGTCGTTTGTTCCTCGACCTTTTCTACAGCCTTATCAGTCTTCCGACGGAACTTATCTAAGAAACCCATAAACTAATTACGGATTCCTTAGTTAAAAGTCTTACATAGTTGATCGGAGGGACATCAATATGAACAGAAAAGTTAGTTGTTCTTACCTAAGAACATCAGTAGGTCTGTCTAGTAGGATTCCTCGTCCGCGAGAATAATTTTTACACGCTTGCCTGCCCATGATTTGGGAACAAGTACGCACCCATTCTTTCCGGATATGTCAACTAGTCGTTCTATTTCTTTCAGAGTTTCAAGCCGTTTTTTCCTTTCTTTTTCGCGCTGGTCAGTTCCATTTCTATTGTGTATCACTATGTTCTGTTGTTGGCAGAAGCCACACGAACTCTCTAATTGTCCGGCTTCACCGTTGCTTACAATGTGCTCTTTTTCGTGTTTGTTGATCATTAATATTTCCTGCTGTATCGCGAGAATCTTCTGCATAACAATGCCGGAACTGGCAACAGTAGTCGGAAGCAGCTCACGCGACGCGATCATGATAGGCTTCGGTTGTTTGGTTAATGTAAATGACGGATTGTCAAATAAAATTGACTTCATGAACATAATTAAAGAATTTCATTGCTTTAATCCACTTATTCTATAATTGCTGCGGACAGGGTAGTCCTGACATAAGGGCAACATACAACTCTTAATGAGTCTGTATGCGTGATTTTTGTATGCATTGAAATCAAGAGACATCCCGTGCGGTTGTCGTGTAACATGGGACGACCGACAGACTAGGGTGCTAATGTGCGCGCTACACCAACTTCGATACGTAGTATGGCGTGGAACAGATCTCGAGTTTATCAAGCGAATAGTCACCCCGTCGCTCCAGGAGCTTGATATGACGGAAGTTAATGCTGGAACAAACCTGATTTGAAAGCATCATTCTATTTTGCCTTATGTGCGCGAAAATTTTCTGAAATGTAGTGATACATTGGCATATCCAAAGAACATTGGGAAAATAAATCAAATACGACATCCTGCACCGGTCAATGATGGCCCTAGGTCAATTTATTCAGCAGAGGATGAAAGTGACCCAATTAGCTTTTTACGCTTCGGGTCATCTTCTCATCCTCGTAAGGGACAGCCATTACGCCCTTCCCTAAAAGTAGGTCGGCAATTTTCTGCTGCTCTTCCGAGGGGAAGCCTTCAGAACCTTCGATGCTATCAAGCGCCTTAAATTTCCATACGTCGTTGACAGCTCGTTCTACTTGATTCATGGAATTAAGAACAACCTTCCCAAAAGCGGTCAGAGAATAAATACCATCTCTCCTAGCTATTAGCCCTGAACTGATCAATCTTGAAAGTCTAGAATAATACTGCTTCTTTGTCAGCTCAGACGACCCGGTTCTCAGTTCATCGTGGTGGATCTGTCCAGCTGCTACTCTTTGGAACAGCCTATAGGCATGCTCGTCTGCTAGCGAAAGCAGCACAGTTGGGATATTAATGCGGGTGTGTGTCATATTCAGGAGAAGGGTAATTGCCTTTCCCTCTTATCTTTTAGTTGTAAAAATCTCGTGGACAGTGCTGGAATGAGACAGTCTAGGTGCTTGAATGTTCTGCCAATTTTCATGTTCAATGGCACGCTGTATAATTACTTGCATCTCATCCATTATCTTTTTCGATGTCTTCTATCCCCAATCGCCGCCACATCGCAAGCAATAATTCTGTCAGCCATTCTTCTTTAGTAACTCTGATTACTCTACTTTCCCGATCGTCCATCTGTAAATCGGGGTCAGACAGAGCTAAAGCTTCTTGTGTGTCGCAAAAATTAATGACACTTGCGCTGCATGTGGAATACTAGTCGCCCTGGCCTTCGATGACCATCATCGTAAGGCTTGATTTTATCCCGTTTATCGAGCGGATTTTTGCGATTACTTTTTTTATGTCGCTCTCAGAAGCCGCGTTCACCTTTGTGATCACGTCGTAAACGCCGAACACGCCCTTTACTTCTGAAACTCCTGATATGGACTTCAATTCTTTGATTACACCGTCTTCGGTTCCAAGGTCGCAGTTGGTAAGTACATATGCTTCAGCCATGGTTATCAAAAAATGCAAGAGACTATTAAAGAATTGCGCAACCGATAGTCTTTAAAGTTGCAGCTTCCTATACAGGAGAAGTGAAATTCCTTTTTGTGTCTCCTGAAGCTTTGAGCGTTGATCTAGCTCATCTCCTGCGGCAGGAAGGCAACGACGTCAAGTTCTTTGTCCAAAGCGCGACAGAAAAAGATGTAGGTGATGGCTTTGTAGAAAAAGTTGATTCATGGGAAGACCAAGTTGACTGGGCCGACGTGATAGCTTTCGACGATATCGGGTTTGGCAAGGCCGCCGAAAAGTTAAGGGCAGAAGGCAAGAAAGTAGTGGGCGGAAGCGCATACACCGACAGACTCGAGAATGAAAGGGAATTTGGTCAGCAGGAGCTTGCCGAGGCTGGCGTCTCGGTCCTCCCGAACTGGAACTTTTCGGATTTTGAAGAGGCGGTCAAGTTTGTCCAAAGCAACCCTGGCAGGTACGTAATAAAACCCAGTGGCAAGGCACAAAACGAAAAAGAACTGCTGTTTGTCGGCCAGGAAGCAGACGGCAACGATGTGATTAACGTTCTGGCGCACTATAAGAAGAATTGGTCAAACAAGATCAAAATATTCCAGATACAGCAGTTCTCATCGGGTGTTGAAGTCGCGGTGGGCGCGTTCTTTAACGGAAAGGAGTTTGTCCGGCCAGTCAACATCAACTTTGAGCATAAACGGCTATTCCCCGGCAACATTGGTCCAAGCACTGGAGAGATGGGCACCTTGATGTTCTGGAGTCAAGGTAACAGGATCTTTGAACTGACACTTGAAAAAATGAAGCCGGCCCTTGCCGCTTCAGGATATGTGGGTTATATCGACGTTAACTGCATAGCAAACGGAACAGGAATATATCCACTTGAATTCACGTCCCGGTTTGGGTATCCTACGATATCGATCCACATGGAAGGCATCACAAGCAAGTGGGGCAAGTTTCTCCATAATCTTGCAAAGGGCGAAAATGCAGAACTCAACACGAAGAAGGGCTTTCAGGTTGGCGTGGTCATCGCTGTACCGCCCTTCCCGTTTAACGACGATAGGACGTTCAGAAAATTCTCCGAAGAGGCGACAATACTCTTCAAATCGCAGAACCTTGACGGGATACATCTCGGCGAAGTCAAGAGAGAAGGCAACGACTGGCGCATCGCGGGTAGGTCAGGGTATTCGCTTGTTGTAACAGGCTCGGGAAACACCACAGTGGAGGCAAGAGAGCAGGTATATCGACGAGTGGCCAACATCATGATACCCAACATGTTTTACAGAACAGACATAGGCAGCGGTTGGGTCAGAGACAGCGACCTTTTGCTCTCTTACGGCTATCTGCAATGAGTGCTCCCAAACGACAGATCTTTATGTCAGGAGTTGAAGACGACCATGAACCCCTTAATTTCTGTCCTTCATTCTACTTTTGTACCTGTTATGCGCTAGTAAGACGGTTGACTTCGATTGCGTCAATAGCAATTTTTTTTCCTGTCATCTACAGCATAACGTCGATTAAGATTATCGCTAGTTAGATCCTGCGCAGACACAGCCGGCTAGATCCAAGTTAGAAGAAATTTCCGCGGTATTATTTCGAAATATTTTACAATTGGTCAAACCATATATAAGAATCTTACAGTGTCCGGCTCGAGACCTGCTTTTAACGATAAGCGGCCTTATCTGTCGATGGCCGCGCCTGACGATAACACTGCCAACCGTGCCGGCGGAATATTGAATGGACACGGCGTTGGCATAGCTTTAGCTGCAATCTTTGTAGGCATGGGATTAGTTGTGACATTTGTCGCTTCAGACGGCGCGATATTTGGTCTGAACTTCAGATCTACCGCTGGCGATCGTGTGCCGGCCAGTAGTCCAGATACCCGCAACGGGGATGTTCTTTCGAGCGACGTGTTTGACAAAGGATCTGGAGATCCTGCGGCAAATGCTCTCTCTCAGCCTGGTACAGGCAGCGGTAGTGTCGTCAATGAACCGCCTGAACGCAGCCCCACATTGTCTGAAGATGAAAAACAATTGATGGCCATGCGAGATTTCCCCTGGGATTCAATAGTAGGCAGGTACATCGCTTCAAATCAGAAAATCATAGACAAAGTCGAACAACAAAATGTTGTAAATCAGCCAACCCAGTCCGGATCGGAACCGCTATCACTGTCGGATAAAATTGCTGCAGTTGTTGACCGTAACACAGATGGACAAACGAATGACGATCCCCGGCGGGGTACTAGCTTAGATATCGAGGCCCAGATCAATAGACTGATAGTTCAACAGAATGCGTCAGAAAATGATCAGCCTGTAGGATCGGGCGACCAAGAGAGCCCTCGCAACAGCGGCGGCGATAGTACCAATAACACGAGCATACAAGGTTCAACTGAAAATTCTGACAGCGATGCAGGAAATAACAGAGACGGCGGAAACTCTTTCCGAATAGGAGCCACAATCTCGCTTGGATAAACATGTTGTCAGCTAATTGGCGATAGTTGCCTCGCGCTATAGAAGAAATATCCAGCATCACCTTCTATAGTCAGCAATACATTGATCTTAAATTGCGTGAAACCCATTGTTTTCACGTACCTAGAGGAAGTGACTGATTGTTATTATCCGGTGATGCTGAACACAGCAACTACCTGGGTGTATTCAGGAGGGGCGCCAGAGGCACAATTGACATCATTGCTGACATACTTTCCCTTTGCAATTCTTGGAACAAGAGAACAAAGATAATGTATAAAGCTAATCTGAGCCACCAGATGTTGAAGTTCTATATCTGGCACCTTGTCGAGCTGGGCCTGCTAGAGGAATCAGAAGGCATGAAATTCAAGACGACTGAGAAAGGCCGAGCGTTTCTGTCGCACTACCAGCATATGGCGAGGTTGCTGGTCGGCCTGAACAATCAGCATTTTGTCGCACAGCAGAATAAATAAGAATTCAATCCAAATTACGTTTACAAAACTCGTTTATTATGTATCTGATAGCTGTTCCTATGCGAAGAGAGAGTATGAGCAATCATGACGGAGCGATTACGGCCAGAATCGAAGCTACGACGCCAGAGGCATTTAGGCCTGAGAGAGAGTTGCATGATAGTCTCAGGTCTTGGCACGCTTGAACCAGCGTATGATCCCGTACGTTATACTGGACGAAAACGCCACGATAAGGCTTGCAATGCCAAAGTCTATCATCGTAAAGGGCATCATTGCGACTGCTCGCGACGCATTGTTATTATCGCTTTAGGAACTATTTTCTAAGATCAGCGCAACAAGCCGGTCGTCGCGTACCTTGCAGCAGAGTTGATAATGATCGGCGACTGGGAAACGAACACCAATATTGCTATTGCCAGAGAAGAGGATTTTGCAAAATCCTGCAGGTACTTCTTTAGCTCGCTGTAACGGTTCCTGATTGTGACTTCTGTAACTCCGGCTGCGACTGAAAGCTCTTTCTGTGTTTTGACCTCGCCTGCCTGCATGCAGGCAATGTAGAGGACAGTTGCTGCAATGCCCATCGGGCTCTTGCCTGCAGATATCTGCATTGCAACAATTTGGCGCATTATCTTTACGGCCATTCTCTTTGTCTTTTCGCTGACGCCAACCTTGTTTGCAATCCTCGTGATGCATCTTGCATGATCAACTGTGGGAATTTTGGGGTCAAAGGTGCGCACCAATAGCCGGTAGTCGCGCGAGATCTTCTTGCGGGCGATGTTGCCAGCAGCTGCGATTTCGCTCAAAGTCCTTGGGTTTTCTAGCTCGCGGCATGCGAGGTAGACTGAAGCGGCGAGGACCGAGAACACGGTCCTCCCCTTAATCAGACCTAGCCTGCTTGACTTACGATAAAAGTACGCAGATTTTTCAACTATTGTATCTGGCAGGCCGAGGCTTTCCTTCAGGTGTTCAAGCGTGGGCAATGCTTGCTTGAGGCTCCTGTCGTTGGCAGCCTGTATCCTGAGATCCCATACCCTTATCCTGTTGAAATTCAGTCCGTTAATTCTGATGTGGCCGTTGCCTATGGACGTGAGCAGTCCCTTGTTGCTGCGGGCAAGCGAAGTAGGAGCCCCTGTCCTGCTTTTGCGGTAATATTCGTCTACACTAAAAGCGCGCCATTCTTGTACGGCCGGGCTTTCGATCCTGTCAATTACTATTCCGCAGCGGCTGCAAATAACTTCGCCACATTCATGATCTGTTACCACGACCTCGTTCTTGCATGCACAGCATACAACCGACGCTTGCATTTAAGGTGACTACACTAGCTAGTTGGACACCTATAAACTCTCGTTCCAATTCTACTATCAAATTTGTAATCATGCGTCCACGAAGCGGAAGTCTTCCTTTACAGTTATCAGTACGACGTGGGTATTGGTGCGCTCGACATACGGTAGCGACAGATCTTTCTTTACAAAATTGGAAAGCTCTGCGCGGTTTTTGAACTTGGCGATGATGGTCATGTCCGTCAGCCCGGTTATGTCGTACACGGCGCATACATTTGGAAACTTCGCTATCTGTCTTTCAAGGTCTACTATCTTACCTTTCGTCGCGGTGATGTCGATGATAGCCGTCAGGTCGTATCCCAGCTTTTCGTGGTCAAGCAAGGCTGAATATGACTTAATTATTCCTCCCTTTTCGAGCTTGCCTACCCTCGCAAGCACGGTAGGTGGAGAGACCCCAATCTCCTCTGCCACTCTGCGGTACGACATTCTGGCATCATGCAGCAACCTATTCAGTATCTTTACATCTGTTTCGTCCATTCGTCACCATGCGTAGGTAATGTTAACAAATATAAAGCATTATTGGTCAATACATTTCAGATATTAGGATTTTTAATGTTATGCCTTATATCCTACAAGTCCTATCTACTTTTATGACGTTAAAAGATTCGCTGGAGCAGAACGCAGATAAGGCCGGATTTGAAGACGCCGAGTTTGTCCAGATAAGGTATACGGACGTTCCCGGGAGGTTCCTGGCAAAATACATCGCTAGCGACAGCGGCGACTATTTGAGGAGCGGCGTGGGTGTGGACGGCTCATCTGTCAAGGGTTTTGCTCAGATAGACGAATCTGATCTTTTGCTTGTCCCAGATAGGTCTACCCTGAGATTGACGCCGGTCTCTAACTACAAGGTCGCCACAGTCATTGCCGACGTATACGAGGGTTTTGGCCGGGGCAGACTGGTTCGGGACCCGCGGTATGTTTCGCAGCTCATGGAAAAACACCTTGCACACGAAGGGCTCCTGTGCCAAACAGGTCCTGAAGTCGAATGTTTCATTTTTGATGACATCATTTTTGGCAAGAGCGGGCCGGAAATTGTGTCGGTAGAGCGGGCCGGCAAATTCTCAATCAGGAGAAAAGGCGGCTACGATGCTCCTCCGTTCCAAGACTCGCTAATGGTATTGAGATTTGAGGTTGCCGAAATCCTGAAAAAGAACTATCTCATCAAGGTCACGAACCTGAATCA
>DASYSB010000051.1:0-9666 GCA_036003785.1 Nitrososphaera sp.
GTCGACTATTTCGCCAAGGTCTGAGAGAGACGAAATGGACTGTGTGACTAGTGAATGGGGTCTTGCCTCGAGCTTGTTCCGCACCGACTTGGCAGACCTGTCCTGCACCTTTGCTGGAAACGACAGATCCAGCTTTATGCCTGAGTTGTAGCCTTCCTTCATGAGCATCTTTACTGCCGCGCTTGGCCGCAGTCCTGAGTCGCTAGGTCCGTTCGCTGGATCGTCACCCATGAGCACCAACACACTGTCGATTCCCATCAGGATTGCGTCTGAAACCGCCTGGCACAGGGAGGTAAAATTTCGATCCCGCACCCTGATGCTGCAGCTTAGATTACCTGCGCTCACGCGGTTCTTGATGTAACCGGCTGCAGTGACACTTGACACCCGGGGAATGCCCAGCACAGAGTCTGTCAAGTGTATCCCGCCGACGAGGCCGGCCAGCTGCGACGCACGATCAGCCATCACCTGCATGTCGGCGTTGAGCTGCGCGAGGTCGAACTTTTCCCCTTTTACTATCTTTGGCGGGTTCAGCTCGAAGGATATTTTCATCGCTCTACTCAAAATCGATGTCAGGCATTATTAAATGCGAGGTCACACATTTTGAGAGCATATATTTGGCTACGACATTTCCAGAATTGTTGCACAAGGAAGAGATACTGTCGCTGCTTCGCCCGGCACTCTCAGATAGGTCGTACCTCCCAGTGGACGCTGCTTCTGCAACACCGGCTGCAGTGCTCGTCATAATCCATTACCATGATGATGTGCCGCATGTGTTTTTGACAAAGCGCAGCTCTACTCTAAAGTCGCACAAAGGCGAAATTTCATTTCCCGGCGGCAGGTATGTCAAGAGCGATGGCAATCTGCTGGCCACCGCGCTGCGGGAGACAGAAGAAGAGATTGGGATCAAATTTGTGCCAGAACAGGTGGAAGGCTGCTTGCGTGCGGTCCGCACGATGACTTCGAACCACTTTATAGTTCCATTTCTAACAATCCAGGACATGCTGCCAAAATATAGAATGGCAACGAGCGAAGTCGAAGCCGTCATTGACGTGCCACTAATTGAAACACTCAGGAGCATCGAGCCGGATACTGAACACTACAAGCTTGCCCGCGATACGTGCAAATTCACCTATGACAACAACATGATATGGGGCGCGACTGCAAGAATCCTAAAGCAGTTGCATGATCTCATCAGACCGTCATGATCCGTTCATCGCGTTGTCGTTCCCATGTATAAGCCATAATCATTTTAGCTCCGATCATTGGCATTTGTAACTTGCAAGGATAGCGGGCCCGGTGGGCTTCGATCCCACGACAACTGGCTTCGGAGGCTTATGCTCTCTTCTGCAAGAAGACGAACAGCACCCTATCCTGACTAGGCGACGGGCCCTGACTACCTCGTTTGATTTTCTCATATATGAAACATATCGTCTGGCTGACATCACGAACGATAATCTTGCATAGAAATTATACTAAATATGACAATTTGCTATATTATCTATACATGAACAAAAATTAAGCCAAGCTTCTTTCAAACTAGTACATCTTTTTCCAAAAGTTATTTAAGCTAGAACAGCCTTTACTCTAGTATGTACGCGAAGCTTTGCAACATTGAAATCCTGTCAAGCTACATCAAGGAAGTTTCAGTTGGTGACATGCTGACAGTCCAAGCGCTCATCACAAACCCTCTTGACTGGCAGCACTTTTACGAAAAAATATCGACAATAAAGGCGGGCGATAGGACAGATTTTACGGTCGTTACGGCCGAAGGAGACAGGCTCGTCGGCACCGGCGACATTGTCGAAGTTGACAAGTGGAGCAACCGGGGTAAGTACGGCTTTAAGATCAAGGTAGACATCAAGAAACAAAAGTCACTGACTGATAGAAGGATAAGAGGGCCGGGCAAAGTAAAGCCACCTGAAAAGGTGCCTGCAGCGCCTGTGGTCGAGATCCCCGAGACTCCACAGATAGCTCCTCTAACCGCCACCATTATAACGGCGCAGGATATCGCAGCATTTCGCGAAATGCTGAAAGGTTCAGTTTCGATGGACATGGCATAAACCTCACTACACTTATAACGTTCAGACCCTGCTCTAATCCCGCCCTTGAAAATCAAGGTTTTCGCGGTAGATATTGATGGCACCCTTACGGAAAATGGGGGAGGTGCGATTCATCTACCGGCGCTTGCAAAGCTGCGCTATCTTGAAAAGCTGGGCTACAATGTAATTTATGTCACTGGAAGGTCTTCAGTCGAAGCGTACGTGCTATCGGTTTTTGGTGGCACCACCAGAATTGCAGTGGGAGAAAACGGCGGCGCGATAACGATCGCGCCGCAGGAACACAAGCTATTGGCAAACAAAGAAAAATGCATGCAAGGCTATGAAATCCTAAAGAAAAGCATCGACGGCGTGCAGGCAAAGCCAGTCTTTCCAAGGATGACTGAAGTAGTGTTGCTCCGCACATTTGACCTCAAAGAAGGCCAGAAAATTTTGGAAGAGCACAGTCTCCCGCTTTATCTTTCAGACAGCAAGTACGCTTTTCACATCAACGAAAAAGGGGTTGACAAGGCAAAGGGGCTTGTAGAGGCATTAAAGATGCTCAAGGCAGATCCCGAAGACACAGTCGCAATAGGCGACAGTGAAACCGATGTACCAATGTACGACATCTGTGGCTGTAGTATAGCGCTTGGACACGCTGAGGAGGGCGTCAAGAAAAAGGCTGAGCACGTGGTAGCTGGGCGCGAAGGGGCTGGCCTTGTCGAAGCTGTTGATTACGTTGCGTTCAACTATTTGGGAGAGAAGGCATGACACTCCGAGTTTTGATACAGCAGGTGAGAAAAATTATTGGGGACGCGGTCGAAAGCGCCGGCTACCCTGCAGTCGAATTTGACGTAACCGAGCCTCCACAAAAGGAATTTGGCGATCTCTCATGCAATGTGGCATTCCTCCTTAGCAAGCATGCCAAAAAACCGCCACCCAGAATAGCGACCGAGTTGGTTGAAGCGATCAAGCCGCGAGTTAAAGACACATACGTCTTGTCGGCAGAGCCTGCCGGCGGCCACATCAACTTCAAGGCAGATTACACGCGTCTGTCGGCGGCAACGCTTGCACAGGTACTCAAGAACCCAGAGACATATGGTTACCTTGACTCCGGGCAGGGCAGACACATTGTCATTGAACATACTAGCGTTAACCCAAACAAGGCACTTCACGTGGGCCATATGCGCAATGTGATAATCGGAGACGCACTCTACCGCATAATGAAGGCTACGAACCACAGAACAACAGTGCTCAACTATGTCGATGATTCCGGCTTGCAGGTCGCTGATATCGTTATTGGTTTCAAGTTTGCCGGTTTTGATGTTGAACCGCCCAAGGGGAAAAAGTTTGACCAGTACTGCGGCGATGAGGTGTACGTCAAGATAAACGAGATGTACGAAAAAGACCCTCAGCTGGCAGAAAAGCGCAAACTGGTGCTCAAGGAAATAGAAGAAGGCAAGTCCGAGATCGCCCGGTTTGCTGCCGAAATTACCATGAGGGTTATGAATGAGCAATTGAAAACATGTTGGCGCATGAAGGCGCGCTACGACCTCCTGAATTTTGAGTCGCAAATCGTAATGTCAAACTTGTGGAGCAAGGCATTTGAGCTGCTAAAGAAAAACAAAATTACTCATTTTGAGGAGGAAGGCAAGAACAAGGGCTGCTGGGTCATAGAGGCCAAAGATGAAGAGGACAAGGTTTTGGTAAGGAGTGATGGCACTGCAACGTACATCGCAAAGGATATACCCTATGCTGCGTGGAAGCTTGGGCTTGTAAATGATCCATTTTCTTATGCCGAATTTGAAAAGCAATGGGATGGTTCGATGCTTTACCGGACAACTCTTGATCACAAATCCGTCATAGAAAGGGAATTCAATGGGGGCGAACGTGTGATAACAATAATTGATTCTCGGCAAGCCCGATTGCAGCGGATAGTATCGCAAGTCCTCTCAAAGATCGGAGATCATGCTCGTGAATATTTCCACCTTGGCTACGAAGCGGTGACTCTAAGTTCCGACACTGCAAATACTTTTGGAATGAACATTGGTGACAGGGAGTTCATGCACATGTCGGGTAGAAAGGGCATCTATGTCAACGCCGACTATGTACTTGACACGCTGCACTCAAAGGCATATGAAGAAGCAAAGACAAGGAACCCCGGATTTTCAGAACACGAGCTGAACGCAATAGCTGAAGAGATCGCAGTGTCCGCGATACGCTACAGTATGATCAAACAAGATCTTGACAAGATAATCACGTTTGACATTAAGGAGACGCTGAGCCTCGAAGGCGATACCGGCCCATATCTGCAGTACGCTTATGCTCGTTCGCAGCGCATACTGGAAAAATCTAGCCAGACCGTCAACAATGATTCCCAGTTTCAGCTTCTGAGTCATGAGGCAGAGATAGCCGTGATAAAAGAGATAGCCAAGCTCGACTTGGTCTTCGAAGACGCCGCAAAATCGTTATCCCCCAAGTCGCTTGCGCGCTACGCCTACAGCCTTGCGACTACATTCAATTTGTTTTATGAAAAAGTGCCTGTATTAAAAGAAGGAAATGAAGATGTTAGAATGGCACGCCTTGCCCTTGTCAAGGCGTTTGGGATCGCCCTGAGAAACGCGCTAAACGTCCTTGGCATAACCGCTCTTGAGCGTATGTAGTCAGTGGCGGCGCAGCGTAGACTCTCTTGAAGCCTTGCTGTTTTCACCGTAGTACTGCGGCTTTGTGCGCAGGTTCTTGTTGCAGCACGGGCAGTGATAGTTTTGTAGTCCCATGAATATTGCCCTGTCACAGGTGATGCACACCTTCATCCCCTTCGAGTAGTCGATCTTTTTCACTGGGATATAGTTTGGGTGAGTTGTACAAAGGCCCCTGCAGGACATTAAAGGCAAAGCCGGCTCGGGCATTAGTTAATTATTGTGCAAGTAGGAACCGGAACGTTTCTACCCTTTTAGATTCATTTTTATCCCCTCTGTCTTGCTATGCGCTTGTATATTGGGCAAAATTGAGGAAGGTTCGTACGTGCTGCTATTCCACACGCCACGCAAGAAGTGGCTTGCCAAGGTGACGCAGGAAAAAAAACTCCATACGCACCTGGGCATCATAGACATTTCTGCCACAATTGGCATGGAGTTCGGATCTGTTGTCAGGACGACTGAGGGCAAACTCATCTTTCTCATAGAGCCCACCATTCACGACTTCATCATGAAATCAGAGCGCAGGACCCAGATAGTCTATCCAAAGGACCTTGGATACATTGCCGCTCGCACAGGCCTCAAAAACGGCTCTAAAGTGCTTGAAGTTGGCACAGGCAGCGGCGCTCTTGCGACATTCATGGCTAGCATAGTCAAGCCCGACGGACACGTACACAGTTTCGACGTCAATCCTGAATTCATGGAGATAGCAAGGCGCAACTTGGATAAGGCTGGCATGTCGCAGTATGTGACATTAAATCAGCACGACCCACACCAGGGTGTTGAAGTAAGAGATGCGGACGTCGCTATCGTTGACCTCGGCGACCCATGGACTGTGCTGGATCAGGTGCACGACGCACTAAAAGGGAGCGGAGCGTTTGTAGCCATCTGTCCAACGATGAATCAAATTGAAAAAACAGCGACAGAGCTGAAGAATAGCGGATATGCCGACATTGACTGCGTGGAACTCTTGATCCGCAACATGGAAGCAAGGGAGGGGATGACCCGGCCATCGATGAGGATGATAGGGCACACGACGTACCTGGTGTTCGCGAGGAAGGTGCAAAAATTGGAGGAAAGGGTTGAAGTGGCTGCTGAGGAAGAAGACGAGAACGACGAAGAACCGTCCGAATAGTCTTAATATCAAAAGTCACTAGAAATTCTACCGTGACCAGGACTGCGGGGTTTTTCAGCAAATACAAAGCCGCTATACTCTTCAACAGAAACCTGATAATTTCCGGAGCCGGTGGCTTTTTTGCAAGCGCCTATGCGTCACAGGTCTATGCACAGTATGACAGCAATGACTTTGTAAATTCTGTGGTTGCGCTTGCAGTGGAGTACGGAGTCTACATTCCGGTCTTTGCAACGCTATTCTATTTTGACAATAGGAGCAAGTACGTCGACCCAGCGACCGGAAGGCGCGATTCGCACCGGATAAGGCAGGACCTAAAGAAGCTCTTCGCCGCCTTTTCTGTATCTGAGATCATATTCTCGATAACTAGGGTCTTGATGCAGTACGGGCTGCTCCAAACTGCTACCCAGCCTTATGAGGCATCTATGGCGAGCTCTTTGGTTGCGTGGGCCACATTCTTTGTGGCGATAAACTCGATGACAAAACTAGTCAGACTGTTCAAACACACGCGCTAATCCAGGTCAAACCCTACCAGAGTCCCTTCTGTTACATTATATTTCTGTGCAAAGCCGGCCACGGTCTCTAGCACGTAAAGCGAATCAGCATTGGGCTCATACGTCTGGCAGGATGAATCTGGTAAGCATGGGACCAGACTGTGCTCGATATGGACCACTTCTTTGTCAGCGTCAAGCCAGATGATGTCAATAGGAAACTTCATGTTCTTCATCCAGAACGAGTGTGCCCGCTCTGTGCTGAAGACAAATAGCATCGCCTCATTTTCGTTGAGGGTGTCCTTGACGGCCAACCCCAATGTCCTCTGGTCGTTAGTCTCTGCAATGTCGGCCGCGAGTTCTAGGCCGTTTACAGTAATGACGGTCTGCCGGTAGCCGTTGCTGCTCGGCCCTGTCCCATTCACAACGGGCTCTTGTTGCGGATTTTCATGCTCACTAATAGTCCGAGTGATGGGAGTGACGTACAGGATGGCTCCGGCAATAATCCCGACAGCCGCTGCTACAACAATTGCGATAATCGTGATCGGGCGCACTAGCTATCATGCGCAAGCTCGATATTTATTTCATGCAATTGGCTTTGAGAGCCGCAGGTGAACCAGATGCACATTTTTGCCCTGCTGCATTATCCGGGGCTCGTTCCCCAAATGTTTGAAGTAAGACCCCAATACCAGCGCCCATGGTAGCACATGCTTGCTTTCCACTTTTGACTGGAGACTCAAGATATTGTTGCTCCTGTCGTGCTTCAAGCTACCGAGGCAACTTATCTTAAGGGCGGAATCGACTAGATCCATGACTTCTCCAGAGCTCATTTCTGAAATTTTCAAGCCATACTTTTTGTCAATGTCCTGCACAAGCTCGGCCGGCATGTCCGTACCACCAACCGAATATTCCAGCATCGTGAGCGATAGCCCGTTTTCCACTATCCTTGCAAGTTCGACAGCCTTTGCAGCTACCATCGGCTCTGTGTTCAGCAAAAACTTTAGTTCACGCGCTCTACACCATACCTCCTCAAAGTTTCTGGAGTGTAAGGCACCAAACGAATCAGTCAATGAGAAAAGTGCCGCTTTTCCATTGCTGCTGTCGACAGATATCATGTGCGTTGCATCGATTATTATCAAGTTGGAAGATACTTCGCCCGTCCGAAGATCGATCGCTTCTGGTAGCTGGGAAAGGTTTTCGCTTCCAATGCACTGTGCTCCGAGTATGAACCGTGTTCGGACGCCGGCGGTAACCGCCTTTACAAGCGATGGCTTGCACTGCGAGATAAGCCTCAGACCCCACTGGTCCAGAGTTGCATTGATCGACGAGCGAGATCCAGCTATCAGGCTTCCTATTTTTTCCAGAGCCGAGTTTGCGTCCAGTATGAAGTACCGTCGCTCCTCGGAACCCTTGGGGCGTTGGCCCTCATCGTTTAGCTTTTGTAAACGATCTATAATCTTCCTCATGTTCTTCACCCTGCGCTCGTGGAGGTTGACTATTTCGGCAAACGCCTCTTCCGGAGGAATCGCGCTGCAGATAAGCGGTTTTTGTTTCGAGATGATTGCCAGCCGCTTTTTCTCCAGTTTTTTTATTGTCTGGTAGATTTTTGTCCGGGGCAGGTTAGCATAATAGGCAATCTCGCTTGCCGCAAGCGAACCCTTGCCTGTCATTGTCAGGTACGCCCTTGCTTCATACTTTGACAGCCCAAATTCTTCAAGACTGCCTGTAAGATCGTTATTGCTATCAGTAAGCACATCATTTCAGAATAGAAAATGAAGGTAAAATGATTGGTCAAATAGATTGCGTCAAAGCTCGAAAAAATGCTAAGCTGTTACTGTCGGTTGTAGTTACCGCGGTTACAAAACTTTCCGGCACATGACAGGTATTATTTCAAGAGTCATATTCAAAGCCAGAATGAATTCAAAGTGGGTAAAATCCAAGTCAATACTCAATAATGAAGATCAATCCGTTTCGCCTCCCAAACCGGGAGGGCCGCTAAAACCAAGGCTTGATGCGGTTCAGAAAAAAATAGAGGTGCAAATAAACCGGCTTGAGGAACTCCACACCTTGCTCAAGTCAAAAGATGAGGAGGTATTCCTCAAACTGGTAAGTTCGATAAAGGAGAACAACGCTCAGTACTCGACAGTTCTCTCGTCCGACCTTTCAAGGGCAAGACAGGTTTCAAAGATCGTCTTCATGTCGCGCATCGCGCTCGAGAAGCTCATTGCAAAGTTGTCATCAGCTTCTGACTTTGGCGATCTTGTAATAGTGCTAAGCCCTGCTATGGCAGTTGTAAAGAACCTGAGGTCGGCTCTGACTCCTCAGGTGCCAGAGATGGAAGGGGAACTTGGAATCATATCTGAGCTTCTCAGTGGGATATTAGTCGATGCTGGCCAGGTTGGAGGTTACACTATCAACTTTGAGACAGCAAACGAAGAAGCCGTGCGCCTCATAGAAGAGGCATCGACGGTAGTAGAACAAAAGATGAAAGACGAGTTCCCCGGCATCCCAGACTTGCCGGCAATGCCGCAGAAACTTGCCTAGGCCGGCTTGTGGCTGGGCCGACTAGGCAAGCTATGGCAGGCAATCTGCCAACATCTTTTGACTTTGTTGTTTTTCGTCATTTTTCTATAGTCACGCCACAGTAGCAATTGCTGTTCAAGAAGAACGGTTCGATAAAGGAGAGAGCGAACGCTGCGCTCGCCAGCCTCCAGCGAAACGCTTACGCTATGGGTATATTGCGGTCAAGGCTCGAGTCGCAGATCAACTTTATCCTTGGCGCGAACAGCAAGACCAAGACTGAGAGCCACCAGGAGCTGACCCGGGTGCTCGAGCTCGTGAAAAACGGCGAAATGATACTGCACGAGATGTCAGAAAAGATCGAGTCAACCCGCTACTTGGAAGACTTTATCATCATAATCGAAAGCGCCGCGTCATCTGTCAGCGAGATAAAGGAAGACATCGAGCAAATGGTCCCAGCGGCCGAGGCTGCGCTCGAAGAAATGCACGACGTCATTTCCAAGGTGTCTGGGGGGCATGCTGCGGATTTGAGGCATGAGGTTGAACCGGCCATTCTCGCCGAAGTGACTGTAGCATTAGCCGCGGGCAATATCAATACCGCTAGCGATGAGGTGAAAGAAGAGTCTGGACCCGCGCAGGAGAAGAAAGTGGAGGAGCCGGAAAGAGTTCCGGCATAAGGTGCAAATAATTTTGTTGGCTAGGCAACATAGATTTACACACAAGTAATTCAAAGTCAGAACCAATTCAGCCTTGAACTGTAACTATGAGTCTTGCACCACAGGAACTGGAAA
>DASYSB010000052.1:0-17614 GCA_036003785.1 Nitrososphaera sp.
AAAGCCAGTCGGCTCAGGCCGGTACGCCAGTGGACAGAAGAGATGCCAGATATGTGAAATATTCATCAAATGGGATGGACTCTGGTGCCCATGCTGTGGCTATAGACTGCGAACAAAGCCGAGGAATCTGAAGTACAAGGCTAAGCTTCGAGCCAGAACCGACGGCAGGTACGAAGTTTCACCGTTGCTGACCGTTAATCGGAAATAATCAAGCCTTCAGGCCGCCATTTGCGGCCCTGAATAGAAGCTTTTGTAGCTTTTCAAGCCGCTGCATATCACTCGATAGGTCCAGCGCGACCTTGACCAGCTTTGTATATTGGCTGTAGAATAGCTCCTTCCTACGTACAAGATTTTTTGCGGCGACCTTGCCGGCATAATAGTAACAGTCCGCTAGCATGCTGCGGCTAAGCAGATGATTTATTTTTGAAACAAAAAGATTTTTGTCGTAGTCCTTTGACTTTAGTTCCTTGACGGCGTTAACCGATCGCGATATCGCCGGGCGGGTAGCCCTCTCAATCCCAATGCATTCAAGCGCAACTTCAACCCCTTCTTTCATGCTGCCCGCATCGGCCAGCCTTACCTGCTGTAGCTCGTGCAATGGCATCGGCCTGCTTTCAGATAGCGCAAGCAGCCCCTCTATGAATTCGTAAGCCGCGAGTTTGAGCCACATGGCGGCCACCGTTGGATGTTCGGCCTGACGCATTTTTTGCTGTAAAAAAAGCGAGCTGATTAATGATTTTTTGCCTGCGGCAGATAGCACCTTTTTGTATTTTTCCAGCGCGATACCCCTGGCGGCTGACGACAGATCGAACCTGTTGGTGTCCTTGAGCACTTGCATGCCGCCCAGTTCAATGATGTAGTTTCTTGCCGGCCCGACCAAGTGCAAGAGCTCAAATGCGAGATCGTCCACCTGCACGACCCGGTTGTCTTGGCTAGTAGGCGCAAACACTGCCAGGTCGTACTCGCAACACTCGAGCGACATTTCTGACACTCGGCAACCAATCAATGCTACTGGATGCGGAATGCTGTCGGCGAAGGTCCTGACTGCTCTTGGGACAGTGGGCAATTACGCGCTATTGGAAGCTGCGAGAATTTAATCTGTGTTGTGAGATGCCAAAATCAACTCTAATATATGAACAGGAACTATATGTAAACGCAAAATGAAGCGCGGCAAAGCCAAGGCAGTTTCAGCCAGCAAGTACAACGGAAATTCAGATCTTGCAAGAAAGGTCAAATCTGGCGAATTCAAGATCGCAGTTTACGGTCTCGGGCATGTGGGATCTCCGCTTGCTTCTGCGTGGCTCAGAGCTGGCGCGCATGTTCTAGGAGTTGACAAATCCCCCAGGGTGCTTGAAAACGCAAGGAAGGGCAGGACTCATGTGCCAGAACCTGGAGTGAACGAGTCATTTTCAAAGGGCCTTAAGGACAAGAAGTTTTACGTTTACGACGATCTGGTGAAGGCGTCGCAGGACGCTCATTTGAAGTTGATATGCGTCCCTGTATCGCTCACCGATTCATGTTCTGCAGACTTGGCGGCGATAAAGCAGGTTGCATCTGCTATCGGGCGCGGTCTGAAAAAGGGAGACGTCGTATCGCTTAATCCGAGCGTGCCGCCCGGCACCTCCGAGGACGTAATTCTGCCGATTCTAGAAAAGGAAAGCGGGCTGCATGTCGAGCGCGACTTTTACATGGTATACAACCCAGAACGGATCTACGAAGGTAGGGCCATAGAGGACATTGAAGAGAGATATCCTGCTGTCATTGCAGGTGCCGGCCCAAAGAGCCTGGAAATTGGAAGCAAGCTGTATTCTCTGGTCGCAAAGAAGGGTGTGATCCGAATGAGCAGCATGAGAACCGCAGAAACGGAGAAGCTGCTCGAGGGTGTCTACCGCGATGTCAACATTGCACTTGCAAACGAATTGGCAAAGTTTTGCGAAAAGGCAGGGGTTAACTTTTGGGAAGCAAGAGAAGCGGCCAACTCGCAGCCATTCTGCCACATACATAAGCCGGGAGCAGGAGTCGGCGGCGCTTGCATACCAGTGTACCCACAGTTCATACTCCACACTGCAGACATCAACAAGGTCGAGTGCAACATCACTCGGCTTGGGAGGAATGTCAACGACTCGATGCCGGCTTATTGCGTCGATCAGGCTATGAAGCTTATTGACGGAGCGGCCGTTTCGGAATCAACCATTGCGCTGCTCGGTCTAGCATTCCGGGGCGGCGTGTCTGACACACGCATGTCTCCCACCTACAAGATAATCGAAGAATTGAAAAAGTTAAGAGTGAAAGAAATCCGCGTCCATGACCCGTTTGTGGCAAGCGACCCGAGCTTACCGCCGGACATCATGTTGACATCAAACGTCTCAAGCGCGTTGCAGGGGGCAGACCTTGTGATTCTGGTTTCTGACCACGCGGAGTACCGCAACTTGACGGAGCAAGACCTCGGGGGAACGCCCGTGTACGACGGCCGCGGGATACTTGACAAATCCAAGTTTGCGGGCAGCAGGTTCGCCTCGATAGGTAAGCCTAGTTAGGTTTAATACCGCCCGAAAAAAGATTTCAGATACTTGCCGCGCAACTTGGACCTTTTGCTGACAGTCACCTGGAAGAATAATTCCGTAGTGCTCATAGACCAGACAAAGCTCCCGAACAAGCTGGTCTACGTCAAATGCAAAGACTACAAGGAAGTGGCCGACGCGATAAAGAAACTCGTGGTCAGGGGCGCCCCAGCTATCGGAGTCACGGCAGCTTTTGGGCTAGCGCTTGCTTCGCAGCAGAGCAAAGCCAAGACGCTACCGGGACTCATGACTGACCTTGACACAGCATTCAACATCTTGCGGGCAACCCGCCCTACGGCCGTGAACCTCTTTTGGGCGCTAGAGCGAGTAATGGGCAAGGCGAAGAGAGCGAAAACATTGCAGGAAGCGAAAAAAGCTGTGCTTGATGACGCTCTCAAAATGTCTGACGAAGACATAAACGCTAACCGGCAGATGGGAGCAAATGGTGCAAAGTTGTTCGCGGACGGCGATATCGTTCTCACCCACTGCAACGCCGGCTCTCTTGCAACAGTTGCTTACGGCACTGCTCTTGGCGTGATCCGGGCGGCAAGAGAATCCGGCAAGCGCCTCAGTGTCATTGCTACTGAAACGCGGCCTGTGATGCAGGGGTCGCGCCTTACAGCGTTTGAGCTACAGCATGACGGAATCGATGTCAGCCTGATACCTGATACTGCGGTAGGCCACATGATGGCAAGGGGCAGTATCAAGCGCGTGATCGTCGGAGCAGACAGGATATTGCGCACAGGACATGTGTTCAACAAAATTGGCACTTATCAAGTGGCGATTCTTGCGGACAAACACAAGGTTCCGTTCTACGTCGCAGCTCCCATCTCCACATTTGACTTTGAAAGCAGCCCAGAAGATGTTGTGATTGAGGAAAGATCTGTCGATGAAGTAGTCAAGGTGGGCAAAAGGAGGGTTGCACCCAAGAGGGTGCGGGTATTCAATCCGGCGTTTGACATGACTCCACCTGAGCTTATTACGGGCATAATCACCGAGCGCGGGGTGCTCACGCCCCCCTTCGAGAAGAACCTCAAGACGCTCCTGGGCTAGACTGTTGATAAAGTATTTATCATGTTTTTGCCCACCTTAGATAGCCGGAATGTCACAAAAGGCGGTCACAGAAGCGCAAGTGTACGACGCTCTGAAAAAATGCATGGATCCGGAAATCCCGGTCAATGTAGTTGACCTTGGGCTCATTTATGGAGTCAAGGTTGCAGGTGGCTCTGATGTGGACATCAAGATGACGATGACCACAAGGGGTTGCCCTCTTCATGATACCTTGGTAAGCGATGTCAAGCGCTATGTCGGCAAAATAAACGGGATCGGCAGCATCAACGTCGAGATTGTATGGGATCCGCCATGGAGCCTTGAGAAGATGAACCCAGATGTGCGAGAAAAGCTCGGCTTTGGCAAACCCAAGCTGCGCTTCCAGATCGACTATGAAAAAAGCATGCCGCTCAAAGTCGGCAGATTTTCAAAGCAGGAAGACGGCTCGCTCCTTATCGCAAACGACAAGGATCAAGGGTTCATGGTAAACGAAGCTATCGTTGAATTCTGGAATACTTGTGACGGCACAAAGACGATAAATCAGCTTACCGATCAGTTTTCAGCGAAGCTTGGAATGCCCAGGCAGCAGGTAGAACAGGAAGTCGTCCAGTTAGTTCAGCAATTGCTGGAAGCCGAGCTGCTAAAAGCCTGATGCTGGAAAGGTTTTCATCTTATCCAAGAATAATCGTAGAGCTTGGGATGGGCGATGGCAGGCTACTTGAGAGCCTTGCCAAGGGCGACGGCAACACGCTATATGTGGGAATCGAACTTGACAAAAAGCAATGCTCTCTGGCTAGATCAAGAATTACGCTTTCCAATGTCATGATTTTAGGAGGCTCTTTTGAAAATATTCTCCCGACATTTCCAGATGATTCGGTTGATCGATTCATAGCCGTGCTGCCAGACCCCAAATTCATTGACGAAAAAAAAGAGGATAGCTGGAAGCCACTGTACAAAGCAGTTTATTCAAAGCTGAAATTGGGCGGGTCTCTAGAGCTTGTCACGGAGGTGACTGACGAGCTTTTGCAGCCTGTGGGCGATGAGGCATATGTAAAATGGGCCGCCCAGCTTAAGACTAGCTTCCTCTCAATTGGGTTTGACCTGACGGACCAACATGAAGGCGCGCCGGCACAATATTCGTCGCGCTGCCTTGATCAGTTCAGAGGAGATCCTGAGCGCGTGCGCATTGTAACTTTTGAACTTGCCAAACGGTGATCGAAAATTCAAATTTTTGTTTTAGCTTCGCTTTGTCCTACACCTTGCTGATTTTTGTGCCGCATTGCCTTGTGCTCAGCCATACAGTCCCTTGAGCAAAACTCGGCGCTACAGCCATCGTGGACGCAAGGCACCGGCTCACCGTGGTTGAATTTCTTGTTGCAGTAGGTACATATTGCTTCCAGCTCTGGAAAGTCGCGATTAAGCAATGACTCGCAGGACCTCTTTTCACGGAACCACAACACTTCAAGGTTCATCTTTTCGGCGTGAGTCAGCACCGCGTCGTAGGCTTCATAATAGCCCGGGGCGAAGAACTGGCGAATAAAGTCGGAGCCTCCAGGGCCTCTTTTTGAAGCAGGGTTGCGGTAGGCGACGAGCCACTTTTCTGCCGGTATCTCGTCTCCGGACGCTATCCCTTTCCGGCTTTTCACGATATTGCTTCCCCCTTCGCGATTTTAATTTCTTGCTGCTTCAAGCGCGTGCTTCATGTATTGCCCCAATTCTGACGCCTTTACTCTTTCCTGCTGCATCGTGTCCCTGTGCCTTACCGTTACGGTGTCATCCTGCATTGTGGTCTGGTCGATTGTAATCGCAAAAGGCGCGCCGACCTCCTCTAGTCTGCGATAGCGCCGGCCTATGGACCCTGACTCGTCGTAAAAGGTGTCAAAGTCAAGTTTCATGTCTGAATGGATCTTGCGCGCCTTTTCGCCGAGCCCATCCTTTGTCATAAGAGGCAATATACCCACCAGAATAGGCGCAAGGTAAGGCTTGAGTCCTAGGACAACCCTGTCATCGTGCTTCTCATCTTCGTAGTAGCAGTGCTCCAAGATCGTATAGATGCTCCTGTCTATTCCCATAGACAGCTCGAAGACATGCGGCAGCACTTTTGTCTGATCTACGGGATCAACTACCTCTAGGTTCTGTTTGCTGGTCGTCCCGTGCCCTTTCAAGTCATAGTCAGACCGGTAGTTGCATGCCACGAGCTCGAGCCATCCTATGCTTGTCTCGACTTCAAAATCAAACGCTATGGAAGCATAAAACGCCTTTTCCTCATCCGAGAGCCGGCGGAATCGGCTGCGCTTTACATCGACGCCAGCCTTTTCGTAGAATTCAACAAGTAGAGCAAGGTAGTAGGCGACAAGCTTGTTTGGTATCAGACTTTTCTCGAGAGCTTCGTCTGCCGTTACCTCGGTGATCGATGAGCCATCAGACAGCCGCAGAATAGTGTCCTTGATCTCTTCGAACTTTGGCAACTCGTTCAGTTTGTTCGGGTTGCAAAATACTTCGATCTCGGCCTGGTAGAATTCCCTTAGCCTGAGAAGGCTCTGCCTTGGAGCGATTTCGTTACGGAAGCTCTTTCCCACTTGCGCGACTCCTAATGGTAGCCGGCCGCGCATTGTTTTGAACACTCGGGCAAAGTCCACAAATATCGTCTGGCAGGTTTCCGGCCGCAGGTATGCTTCCTCCGCTGCCGGTCCGATGCCAACTTTAAACATCATGTTAAACCTCGTGACGCCGCCAAATTCTCCCTTACAGTTCGGGCAGCGCAAATTGTGTTTTCTGACAAGAGCGTTTATCTCTTCATCTGCCATCCTCTCAGGTACATTCTCTCCAGTCTTTTCCGTAACGAATCGATCTGCACGAAATGTGGAATTGCATTTTGTGCATTTTAAAATGGGATCGGTAAAATTCCCGATGTGACCGGACGCAACAAAGACGCTCTTGCTCATTATTTGACACCCGTCGATCTCCATCATGCCGTCACGCCTGACCAGCTCACGCCGCCAAAGCTCGACGAACTTGTTCTTGATATTAACGCCTGACGGCCCATACTCCCAAAAACCTGCAGGGGCGTCCGAGTAAATCTCGCAACTCGGAAAGTAAAATCCGCGCTCTAGGGCAAGTTTCATTACCTCGTCGTAATTGGCGACCATCTGCAAGGAGCAGACATGCCAGACAGGCTTTAAGTTTATTGCCCAGATTTTATGTAAAACTGTTTTATGGTGGAGACATAACATTTTATCTCGGTCAAAATCCACTTTAGGTATCTGGCTTGAAAGTATCTGACAGGACGCACAGTGTGGAATATGCCATCCGTGACATTACCACCTACGCGCGGAAATACAAGACATCTGGCAAGGAGATAATCTATCTCAACATAGGCGATCCTGTCAAGTTTGATTTCAAGACGCCTGACCACATAAAGAAGGCACTTACTGACGCAGTCATGCGCGACGAGAACTATTATGCAGATTCTGAAGGGCTGCCGGAGCTCCGGCAGGCAATCGTTGAAAAGGAATCAGAAAAAGGGCTGAATGTCACCGAAGAAGACGTCATTGTGACAAACGGCGTGTCCGAGGGCCTTGACATGACGATGGCATCCATAGTTGACCCAAACAGCGAAGTGCTGATGCCCGGGCCGTACTACCCGCCGTACTCATCGTACGCTAAATTTTACGGTGGAAAGCCAGTCGAATTCAAACTCCACGCAGACGGCAGGCCCGACCTGGAAGACCTAAGAGCAAAGATAACGCCCCGATCGCGGGCGCTATGCATCATAAGCCCGAACAACCCAACTGGGGAGGTTTTTGACAGAAAGAGCCTCCAGCAGTTGATAGACATTGCCACAGAGCACGACCTCTATGTCCTTTGCGACGAGATATACGACAAGATCGTTTTTGATTCGCAGTTCACCGGCATTGGCAAGGTCGCCAAGGACGCGCCAATTATCCTGCTCAATGGCTTTTCAAAGGCCTACCTGATGACCGGTTGGCGGTGCGGGTATATCGCCATGAACAGCGGCTCCAAGAAACTTGCGGGTCTTCGCGAAGATATACCCAAGCTCGCACGGGTGCGGATAGCTTCCAATCTGCCGGTGCAGATTGCTGCGGTGCAGGCACTTAGAGGGCCGCAAACACACATTCCAAAAATGGTCGAGAAGTTGAGGGCGCGGCGCGATTACGTGGTCAAGCGCCTTAATGGTATGGGAATGCAGTGCAGGGTTCCGCGAGGAGCTTTCTACGTCTTCCCAAAGATCAATCTTGGGCAGCGCTGGAAGGATGACAAGCAGTTTGTAATTGACCTATTGAACAGCACAGGTGTGCTTACCGTGCATGGCTCCGGCTTTGGCTCGACCTATGGGTCAGGTCACATAAGGATCGTATATCTGGCGCCGGAAGAAATGCTTGAAAAGGCCATGGACAAGCTTGAACATTTTGTCAATAGCAAATAGTTAGTGTTTCTCGTCTGTTCTCGCCGCGCCTTCATGGGTTAATGCAGGGGCTACTTTTAATCTGTTCACGGCCACCGCTAATGCAACCGACGCGACCGAGATTATCGCGGCTGTAAGAAATATCAGGTTATACGAATCCTGTGTGGGGAATCGGCCGGCCACTCCTTCCACCGTACCTTGATACATCTGTTGTAATACTCCGGCTAATGCCGGACCTACTGACATTCCGACTAGGTTTAGAAGTAGTGTCATTCCAAGCGCAATCCCGGTCATTTGCATCGGCACTGAGAGCAGTATTACATTAAAACCACCGGTAATTGATAGCGAAAGTCCGGAAGCGAGGATCACTAGTCCAACTGAAACCAATGTCTCGGTCGAATGGAAAAGGAACAGGCAAATAAATCCGATCGCGCTTATAACAGTCCCAATCAGTGTCAGCTTCGTGTTCTTGAGTTTGTTTAGAATAAAGCCTGATGTAATTGTTCCGATTAGCAACACAACCATGAAAGGCAGCTGAACCCTCGCAACCGCAAGGGCGTCACCCCCGAATCCCAACGGCGCAGGGCTTCTTACCATCACAGGGATCGTCAGATATACCATGAATATGGACAGGAATACTAGCATGAGAATAATGGTGGGAGGGAGAAAATTCTTGTTGGTCATTAACTTCAAATCAAGCAAAGGCGAACGTACTCTCTTTTCAATGACGATAAATGCTACAAGAAATGCCCCAGATGCCGCAAAAAGGCCTGCGACCTGATACACTGCGCCAGTGTTGTCACTTTCTAGAAGAGTGATGCCGGCCAAAAATGAAATTATTGTTGCGGCAAGGACCAGCGATCCCTTTATGTCGACTGTCTGCCGAGGCGGTAGATTGCCGCCGGCTGCCTCCATATTAGCTTCCATTGCTACTGGACTGTGGACGCGCACGAACCTGAATATTATCAGCCAGAGTGTGATTGCGATAGGAAGTATCGCCAGGAATGTTGCCGGCCAACCAAAGTTTTGAATTATGGCCGCGCCGCCCACCAGACCGACGACTGCGCCGCCAGAAAATGTAGAGCTGAATATAGTCTGGCCCATTCCGAGCTTTTTCTCCGGCAGAACTTCTCTGATGATTCCAAAAGCAATCGGGAACATGGCCATCCCAACGCCCTGTGCGGCCCTTGCTGCTAGCATGAATTCAATGTTGGTAGCAAATCGTCCTGCCAAAACTCCTACCGTGTAAACTGCCATTACAATGAGCAGAATCTTTTTCTTGCCATAGATATCAGATAGTCTGCCTCCAATTGGCGTCATAACGGCTGCTGCAATTATGTAAGCCGAAAGTAGCCATGACGCGGTGCTATATGAGATGTTGAAATTGTGAATAAAATCTGGAATGGCTGGGAGTATCATCGTCTCGTCAAACATGACAATCAGGCCCAAGCAGCTCAGAATTATGAGCGTTTTCCAGCCTGAACTATTCATGCTTTGTTTTTTTACAGTAGCCATTTGAATATCAACGACCTATTTTGAACCTGATTCCAAAATTCCAGGAATCGAATGGGATAGGCATCCTCGACGGAAGAAATTCACTGCATGTTATGATCTTTTGCGTTTAATAAATTGTGTAGTAATCCGTTGCTAACCCAGTCAACATAATTCCCCAAAGTAAGTATTTACTTACCGTGATGTTGGCCTCGTGTAAAAATAACACTTTGTCCTAGATCTTTCTTCGCGGTGAAGGAGCGTAATCAGCAAACCGGCCGTCTATCGGCCTCGCATGCCAGAAGCGTGCTTGAAACAAGAATGAATATAAAACTAATTGGAGATGAAGTACCTGTGTACACGAAAAAAGCTCCTTGGCAGAAGAGAGACACAGGCCTTACTGTCAGGATGATTGTCAGTTTTGCAGTGCTCTCAATACTTTACCTCGTATTCATCAGCGTCCTAGCCTACGTTGGCTTTGGCGCTATTCCAATTGCTATTATCGCCGGTATTATGATGCTGGCTCAGTGGTACTTTTCTGACAAAATCGTTCTTTGGAGCACTGGCGCGAAAATAGTGAGCAGGGAACAGTTTCCGGAGTTGCATGACCTAGTAGAGCGGATAGTGGCGCGCAACAACCTGCCCAAGCCAAGAATCGCGGTCATTAACAGCAAAATGCCAAATGCATTTGCGACTGGCAAGACCCCAAAGAGCTCTGTGCTCACGGTAACAACGGGCCTGATGGATCAGCTTGAAACAGAGGAGTTTGAAGGTGTGATTGCGCACGAGCTCTCCCATATCAAGAACCGCGATGTTTTGGTGCTTACTCTTGCGAGCCTATTCTCCACAGTAGCTTGGTACTTGATGCAATTCAGCATTTACGGCGGAATGTATGGCGGCTACGGGAGGCGCAGGGACAGCGGAGGAGGGATGGCACTCGTTTTGCTTGTTGCTATCGTCACCTGGTTTCTAAGTTTTCTGATAATCAGGGCAATATCTCGGTATCGCGAGTTTGTTGCTGACAGGGACGGCGCGCTCATGACAGGAAAACCAAGCAAGCTGGCAAGCGCGCTTCTCAAGATAAGCGGCACGATGAAGCGGATACCTACGCAGGATCTGAGGCAGATGGAGGGCATGAATGCTTTCTTTATCATCCCTGCGCTCTCTGGTAGCACCTTCGCGAATTTGTTCTCGACTCACCCTCCGGTTGATCAAAGGGTGAAAAAGCTCCTGGAAATGGAGGCTGCCATGAGCTGAGCTTCTTCAAAAGAATACGCGACAATATCAACAACAAACGCCTGCCAAAAGCCGATTCTGAAATATTGTTTTCCATTTCTTCTGCTTACATTACTTTGGAGGTGAAGCTTGGGCTTAAGGTGACTGGCAGGTGTGCCGTCACCTTCAAGACGGTTAGCGGCACGTTCTTTTACGAAATGGAACAAGACATCAAGCGCTTCCTTGCCTCTCTGCAGCCTGAATTTGATCTTACATACCGTACAGTCACCGACTCGTACGGCTACATGTGGATAGTATTCGAGGGGAAGAGGATAGAAGATCTGCTAGCGGCCCTGACCGCTACAAGCGACATAGTGGAAGAAAAAGGTTATTCAGATCAGCTGCTCGCCGCGGTGTTCGAATTTGCAAATGAACGTGAGGGTGGCCATCAATACCTAATTTATAATTACAAGCGCAACAACTTTTACCCATTCGTCCCTACCGGTCAGAAAACAAGAGATACTGAGCGGGAGATGAAAATGATGTCGGCTATAGGCGAAGAAATGCCTTTTGAAAAAGACATGACACTGTGGTACCCGCTGTGGGACTTACCACTTAGATCTCTGGGATAACGCCTTCGCCTCTGAATAGCCTTTTTGCTTCGTCTATCGAAAGGTCAGCGCTTGGCAATATGATATCAGACTTGATTATTTCCCGCGGATCTAACGGCTTTCCATTCTTTACCACCATATTGTTCAACTCGGTTAGCCTTTTCTTGAATTCTAGGTCGTCCGATCTCTCCTGGCTTACGAGTTCGACCATGGCATTGTCGATGTCGTTCAGCTTCTTCAAAGTCTTGCCATCTACTGTGAATTGTCCATGACCCATTATCCTTACTATTTTTTTGAGTGTCAGGCCTGCGCTTTTCGGCTTTGTGTTGGCAATCGTTGCCTTCTTCGATGTCTTCTTAGCCGATTTTCGTGCAGAAATCGCCTTCTTGGCGCGCAATTTGCCCCTTGATTTCAGCTTGCTAGGGGCCACCCTGCCTTTCGCCTTTGCTTTTTTACTCATTGTTGCGCTTCTTGCTCCACTTGCTTCTTTTTACGTTGTTTCTCTGACTTTAACTTTGCTAATTCTTCCTCGACTGAGTTTTGTACTGTAATTTTTTCTAATTCTTTCTCAATTTCATCCTTATTTGATGTATAATCTGTCAAAACTCCTGAATTAATCATGTCGTCGAGAGCCTGCGCTTTGGCTTTCATATTTTCAGTTTTTTCCTCGGCTCTGTTCATGGCCATGCCGACGTCGGCCATCTCCTCAGAGATGCCAGTTACGCTCTCTTTTATCTTGACCTGTGCCTCAGCGGCAGAGTATCTCGCCTTTATGACCTCCTTCCTTGATTTGAACTCCTCCACCTTAGTTGCCATTCGCTTTTCCGCCTCCTCCATCTTGCGGCCCTCTTCCTGAAGTTCTGTTATCTGTTTGTCAAGCCCTTGGATCTGCATGAGGTTGGCGTTTTTGCGCTCAAGCGCAAGCCGTGCCAGGTCTTCCCTGCCAGCGTCTAGCGCCCGCCTTGCCTGCTCGTCTAGGAGCCGTATGTTGTCCCACAATTTTGCTTTCTGCATCTCGAGCCTTTTGCGCGACGTAATGATTTCTGCTAGGCTTCTTCGCAGCTTGTTAAGCATTTCCAGCTGCTTGATATACGAATAATCTAGAGCTTCGCGCGGATCTTCAAACCTGTCAAGGAGCATGTTTACCTTTTGTTTGATCACGGTTGAAACACGGTTCATCAGTCCCAATTTTTGTTCAAGCTATTATTCATTGTCTGATTATTAAATTATGGTGCTAACGGTTGAGCCTGCGCCATTCGTGTTCGTCTGGCGGCCCATAGTCCTCCTTTTTCTTAAAGAATCCCCAATAAAGTAAGAATCCGCCAGCGGCGATCATTCCGATTGCAAATTTTTCATTTGTGATATTGGCGTTCACAAAGTTGTCAAGGAACAGTTGCGTGCCGTCTCCAATAACACCGGCAGAAGACTGGATGTTGAACAACACAATGTTTCTTATTAGGATTATTGCTGCGCTGACCATGAAGAGGATGCCCATCGCCGACATCCAGTTCCTCCCACGTTTTGTACCCCCGATCTCCTCCTTCCACCTCATGCCAGCGTGATTTAGAGGGCATCATTGCTGATAACGTTTGCGTTCAGATCAGTTTCAACCCGGGATTCTTTAGCTTATTTCTCTTGGCGGCATTTAACAACATGGGTGTCAAGATCTCTGCCTGGTAAGTGAGAGCGAGTGGACCAAGGTATATGGGGCGCAGGCCAGAGATTTCGGAAACAAGTTCTGTTAGCTTGGCAACGGCGCCCTGATCGTCGCCGCAGATGAACGTGTCTGCATCTAGGCTTTGGGTGACGTTTTTCAATTTTACTTCAGATATTGTGTGGAATGCAGAGACTATCCTTGGTCTCGGAGGCAGCTTGTCGGCAACCATTTCCGCTGCCTGCTTTTTGTGCTGCTCAAGGGGGATGTAGACAAAGCCGGCTTCGGTTCTTGTCATTGGCACAATGGGTGACACGACTATGCAGTCATCTCTGATCTTTCCTGCCAGTTTGCCGCAAGTGTCGTCGATGAATTCGTACGGGATTGAAAGTATCAAAATGTCTACATCCTTGCCAAGTGCAATGTTGTCGTCACCGGAAATGCTGCCGGAAATGCTGCCGTGGGCTTCTTTCGCAGCTTTGCTGTAATTGTCTGCAGCTTCTTTGGCCTTCTGGGCGTCCCTAGAGCCAACAATCACGTCGTGCTTTTGGCACCACCTGAGCGCAAAACCTTCGCCCATGCCGCCGGTGCCACCCACTATGCCTATTCTCATGGTGACGGTCACGGGTAATCTTGATATTAATGTTGCATCGGCTTTTTGTCTTTGTGATTGTTGGCAATGGCTTCCAGTTCTCTGACAAAGATCCACTGTTTCTTCTTGAAAAATACAAACAGCACTGCGGCTACTGCAGCCATTGTGAGCATTACTATTGTGAAGCCTATTGGCATTTTCGAGATGTTGTTGAGATCAAGCCCATTCATGCCGTAAACACTTGAAATGAATGTAAGTGGCAGTAGTATCGCGGAGAAGAGCGTCAGCGTCCTGACCGTGTCATTCATCTGGAGCGAAACACTTGCAATGTACAATTCACGCGTAGAGTTCACCGTATCCTGGTATGATTCGACTAGCTCGATAAGCTGGTTGATGTCGTCATAAACTATTTTCAAATACTTTATGTCGGGTTTGTTCTCCTGCATATGAGTCAAAAAATTGACGATGTCACGAGTGTGCCAAAAGTGTCTGCGCAGAATTATTATCTGCCGCGACATGTTGTCAAGATATTCCAGCATCTTTTTTGAGGGCCTGTAGATAGACCTTTGCTCAATGTCAGTCACGCTCAGCTCTATCGCGGTGAGCAGCTGTTCGTACTTGTCGACGATGCTTGAGAGAATGTTGTAATACAAAGCATCGACTGACGATTCCAGTATCGGCTTGCTCTTTTCTTCAAGAATGCGATTTACTATGGCCTTTAGGTCTACTTCTGAAGAATGAATTGTTACAAGCCAGCCGCGCCCAAGGAAGAGATAGACTCCGTCAGTGACAAGCGTACGGGCGTCCCCATACCTCATGTCAAGGACGAGTGTAAACGTGTGATTATCCAGAACCCGGACTTGCGGTCTTTTTGAGTTGTTGGCATATTCTTCAAGAGCCTTGTTATCCAGGTGGAAGGACTGTTGGACGCTCCGCAGCTCGAGGGAAGTCGGATCTGTAAGGTCTACCCAAACGTTGTATCCTTGTCGGATGTCATCATTTGAGCCACCCCGCCTTACTTCCATTTCGTTGTATGAGATGATATTCTGCACTGTACAATAAGGGAGCTACATTGGCTATAATGGGTATCTAAAAAATTATTAAGAGATCTCACGTCCACAGGTTCAGCCATTGCCACTAGTCATCTTTATGCGCCACGGCCAGGCAGAGAACAACGTCAGCAGGACTCTTGTCGGCAGACACATCGAGTCGCACTTGACTTCTCAAGGTAAAGAACAGGCGGCCGACGTCGCTAAACAGCTGAAAACTATTCCCATAGACAAGGTCTACGTGTCGCCTGTGATTAGGGCGATGGAGACTGCGCAGATTGTGTGCGAAACACTTGGTATGGACTACGAAATCGATGAGCGTCTTTATGAAATTGAGCTGGGCAAGCTTGTGGGAATGAACTACGAAGAGGTGACCACGAAATATGGTGACTTGTTTCTAAGGTTTTATGCCGAACACGACCCGGTGCTTGCCAGCTTTGGCGTTGAGCCATTTGCATCAGTCAAGCAACGCGTAAAAAGCCTTCTCGACGACGCTCTGAAAAAGCATGAGGACAGCAATGTGCTATTGGTCACACATCTGGATCCGATAAAAGCAGCTCTTGCCACGTTGCTGGACCTAAAGCCGGAGGCGCTCTACCGATGGCACATACGCAACGCGTCGCTAACAGTGTTAAAGCATGAAAGCAGCATTTATTCACTTTCTGGAGTAAACGTTATGGCGATACACCGCTATCCAAATGATTAGGAGATTTGTGGTTGCACACAAGAACCCGATTTGCAAAACCTTAAATAACATCGGGAAACGAGTGATGACAGAATAGGGACGCAATAGAATGCTTTCACATTCAGCGATAATTTTATTCCTGATTCCCGTTGTCGCAGTATTCCTTCTTGGCATTGATTCCGCTTTTGCGCAAGAATCCACTGAACGCTACATCCTGCACAGAGTGGAGATCTGGGCGTTGTTCTATAGGCTCATGGTAGTCGCGTTTGTTATAGGTGCGGTTGTGATGGGCTCTATTGCATACGTTGTTTGGCGGTTCCGCGAGTCACATCCAAGGAACAGGGGTGACATCACTCCCGCCAGAACAGGAGGCGCACACCATTAATGGGACATGCGACAATTGAATGGATCTATGTCGGCGTGGTTATCGCCATTTTGGTCTACGTTGGCGCTGACGCTTGGAACATTGAAAGACTGCTTGACCATGCGCCTGAAAATTCCGAGACTATCAAGGTAACCGGACAGCAGTGGTTATGGACCTTCGAACACGAAGACGGCACAAAAGAAATCAGCCAGCTTCACCTAGTCAAGGGCAAACCCTACAGGTTTGAGGTGACGTCTCTTGATGTAATACACGCTTTCAACATTCCTGATTTTGTGACCTTGATGGACGCGGTGCCCGGTAGGATCAATACGGTCTGGCTGGTTCCGGACCAGGCAGGCGAATATCTTATACAGTGCAGGGAATATTGTGGATTCTCTCACTATCAAATGAGGGCCAAGCTAATAGTCGAAGAGCCGGGTGCAGGCGGAGCCAAAGTCTCCAACACTGCGACAGAGCTGACACCGTCAATAGGTGCAACGGCCATTGCAAGCTAGAACAAATTTTCTTCGAAATTTACTTTTAGAAATCTCTTCAGTAATCATTAGTTTTGGAGACAGGGACAAAACAAAATGCTTTTATTGATAACGCATTCCATGTACGTGCAATAAGAGGGATTGATGTGAGTTGGTCCTAGAGGTTAAGAAACCCCGTCCGATCTGGGAAATCCTTTTTTCAACCCATCATACCGATATTGGCCTTCTGTATGTCTACCTTTCAGTAACAGCCCTAATCATCGGTGGCGCTCTGGCCATGGCAATCCGCACCGAGCTGCTCGTGCCCGGTCCTGGAACCCTAATCCCTGATTCTAATACATTCCATAGGATATTCACAGTGCACGGCACCAACATGCTATTTTTCTGGCTACTTCCGTTCGCTTCAGGCATCGGCAACTATCTGATCCCGATAATGGTCAGGTACAAAGACATGGCTTGGCCAAAATTGAATGCAGTCGCGTTCTGGATGCTTCCAGTCGCAATGGCCCTTGTCTGGCTCGGCTTTGCAGACACGACGTGGAACGCCTACCCGCCTTATTCAATCATAAGCGCAAAGGGTCCTGCGGCAGAAATGTGGATATTTGGCCTAAAGATCGCTGGCATCTCGTCCGTTTTGGGCGCGATCAACTTTATAGTAACCATCCTAAAGATGAAGCATCCAGACCTTCCTTTGATGAAGACTTCGCTCTTTGTCTGGTCAACGCTTGTAACATCGCTCATGATAGTCGTCGCAATCCCTACCTTTGCGGCGGCGCTAATCATGCTGTACACGGACAGGCTTGGCGTATCGGGCTTTTTCAACCCGGCAATGGGAGGGGATCCGATAGCGTACCAGCATCTATTCTGGTTCACGTTCCATCCTGAAGTCTACATATTCCTGATACCGGCTGTGGGTATGCTGTACGAAATCATACCCAAGTTCTCGAGAAAGCCGATCTTTAGTTATCAGTCAGGGGTTGCCGCGTTTGTGCTACTCGCCATAGTAGGATTCGCTTCATGGGCTCATCACATGTACTCAACAGGCATAAGTTTCACTGAAAAGACCGTTTTCATGGTTGGAACACTTGCAGCGGTGCCGGCGTCGGCCATGCACGTATTTAATTGGATAGCGACCATGTGGGGAGGCAGGATCAAGTTCGCAGCCCCCATGAGCTGGGCAGTTGGAGGGCTAGTACTATTCTTCTACGCAGGAGCAGGAGGCATTGTTAACACCGCTATGCCGCTTGACTTCCTCACGCACGACAGCTATTGGGTTGTTGGACACTTCCACCTGTTCATTGCAGGGATGGTTAGCATGGCATTCATTGGATTTACCCACTACATGTTCCCGTTCATTACGGGCAGAATGTATAATGAAAGACTCGGAATGGTCTCATTCTGGCTCTTTTTCGTTGGCCTCTC
>DASYSB010000053.1:0-29052 GCA_036003785.1 Nitrososphaera sp.
AACATGACAAATTATCAAATAAAACAATCGCTCAAAAAGATTGTTGATGGCGAAGAGATCCCGGAGAATTTTGCGCTTTACCACAATGGTATTGCAATGACAGCACAATCCCTAGACTCCTCGCTTCATGGCAACCACAGCATCAAGGTAGTTGAGCCGCGCATACTAAACGGCGTTCAAACGATAAGGATTCTGAAACAGTTCGTTGAAGAAAATAAAAGAAGGAGTGGCAAGGAAAAAGATAACAAGGAGAATTTGCGCCAAAAGCTCAGTAGCACCAGAGTTATGACCAGAATCATCAGATCGCCTGACGAGGAGTTTCTGAAGCGAGTCACGATAAATAACAACAGGCAAAATCCCATTATGCCGTGGAACTTGCGAGCTAATGATCTAATTCAGATCCAGTTTGAAGAACTATTTGGCAAAATGGGCATTTATTATGAGAGAAGGGAAAACGCATACAAGAACCTTACAGATGATGATCTCGAATCTATTGGAACAGAAAAAGGAGTAATAGAGATTAGAAGGCTTGCGCAAACGCTTCTTGCGATGCAAGGCCAGATAGATAGAATCTCTGAAATTAAGGAGGTATTTGAAAATGAATCTTGGTACAAAGACACTTTCAGAGAAAGGTACTTGCAAGTTGATCCGCGCAAACTTGTTTTCTTGTACAAGGTGCAGTATAGGCTGCAGAGTGTAATTCGTGAAATCAAGAACATAGGGATCGAAAAGTACAGCTATGCGCCCAAGGCAAAGAACCTATTGTGGTGTCTTTCCATGCAAGCAATCATGAATGACGACAAGTTTGAGAAGCATTTTGAGACCTATGGCACTTCTGTTGGTATAGAGGCAGGAATGACCCAATTGCTAAAGCGGGTCGCGTCTGCAAAGCTTCGCCTCATACTGAGTAATTCCTTCGAAAACAGAAAATACAAAGACTATATGCATGGAGGGAAATTTTCATTTCTCAGGACAAAAGCTGTTCTTAACGACTGCATGAAAACAGCAACAAAGCAGTTCGGATGGGAAACGATGTATCTCTAAAAGTTCGGAGTAGGCATCAACTATCACCCACAGCATTCATGCTTATTTTCACACTTGCACTGATCTGGCTCTTTTAGGCACGATCGGCATATTTGGGCACCGCAGCCTACGCATGTACCATCGGCGGCATTGCACGCCCAGTGCTTGCATACGCTTTCCAATGATAGGAAGAAGTGACAAACAACTAGATTACCTTTCCCGTTCGCCGGGTGTGGGAGACGCTTCTAATTAGGTCTGCCTTCACGCCTCAAAGCAAGTTGAGCATGTTCCAACACCATTCTTGCAGGACTATTTTTGGGAAGATTGCTGCAAATGATATCAATGGCTTTCTGGGCAGAAATTCTGAATTTTTCAAGATCAATGTCTTCGTTGTTAGCAGCTCGTATTAATTCGCTCAACTCATCACTTTCTGTCTTTTGCGCCGAAGGGGGTTCCGCTGACGCTTGGGAACGGAATGCCGGCCGCGATGATCTTACAATCAATTGATTGATTAAGGTTAGAGTTCGCAACCGCTGATCCTCATAGGCCACTACCTTCTGGCGAAGAAGCCCTTCTTCCTGCTCTAATGCTGTTTTAGTCCGCTGGAGTTCACCTATGGTAGACTTCAGGCTCTGGTATTGCTTCAATTCCCCTGCAAGCGAATCAAGATCGATTCCATATGTATCGATCAATGATTGCAGTTTTTTGAGCCATTGCTCGTTCAGACCGCTTGAAATCAGCTGCTTGGCGTTGTCAAGGATAGCCTTCTCGTTCTGGTAATCCGCTTCTAGCATGTTGAACTTATCTTCCTTTTCTTTCAGCAAAGACTCCATGATGCGTATTCTTTTCTTCAGCTCATGGTCATTAGCATAATACTGCTCGAGGTCTGACAAAAGCTGATTCTTGGCTGCTAGTACGTCAATGTTTCGGGTTTGTGAAATCATTTTAATCGCTGATTGAAGTGTGTCGAGATCCTTGAAATCAAAGCCTAACTTCCTAAGCTCTTCGGCAGACTTGAGCGTTTGCTGCCTGTCAGAAATTTCTTGCTCAATAAGCAAGAGCTTATCTTGAAGCGTCCGCTTTGAATGAATCAGATTTTCGACCTCGGCGTCTATCTCCTTCTTCTTGTCCTCCTTTGATTTTAGATTGGAAAGTGTATCGATAATTATCGAAGATGCGTAGCCCAATTGCTCTGCAGCAGTTATCAATGTAATAAGTTTTGACATATCAGTAAACGAGAGATTACGCTGCTTCAACTCCTGCTTTATGCGCGCAAATTCTGACATGGTATCCTTTGTTGTCGAATATTCTAGTTCCTTAAGAGACACCTGCACTTCCAAGGACTGTTTCCTCTTGTCGAGGTCTTCCATTGTTCGTAGAAGATTCTTCTGCTGCTCAGCTAATTGTTGTATGTAATCGCTAGCTTGCGAAAGTGATATCTTTTTGCCTTCGCATAACGCATTCAGTTCTTGAATTATTCCTGTTAGTCTCGCAGGTGAGACACCAGATGCAACGGCAAGCTTGTGAAGAGAAACAGTAAACTTTTTGAGTCCACTGGCGTCAAGCCCAAGTTTCGTCATCTCCTGCAGTAATTTTTTTGCTTCCTTATCCTCAGAAGATTTTCTTTTGCTAACGCGCTTTTGCCATCCTGGCTCGATTTCTCCCTTGGCTTTATCATTATCGCTATCGGATGGCACCAACTTTTCTCGACATCAGTCGAATATAAAAACTTCTAACGACTCTCAGTCAGAAGTATTTCTAATAATGTCAGTGCCTTGCTTGTATTGACTTGGTCTCTCACCTTGTGGGCACCTCTCCTTCGGAGAATCTGCAGAGTTTGCACCCAGTTAGAATTTCGCCAGAAAATATTACCCAAAGAAATTACATACCTCTTTTATACAAAGCGCGCTTTTTATATACGTGGAGATTACTCGGCGTGAATTCCTAAAGATGATTAGCGCCGGAGCAATAGTATTTTTCTTTGGCAATCTTAATCTTTTATACAACTCTAAGAGTCGTGAGTCCGACACCAAGCAAGAATCATTGCTCCATGAAGCCTCCGCTCAGTCAGCTGGTTCGTGGTCTTCAGGCCAAGACACAACAACTGTTGCCATCCATGGCTCCGTCCTTTCAAATGGGAAAATCTTTTATTTTGCCGGCTCGGGTTACCATTCTTCACATCAAAATGGTCCTTTTGAAGCTAGGCTTTTTGATCCAAGCACCGGGTCTGAAACGAAGATCATATTGTCGGAAGACTTGTTTTGCGCCGGTCAAGCTCCTCTGCCAAATGGCAATATCTTGCTTGCCGGCGGTACTCTTCTTTACGACATTGCAGACACTAATTGTAACGGCAAGTGGCACGGCCTAAAATCAGCTTACGAAGTTAACTCTTCTGGCACAGTTACCAAGCTTCCATCAATGAAGCAGGGAAGGTGGTACCCAACCTGCGTGACCCTTCCAGACGGCAACGTCATGGTCACTGGAGGCTATGATGAGTATGGCGATCACAATCGTATTGTAGAGATTTACAATAGTTCGAGTAAGACTTGGAGCATAAAGGAGGCTGAAAGTGGCGGAAGCACTTACACAGTTGGCTCGAGCGCTACATCTACTTGCAGCGGCGCAGGCCAGCCCTCATACAGTCGAGCAGCGCCGAATCTATTCCTTTATCCAAGAATGCACTTGATGCCAACAGGTAACATTATCGTGGCGGGAATGCTTGATGACATACGCTTATGGAATAGGTCCACAGGTGCATGGTCCACATTAGGTTACAGCTCTCCATCCTATCGCCACTACGGCACAACAGTCTTGCTTCCACTCAAGAATACATCTTCTGAAAAAGGAAAGATCCTACTCGTCGGCGGTTCTCCGACGTCTGCAGATAATGCTACGACAAAAGTGCAAATTCTAGATTTCAATACAGGGAACCCAGAAATTAGAACTGTTGCCTCAATTAAATACGCACGAAAGTATCCCGCACCCGTTATTCTTCCAGATGGCAAGGTAGTTATCTTCGGCGGAGTATTGCAAGGAACAAAGGTTACCTATAGATATGTACCAGAAATGTTTGATCCCGATTCCGAAACGTGGTCAAGTCTTGCTTCTGCAACTGTTCCGCGGACCTACCATCAGATAGCGTTGCTACTGCCTGACGGCAGAGTGTGGAATGCCGGAAGCACTCCAACTAGAAGCGATTGGGAGCTTAGAACTGAATTTTTTAAACCCAGCTACTATTCTGCTACCAGACCATCAATTTCTGGGACTCCAACCATTGGGGCCTACGGTGCTACTATCACGATACCAACTTCTAGCGGCTCTAGCGTTTCCAAGGCGACACTGGTCAAGTCACCGGACACAACCCATCATTATGACACAAATATGAGACATCTCACACTTGCGAAGAAAAGTTACACGTCAAGTAACGTGATAGTTGACGCGCCATTGAATTCTAAACTTGCTCCACCTGGCTATTATTATCTGCATATCATAAATAGCTCTGGAATACCCTCAAAGGCAAAAATAGTAAAGATAAGTTGAAAAGTACTGTCCAGGCCTAGGCAAACAATCCAGATCGGCTAGGAACTAGTGGTTGTTCTACTTGATTGGGAGCCTAATTACGAACGTCGCACCTTTGCCATTTTCATTATTGTGGGCGAAAATGTCGCCTCCGTGTGCCAATATTATTGACTTTGTTATGAACAACCCTAGCCCAGTACCGTGTTTGTTTACATCATCGCCACTAGTCTTCGTGACAAATTTACTAAATAGCTTTGGAAGTATTTCACTCGAAATACCCATTCCAGTATCACTAATGCTTATTTCAAAAACTCTTTTTTCAGCCAAGATGGTTGTCACTACTCTTATCTCACCTTCTTCTGTGAACTTGATCGCATTCTCTAGGATGTTTGATAGCGCCTGAGCGATCCGCATCTTGTCAACGGTCAATTCTAAATCCTCGCCCAACTTGGCTTCAACTGCAACTTGTCGCTTCATTTTAGGCGTCTTTGAAAACTGCACATACTTACACGAATCTACTACCTCAACTATGATTTCGTTAATGTTTGCTTTTTGGATATCATAGTTAAGATTTCCGATTTCAATCCTACTCGCATCCAGTATGTCATTTGCAAGCTTTTTCAATCTCTGAGCCTGACCATGTATGATACGCAATGCGTTCTTGTCTTCAACTAAACCACGTTCTGCCAGCTCCACATAGTTCAATATTGGTTGGATCGGTGTTCTAAGTTCATGCGAGGCAATACTGATAAATTCATCTTTTAATTTCTGTGCTTCTTTTAGTTGTTCATTGGCTTTTTCAAGTTCCTTTCTAGCTCTGTAAGTCTCAGTTTCGTCAATGATAGCACTATTGCTGCCTATTAAATTTCCGTCATCATCGTAAAGATTGTTAGCGCTTATCAGCACTGGAAAAGTGCTGCCATCTTTTCTCTTGAACCATACTGCCTTGTTTCTAACCATGCCAGTTCGCCGCCATTCCTCAAATGATTCACGCATCGCGTCAAGACTTTGATCCGCGGCGTGCTCAAATATCGAATGCCCGATTACTTCTTCCTTCGACGAATACCCTAAATCCCTGACGTATGCCTTGTTGCAATCAATAACAACACCATGCGTGTTTATTGTCCGGTACATGTCCGGTGCACCTTCATACAAGTTTCTGTATTTACACTCTAACTGCTTTATCTCGGTGAATTGCTTCTCAATGACTTCCTCTCGACGCGAGGAAAACAAGCCCCTTTTAGGCACTCGAGGGGAACGCTCATCCGCTGGCATACGACTCAGAATGATCCCCAGTCGAATCAATTAATCAGCACTGTGTCGAATCAATTACGTACAATCTTGATTTTTCACGAGAAACGCTAGGTCTACAAGTCTGAAAATGACACATTTTGTCAATAGAGGCGATCCGTCTTTGCAGCCATGACAAAATCATTCTTGTGAAGTCCCTTGATCTTGTGAGTCCACCAGCTTATAGTCACTTTTCCCCATTCTGTTAGAATATCCGGATGATGGCCTTCTTTCTCTGCAAGGTCACCTACTTTGTTTGTGAAAGCAAGAGCTTCAGAGAAATCCCGGAACTTAAATGACTTTTCAACGCGCTTTATACCATCTCTTTCAACTACTACCCACAGCTTCTTAAGTTGACTGTAGTACAGGTCAATTTCTGCATCAGTGAGGGTAGGAACACCTCCGCTGCAAGGAACACATTTCTCTTTTTCTAACGGTGCTGTCATTCTAAATACACCCGGGCTATACAATACACATCACATAGATATATCGATAGTTAGTTCTTAGATGGTCATTCTTACCATCATCATGACAAGAGGCTTAAAAGAAAGCCAGATTCATATTGAGTAAGAGAATTCATTGAAAAAAGGCAGCCAAAGAAGGGTATTTTCAACTACAGACAAATCATGATATCTGAATGTAACAACGACTAGTTCAGTGAACATACCCTCTGTAGTTCTGCGCCACAGGTTTGGAATATGCGTAAGTATAACAATTGCAGCAATATTTTGGCTCTTAGCTGGGACAGTGGCTCATTGCTGGAGCATAGGTGAAGGTATAGGGTCGCTCAGATGCAAAAGTGACATTTTACTCACTTTCTTGATCGAGCATCAAAGATGGCCTTATCTACACACTCCATTCGTTGGATACTGGGATTCATACGATAACAAACTTGCTTCGGTAATATACGAGCCCTACTCACAATTCGCTCTGACAGCAGCCATTTCTTACCTAGCATGGTTTCGAGTTGTGTTATTCATTACAAAGAGGTTCAAAGCTCATAGCGAGGCACGAACAGATGGACGCACTACAAGGATCCCTTGAAGGGATAAGTACTGTCCTTCTTCGGTAATTGGAGCCAGAAAAAGGAACAAGCCTGGAAGGTCTTTAAATCTTTTGAGGAGATAACCTCTGTTGTATTAGGTATTACATGCGCATGCTTTACAGTCAGCCAGGGAATCAATTCCTGAACTTCATTTGCAAAGAATGAATGTGGGCGCCTCAGCAGGCGGCCTATCACATCCAACCCTGGCCTTAGGAATAGCGCTTGTGCTAGTTTTTTCGGCTGTCAGCACAATTGCTACAATTGAGCTTCCTACTGCCTTCGCAGAAAAAGGAAACTCATCCTCAGACCATGGAAATAGCTACAATTCGAAAGCAAAAAATCAATCAAATCAAACAAGCACTAATTCGACTAGTTCCACAGATGCAGACGACGATAATACTGGCAAGAAAGGAAAAGACAAAGTTAAGGAGCATAATCACCCGGTTAAGCCTTCATGGGAAGCACGCCTGAATCAAACAGCGGATGAAATCCATAATAAGCATCTAAAGATGAATGCCGGATTTTCGGGACCTTATACTTCAAGCATGACATACGCGCTTAATGCAAATGGAACAGCAGATGCTATTGGCAATTCCAGTTACGTCGGAAATGCAGAGCTATCATTAGATTTGTCTGTATGGAAGTCAACGCCTGGCCAGGTAAAGATGGACGTTACTGGCGGCACGCTGATAGTTGATGGAAAGAGTATGGACGTACACTCTGGTCATGCCCATTATTGGATAAACAAAGACAGGATGCTGATTGTTGCCTTTATGATCGATGGCGCATATAGTGAGGGCAATGAGGCAGACGCACATGATGTAAACGAGACTTCCACAACCAACCAGACTTCCACAACCAACCAGACTTCAACCGACAACACAGTAGAATCAGAAAATCAAGTAGGACTTTCTAAGCCTCATGTCAGAGTACTGAAATTATGGATAACAATCCCTGAACAAGACGCCAAACTACCCACGGACCAAATTGCAAATGCAATGTCTGTTGATGTAATGTCTAGACAAAGCAAACTGGCATCGATGTGGTTCCTAGAAATGCATGGAGAAGTTGTTCTCTCCACTTAACTTTCTTTTCATATTTCTTTTGAAATAATTAGGCAGTGATACAATCTCCTAGAAGCTTCAACCTGAAGAATGCAGCTGTTGGCTTTCTGTTACACACACAAGAATAAACAGCTTAACATTGTACCGTTTTTGATGATTGAATGTGAACGGGTAATATATGAATGCGAAAATTGCCATCTTTTATTTACTCTCGAGTCAGATAAGGAAGATCACAAGAAACAAACAGGTCACCTGATCTATGAAGAACATCGCCTAATACACGCAAGACGAAGACGCTTTCTTGACGAAATATTTCGAATCCTGGAATCCGCAATAGGCGGAGCGACGAAAACACATTTGATGTACAAAGCATACATTCCATATGAAAAGATGAGCCAATATCTGAATTTGCTCTCGCTGAGTGGATTCATAGAATATGACAGACTAGATTCTGTATTCAGAACAACAGAGAAGGGTATCACTTTTCTAAATATTCTGAAGCAGCTGCAAAAACTATCCCTTCGTGATTGATGGTTTTCTTGACATGCTCTGGCAACAGAACTTGCAGGAATATGTTCTAGAATCTTCTACCAGTGGAGCTTATCTATCAGAGGTGGAGAACGTGAAACAGGTAATTGCCAAGAAAATCTTCTAGGAGCGCCCCATTAGTTGTGACAATTGTGGTGGTAGCAATTGGTTTATCATTTGTTTCTTATCAGTATTCAACCCTTTCTGCACAGCAGATCTTGGATTTAGGGTCGGAAGAGGCAAGGTCAAACGCAAAAATCCAGGCTCACGATCTTTCTGCGGTTCTGGCGAATAAGATTGAATCGGTATCAGACAATCTGGAAACAATTGCATCCGCCAAGACATTGCAAAACCAGGATATTCAAGGTGCAATTCCACTGATTAATGCAGCCCAAAAATCATCAGCTGATATAACGTCAGGCTATTCCTGGCTCGACGAGGACGGTAAAATATTATGGGGAACATCATTTAGCAATGCAACAATACGTCAGCAGTTTACTGGTGCCGATTTTAGTTATAGAGAGTATTACTCACAGCCCCGAGACACTCTGAAACCATATTTTTCTACGCTAATAGAATCAGTAGACGGTGTACCAAGATTAACGATCAGCTATCCGATTATTGGAAACCAGATTGATGTTGGTGATGGAAGCAATACTTTCAGAGGAGTAGTTGTCGCTGGCATTGAAGTTAGTACTCTTGGAAAATTCGTGCAAGATGAATTGGTGCCAGATTACAAGAGTTCTGTGGGACTGATTGATAGGAATGGGATTATCCTTTATTCCAGTTCTTCTCCACAATATGTCAGTAAGAGCATTTTTGATTCAGAGATTCAGACTCTTCTTCCGCCAGATGTTAAGGAACCATTTAATCAATTCATACGCGATTCCTTGACGGGCAAGACCGGCTCCGGAGACTTCACTTCCCAAGGCAAGACTAGCACTATAGCGTACAATCCCGTGACAATTGAAGGAAACGAATTTGCCATAATGTACATAGTTACACCACATGAATTTGCAGGCACTGTCGTCGCACTTGTAGAACAACAGAGAACGGTGAATTTTGTCATAATTGTCGGAATCGGAGCTGCTTCTAGTGGAATTGCTGCCTTGGTATTGACGTGGAACAAACGACTGGAGAACACGGTATCAAAGAAAACATCCGAGCTGATAAGTAGAACCGAAGAATTGGAAACTTCAAATCGTAACCTTGAAAAGGCGTACGAGGATCTAAAAGTCCATGAAAAGCTACAGACGGAATTTGTCAACATCGCCGCACACGAGCTTCGAACCCCCATACAGCCACTACTTGGAGCTGCTGAACTAATCGAATCACAATTTCAAGATAAAGACAAGATAGAAGTAACCCATCCGGAGATTGAGATGATTCTAAGAAATGCTAAGAGACTGGAACGCCTATCTTCGGACATCTTGGAAATTTCGCGTATAGAAAGCGGTGCCCTCAGGCTGAATAAAGAGACTTTCAGTCTGGCTTATATTATTGCCGGGGCAGTTAAAGATGCAAAGAACCAGTCCAACTTCAATGCAGAGAAATTAACCATAAAATATCACGCCGATGACATTTTCGTTCATGCTGACAGGGAGAAAACCATTCAAGTAATAACGAATATTCTTACAAATGCGATCAAATTCACAGATGAAGGAACAATTTCAGTTACCACCCAAAGAGACACGGGTAACAAACTCGCATTAGTTACCGTAAGGGATAGTGGATCAGGAATAGATAACGAAATGATGCCAAAGTTGTTCGAGAAGTTTGCTACAAAATCAGAAAGAGGAACAGGCATTGGACTTTATATTTCTAAGAAAATAGTGGAAGCTCATGGAGGAATTATTTCGGGAGAGAACAACTTGGACGGCCCTGGTGCAACATTCAAATTCACTATACCTCTTGCAGAAGATATCGAAACAAGGCAACCTGACTCATTATCAGGAGTTCGATAAATCTTTCTGATATTAGTGTGTGAACTCCTAATTCAAATCCATAATGAACGTTAGATTTCGCCATCTCGTTGTATACACATTGATTACCGGCCTGAAAATCTTCCTTTTGTAATTTACCTTACATTTCCAATGTCGCAAAAGCTAGCGGTAGAACACGTTGTTAGCGTTTCTTTTGGATGAATTCCTGATGACCCGTCATGGCCTTACGAAAAGTAACATCAGAAAGCGAGAAAAACAAGTACAAGTCTTGCACATGTAACTAAATTTAGCTTCTTGCATTTATCCTCATAGAACAAATAGTTTTTGTGCAGAGAAATGTAAACATGGATGATGGGCAGTTCTAGAATAATTATTGTATTGTAGCAACAACATGGAAGGAACTTTGAATGCCCTTCCGCGTCTTATGTAGTTCTGCGAATGTCGAGTTATGTCTGGTGTCCTCGCCCGCACCCTTCAAATTTCGAGCACTAAAAAACAACTAACTGTTGAAGTATTTTAGACAACTACATGGGCTTTATTACAAATGACAAATTCACAATACTAGAATTGAACAAGTCTGCGATCAATGATAGCCATGTTGGCAAAGACTATCACGTTGAACTCAAGTGTTTGCTTGAAGGGTCGCTTGACAAACTTGGAACAGTTCCAAAAAGAACAATCCTTAGTTACTTATTCTCTCAAGGCATATCGTTTGAGGAAAAAAAATGCTCAAGCGTCGACGATATAGAACATGCTCTCCGCAAATTACTTGGCACAGGATCAGAACTCATTTTGGATTCAAATTGGAAGCAAGAGGTCACCCAGATGCGTGTCGAAGATTGATTGCTCTTGGCAATTAATCATAGCTCTTAACTCGTTCTTGTAATGTCGTACTACATACAGTTCAGATGAATGTTGTATTTGTTTAGATAACCGATTCTCTTATAGCTCATTGTCATATCTTTGTACAGATAGGGATCAAAGCGATATGCAACACATGCTTTACGCAGATTTTCAACAAGCTGCTTGGGATATTCAAAAGCTTTGCTCACTAGGGGTTCAAGAAGAGATTGTGGCAGAAGCGCATCCTACGCCCGGTCAAATAGCCGATTTGCTCAAGGGCCTGCTATACCTTAAAGAAATGTATCCATCGTTTTGGGCAAAAAGCAGTAATGAAGTACAAGATGCATTAGGATTCCAATAATACCTCCATTAGCATTAGTACGAAGGTCTGATGTCCCTCTGGATGTTTATACGGATCACCACGCCATCAACATACATTAATTAAACAGAAGTGCCATGATTGCACCGTGACAAAAGGACAGTCCGCCGAATATGAAACACTCCTAAAGAGGCTGCAAGACAAGCTCGGTGGGACTGCAAAGAAGGCAAGGTCGAGGATTGAAATCCCAACTCCGCAAATCATCTGGGTCGGCAAGAACACTATTTTTCGTAACTTTATGGACTTTCCAAAGGCGCTTCGGAGAGACCCGGAGAAACTGCTTTTCTACCTCAACAAAGAGCTTGCGTCGGCCGGTTACATTGCTGGCGAACGGGTAATATTTCTGGGCCGCAAGACTCCGTCCTCTTTTGGCGCCCTAATTGACCGTTATTTCAAGGACTATGTACAATGCCCTGTTTGCGGCAGCCCAGATACGCACTCTGAAAAGAGTAAGGCAAAAGTCGCGTTTTTGATCTGTGAGGCGTGCGGCGCCAAATCATCGATAAAGGGTAGCTACGCATAGAAAAGCCCAAAAGCGTCAATTTTTTGAAATGTGACATTTACCTTAAAGATCCCATTTCGTCTTTGATCAAGTATTCCCTAGCGCACTTCTCCGAACAGAATGATGGCACTAGCTTTGGTATCATATCAAGCAATGGTCTGATCGAAAGCCTTACGGGACTGCCACAGTTCGCGCAATAAGCTGGCGCCTCTGATATGAACACGGAGGTATTCACAAATTTGTGATTAATAAAACGGATTGTGTAGCTAAGACAGCCTTACGTTTTGTGACCAAAAGGCATGTCATACCCATTACTTCATCAAGATCTTACATGATGCACGGAACTAATAAGCAGCTATTCTTGATCCTGAACTGGATCACGTATGGAGTCAAGGACATACTTTAACTCCGGGTCACTTGCCAATTTATCCAAAAAGCCCCTGACTATTTGCCGCGTTGTGCGCTCTGCGGCGCCTTCGCCCCTGTGCTGAATGTCAATGACATGTGCGTTAACAAACGGGCTAATGTATAGCGAGCAAACATCCGATATCCAGCTGAACAGTGTATCAGTCGTTTTGTCCTCGAGCATTGTTCGACGCTTTTCTTCAAACATCCTGCCAATAACTCGGACGTTGAAGAGGTACATCTTTTTCCCGGTCTTTTGATCCAAGCCTGTAAAAAGCAGCGAATCGCGATCATCATAGATCAAACCAAAGGACACGTTGTATGGCATTTTGACATGCTTGCTCTTCGAAGAGTACTCAAAAAGCTCATCCATTAAAGCCTTGAGAAGCATATAAAATCGCTGGACACTTTTTTGCTTCTCATCGTCTTTTTTTCTGCTCTTGAGGAGCGGCGCCAATACTTGATCAGGTATGAGATAAGCAAATTAAAATATTGGCCTCTGGCTGATTTCTGAGAATCGCAAGAATTATTGTAAAATATTTGAGATGTTGCTTCTCAAATGCTAAAATTTCGGTAACTATGTCTCATATCTTGACTTGTATCAACTGTTTTTAGTACAATATTCGAGAAAGTTGACTATTGGTGCTAAGTATCAATCAAGAATTACCTCAGCATGACAGCCATAATGTCAGTCCGTGAAACCGTAGCATCAAGAGGCAACTTTACCACCGGCCAGAGCTGGGGTGCACTAAGGAAGGCGTGGAAGGGATACAGGATCGCAAAAGTACAAGGCGACAACCCCAAGATGAGAGAATACGCCACCAAGATCAGAAAGCTTCAGGGCGAACTGAACATAAGCGTTGCTTCTTTCCCGAACTTAGGTATAAGCTAAGTTCGACCTCTCTTTTTTTCCACATCCAGATAAATCAATCAACTTTTCTTATCGAGTCTCAGCTTGAGGCTAAATGTTGTTTTACCTTTGTCTCAATTTGCGCCTTTGACCCCGCTCCTACGATCACGTCAACAGCCTTGTTACGTTTGAATATCATCATCGTTGGGATACTCTGAATTCCAAGAGAGGTCGCTGTAATTTGGTTCTCATCCACGTTTACCTTTCCAAAGGCTACCCTGCCCGAATATTCGCGGGCCAACTGCTCAATAATCGGTGAGACCATTCTGCATGGCCCACACCAAGGCGCCCAAAAGTCCACTAGGATTATTGGATATTTTGCGATCTCGTTTGCAAAATTTGAATCAGTGAGTACTACAGGCTCAGTCAGTGAAGACATCATTGTCTTTATGGCTGCCATTTTTTGGAGTTCGACGAGTTTTTTCTGTTTAATCATCTCAAGTTCGTCGTCAGAAGTCGAATTCATATACGACGATATACTTCTCACATTGTCTGCTATAATCCTTATTGTGAGCAAAAATAACAGAAACGCGTGAGGCGATATGTAATTATTATCTTGATGCTCTTTTGCAGAGATGGGAGATTAAGGATAATGTGTAGTGCTCCTTCGAAAAATGAAAATAACGAGATTTACGACGCCGCTGACGCAGCTATCTCTAGTCCTGAGGCTGGTGCCTCCTCCATCGATGACGCTAATAACGGCAAGAAACGAGGATCAAAAAGAGGAGAACGAGAGGAAGGACAAGTTGAAGACGTAGATGCTCTGAGAAAAGAGCTCGATTCTGTAAAAGACGAGCTTCGGAAAGCAAAGGAATCCTCGGGGGCGAGCCTGAACAAGCTAAAGTACCTCATAGCAGATTTTGACAACTATCGAAAACAGATGGAAAAGCAGGCGGCGTCAAAGACCGAATCAATCAAGGCTGAACTGCTGATAAAGTTTCTCGATATTAGGGATGACTACCTTAGGGCCCTGTCCGTAGCAAAGAAGAGCAAATCGGAGCCCGTGGTCATTGAAGGACTTGAAGGGATACTGAGAAATTTCGATTCGCTTCTCTCTTCAGAAGGCGTGAGGGAAATCGAGACAGTCGGAACGCCCTTTGATCCCAATATCCATGATGCCGTGGCTCATTCCCCACGAGACGATGTGGATGAGAATACCGTTACTGCCGAGATAAGAAAAGGTTACATGCTCAATGACAAGGTATTACGGCCGAGTCTGGTTGAAATTTCAAAGATAGTTAAAAATAGCGTATCTGACACTAATAAAGAACCGGATAGTCATAGAGGCTGATAAAATGGGGAAAATAATAGGAATTGACCTTGGGACCAGTAATTCGGCAGCTGCAACCCTGATAGGCGGCAAGCCAACGATAATCCAGGCGGCAGAGGGTACATCAGTAGGCGGCAAGGCATTCCCTTCAGTGGTAGGGTTCACCCGGGATGGCCAGTTAATAGTGGGCGAGCCTGCACGGCGGCAGATGATATCAAACCCTGAAGGTACTGTCATTGCAGCAAAGCGCAAGATGGGAACAGATTTCAAATTCAGGGTCTTTGGAAAAGAGTATACACCGCAGCAAATTTCGTCATTCATCTTACAAAAAATCAAGAGGGACTCGGAAGCCTTCCTCGGAGAGACCGTCGACAGAGCAGTAATCACTGTTCCTGCGTACTTCAATGACAATCAGCGTCAAGCGACCAAGGACGCAGGCGAAATTGCTGGTCTCCAAGTGGTCAGGATAATCAATGAGCCCACGGCCGCGTCGCTTGCTTATGGTCTTGACAAGGCACACAAGGATCTGAAGATTATGGTCTTTGATCTCGGCGGAGGAACGCTCGATGTCACTATAATGGAGATGGGCGGCGGTGTCTTCCAAGTCAAATCCACTTCTGGCGACACCCAGCTTGGAGGGACAGACATGGATAACACACTCGTAGAATATGTCGTGCAAGAGTTCCGCAAGCAGTCGGGACTTGACGTGCGTAGCGACAAGGCCGCGATGATGCGGATAAGGGACGCTGCCGAAAAGGCCAAGATAGAGCTTTCAAACGTTGTTACCACAGAGATCAACCTACCATTCCTTGCTTATGATCAACAGTCAGGGCCGAAGAACCTCATAACGCAATTGAGCAGATCGAAACTCGAAGAATTGCTCAAACCGATCATCGATCGCTGCAGACAACCGATGCAACAGGCACTACAGGATGCCAAAATTACTCCTGCAGATATTGACAAGATAATTCTCATTGGCGGGCCAACTAGAATGCCTATGGTCAGACAATTTGTAGCATCTGTCATGAACAAAGAACCCGAGCGAGGCATAGATCCAATGGAGGCAGTGGCGATGGGTGCTGCAATACAGGGCGCGATAATTGCCGGCGATGTTTCGACAGACATTCTGCTCGTGGATGTAACTCCGCTCACGCTGGGAGTTGAAGTGCTGGGCGGGCTCAAGGAGCCACTGATCGAACGCAATACCACGATTCCGACTAAGAAGAGTAAGGTGTTCACGACCGCCGCCGACTACCAAACTGCCGTGACAATCCACGTGGTGCAAGGCGAGCGGCCAATGGCAAACGACTGCGTGTCGCTTGGCATGTTCAACCTTTCCGGCATCCCGCCGGCGCCAAGGGGCGTGCCACAGATTGAAGTTACGTTTGATATCGACGCAAATGGCATACTGAATGTAGCTGCAAAGGATACGGCGACCCAGAAAGAAGCCAAAATTACTATAGCCGCAAACAACAAACTATCAAAGGATGAAATTGAAAAACTAAAGAAAGAATCAGAGCAGTTTGCTGACGCCGACAGGAAGAAAAAGGAAGAAGCCGAAGTTCGCAACGAAGCGGACAACCTCATTTACGCAGCAGAAAAGCTGGTTAAGCAGGACCTCAAGGACAAGGTAAGACCAGAACAAGCAGAGAAGGTGAACAAACTCATTCAGGAGCTCCGTGATGCAATTGCAAGCAACAGCCCTGAAAGTATCAAGACGAAGATTCAAGAATTGAAGAACATCCTTGGGGAAATAAGCACGGCGGCATACCAGAGCGCTGGCGGAGCACAATCTGGGACTCCTGGAGCTCAGGCCGGGGCTGCCGATGCGGGAGCTAACTTTGCAGGGGGGGAGAGTGGCGGGGGCAGCGCGGCCGGGCCAAACCCTAACCCATGACAATAGTTGAACGCGTAACATTCACGGTGAAAATGCAATGAGTGGTAAACGGGACTATTACGAAATTCTCGGTGTTCAAAAGGGTGCAGACAAAGATGAGATCAAAAATGCCTATCGGAAGTTGGCATTGCAATATCATCCTGACAGGAACAAGGACAAATCCGCAGAGGAAAAGTTCAAGGAGATATCTGAAGCTTATGCCGTACTGTCTGACAACGATAAACGCAAACGATATGACACCTATGGTCATGTAGGCCAGGAGGAAGTGTTCCGCGGCTCTGAGGCGAACTTTGACGAAATATTCCGCGATATGGGCTTTGGCGGATTCCGAGACATTTTTGAGCAGGTATTTGGGGGCAGGCGCAGCGGATTTTTCGGCGACGACTTGTTTGGCTTTGGCGGAAGTCGGAGCAAGGGCCGCGACATTGTCTATGACATGGACCTGACGCTTGAAGACGTTTTGAAGGGCAGGAAGGAGGAAGTCGAAGTGCCGCGCCTTGGCAGGTGCGAGATCTGCAGCGGTAGCGGGGCAGCGCCCGGCACTAAGGCCCGCAAGTGCACGGTGTGCGATGGTCAAGGACAAACAAGGCGTGTATATAGTCAAAACAGATTTTCGACCTTTGTCACGATGGAGACATGCAGGACATGCCAGGGCCGCGGCCAGATAATCGAAAGGCCGTGCGCCAACTGCAGAGGAACGGGCAAGGCAAAACAGGTGAAAAACATCAAGCTAGAAATCCCGCCGGGTGTCGAAGATGGCATGGCGTTACAGCTACGCGGTGAAGGGGAGATGTCAGATTCCGGAGTACCCGGAGACCTTGTGGTCAGGATCCGAGTCAAGCCGGATTCAAAATTTGAAAGGCTCGAAGATGGGCACTTGCTGTACAACCTAGAAGTCAAGTTTACAGACCTTGCGCTCGGTGGCGAACTTAGAGTGCCGACGCTCGAAGGAACAGAAAAGCTAAAGATCCCACAAGGAACGGCGGCAAACGCTGTCCTAAAGATAAAAGGCCGGGGGCTTCCCCGATACGGAAGCTCTGGAAGGGGCGATCAGCTAGTAAGGATTAACATCAAGGTCCCAAGCAAACTGAGCGAGAGGCAAAAGTCACTTCTCAAGGAGCTTGACAGGGAACTCGATGAGAGCTGAAACCATACTTTAAAATAGAATTTCCTACCATTTTTCTATTATATGTCGTCACCGTTTGATGAATGGTTTGGTAAAAGAAGACGAATTGGGTCATGGTTCCCGGACATTGACGAAATGATGAAGGAAATGGAAAAGATGATGCAGGAGGCCTTCAGGAATGTAGAGCAGCAGGTTCCAAAGAACCTTATTAAGGAGCGCAAGCTGGACGATGGCTCCGTAGTCAGAGAAATGGGCCCTATTGTTTATGGATATTCGGTCAAGATTGGTCCTGACGGCAAGCCCCAAGTAAGAAAGTTTGGCAACATCAATTCTTTTCCAAACGTACTTGGAGGCGGCTTGGCAGTCAAGGAAGAACGGGAGCCCCTGGTGGATGTCATCAAAGGCAAGGAGGAGCTGCGGGTCGTCGCTGAAGTTCCGGGCGTCAACAAGGAGGACCTGCGCGTCACAGCCGACGAGAGTTCGGTAACGATTGAGTCTGTTACGGGCCAGCCGCGTTACCAAAAGCGCGTTGAGCTGCCGGAAATCGTTGACCCCAAGACTGCCAAGTCGACCTACAAGAATGGCATCCTTGAAGTATCGTTCAAGCTGAAAAGCAAGAGCGGCTCGGGCGTCTCCATCAATATCGAATAACATCACAAAACGATATTATAATCGCTAGACAGCAATCGAGCGTGGGCGGGGGTCGCCAAGCCCGGTCAACGGCGTGAGATCATGTTCTGACACGATGCTCAGATGTTACAATGACTGGGATACCTCATCCCTTAGGGGTTCGTGGGTTCAAATCCCACCCCCCGCACTATTTTCCAGCGCGCCCTCACGTGAGAGATTCTTGACAAGGGATGTCGCTATCCTGCGTAAAAAAATCAAGTCGAATCGCAAGAAGATATAATATTAGTATTTTTTCTATAATGACATTTCATCTTACTTAATACCATATTAACTATTACGATAGATGAGTAATATCTTTGTCAGATTGTCCAGACAACAATAGTTTCAAGAAACGCGGATTACGTGAGGAGATAAACGAAATACTGCAAAAAAAGATTGATGTTAACCGGAAATATGTAGATGAAATTTTGGAAAAGGTATGGGAGCAAAACCGTCAATACTATCTTGAAAGGCTAGGATATGAATTGCGGGAGATGGAACTGGCAAGCACCAAAGGAAACCTCATTTCAGCATCACATCATCAAGTTATGGCTCATACATACAAATCAATATTGGAAAGATCATTTGCGTACTCGAGATAGTGACACTCGGAGCATTTTGAAAGTAAGGGTTTCTCTAGCATTGATCCAGCTAAAGTTCAATCGATCTTGTTGATTTGAAGATCAGGAATATATTGCCCAAACACGAGCGCTCGGCGCGATAGGCGTAGTGTCAGTCATCCCAATAGCACTTGGGTTCGCAGGATTATTTTTCATGCAGGGAATGGTAATTGTTATTGCATTCACGCTTGCACTTTCCGCAGGCGGCATCTTTTACATGCTGTTCTATGACATGATACCAAAGGCTCATAAGGATCGCAAGTGGTTGCCAACATTTGGCTCAGTGCTTGGTCTTATCATCAGGTTTACTTTTGTCCGGCTGATTGGTTAACCTTTATACTTCGCGTCGCTGCTCGAAAGCTAAGTATGAGCTCTATTGCAGTTGAATACTATGATAGGAAATTCGGTGATGACAAGTCCGCAGCTTTCATTCATCTTGTGAGGGAGATTGGCGAGATAGCGTTTGCGATGGAAAAGAACAATATCGAGCATGCCAAAATGGAGATTACAGAATCTGTGGCCCTGCTTTACTACCTGGCAACAAAATACGGCCTTGACCTTGAAGCCAACGTGAAGGCAGTATACACCAAAAAACTGGACATGTTGAATACCAAAGCATGATCACGCTCCGTGACGACCTTGACGCAATCACCGCGATACTGGAAGAAACTTTCAGGGTTGTTGGATTCAAGCGCAACTATGACCTAGCATTTGGCAGAATAGCCGACATACTACATCGCTACGGCATCGCGGAAAACCCGCGCAACCTGAGGTTTCGTTTTATCTTGTGCATGCAGGAATTCTTTGACGGAATCCCAGCGGAGCAGTGGCGCGTCAGGGACCCTATGTTTGTCAAAGAGTCAGAGGATTTCGGTATTACAAAATTCCGCGAATGGATAATGGAGCAGATTACCTAGCCGCCTTGCTCTTCCCTACCCACTGTTCATACATTTTTATTAATTCGTCAACGTCGCCGCTGTTTTCAGAGTATGTTATGATCACTGCAAACATGCCCTTGCCGTCGTGCCCCTTTGCGTAGTAGCCCCAGAATGTGTCAGGTAGCCTCTCAAAATTCGACCTATTATTTGATACACCCATAAGGTTCTTAGCTACCGTGTCGACAACCCTGACTGCGTCCTCGACCTCTATCATGCCGTTGATGACACCTTTGTCATTTAAAATACCTGCCATAGTTCAAATAGGATTTCTGCGTATAATGGGTTATGAGGACAAGGTGCGGGCACTATGAGAGCAATTCCTATGCTAGGGCACACCATGGTCTATGCCGGAAATGCCAGTCTAATTTTGCCTACCTTGTGGAGTTGGAGGAAAAACACGGCGAGGACGCACTTGTTGAGTACTGGTATTCGCAAATACTTGCCAACCTATCAGAGTCAAAAGATGCCAGCTGTCTTATCGATCACCTGATCGACTTTTATCAGCACAAGCTGACCGAGATTCCGTCAAAACAGCGCTACATTAACAAAATGCTCTACATGCTTCGCTCGGTCAAGGATCCTTTTGACCCAAGCAAGCTAGCCTGATCACTGTACCCTTTCCACAAGCTCGAAAACATTGTTCATCGCCGGGGGCTCGCCACGTGGGTCCCTCACGTAGAGCGAAGCGCAACAGTTCGCAAATAGTAGCCGCTCATGCGGCTCAAGGCCGGCAAGGTAGCCGATAATGTCCGCTGCGTCCCACGAGTCGCCCGCGCCAGTCAACATTTTTGTATCAACTCTTATCGCGTGAACGAATGTGCTCTCTTTCCCGTTAGACCACGCTGCCCCGATTTTTGAGTGCAAATCGGTGCTGATGCCCACTTTTTTTGCGATGTTTTTTGCAGCCCTTTGGACTTCGTCCGCACCATAGCTCGAGCCAAGTAAGTGTCCGAGGCCGAACGCGTCTGCAAGCGAATTGCACTCGTTCTCGTTGATGCTGAGGCAGTCAACGAGGCTGGTGAGCTTTTCGAGCGATTTGGAAAAGTCTTGCTTCCGCGTATCTATGTCTGCAGGATCAATAAAATGGAATGCGCTCGGCGAATTCCGAAACGCAAATTCTGCTAGTTCTGTGCCTTTTTGGTTGCTGGCCCAGTTCGCTATCACAACACCGTCCGCGTTCTTCAATATCGCTATGTCGTCCTCAGTGCTCAATTTTTCCGGGCCGAAATTTGCATTGTCTCCGACATCGCTAACCATTACATTTACTCGCGTGTCTGCGTGGGGAAACTCAAAGGCAGTAGTTAGGCCGCTTTTCCCACCGGCTATCTTCAATATCGCCCTTTCACCAAATTGCGTGAATGCCTTTCTTATCATGTTTGCGCCCACCTCGTCCGCCACGGTGAAAAGCGTCACCCTTAGTCCCAGCTTGGCAAGGCAATAGGCCACGTTAACGGCATTGCCGCCCTTAACATCCATAGTTTGGATGCCCCTGACGCTCCCGCCGCCCCTTTCGGCCTTTTCGCATAATGCATCGAAAAGCATCTCTTTGGATTCAAGCCTAATTATGCGGTCGACGAAAAAGTCTGGCATTACTACTATCGAGCCAACTATGCTCAGCTGCCTCAGCTTTTCAATTATTCCCACATCTGGTCAAAATGGAAGAGTTGTATTTGGGTATTGTGAAAAAGAGAAAAGGTTGGAGATTACTCCATGTCCATGCCGCCGCCCATTCCTCCCATGCCTCCGCCTGGCGGGCCTGCCGGGCCTTTGGACTTGCCTGAGGCGATCACATCGTCGATCCTCAAGATCATTGATGCAACTTCGGTCGCGGACTTGATTATCTGTTGCTTTACAACCAACGGCTCGAGCACATTCTGCTTGAACATGTCTGTAACTTTTGTATTCCTGCAGTCGACCCCCGTCCATTTGCTGCCCTTACTCTGACCTGCGCGAAGTTCTGTCATTGTGTCTATTGGATCCATGCCTGCATTTTCTGCAAGGTTCAACGGTATTGCGTCTAGCGCGTCGGCAAATTTTTGCACTGCCAGTTGAGCGCGCCCTTCTTGGCTGCTTGCCCAATGCCTAAGCTCGTTTGCGACGTATGCTTCTGGGGCTCCACCACCTGCGACTACGGCCGGATGCTCCATGACATCTTTCATGACCATTAATGCATCGTGTAGGGACCTGTCGGCTTCGTCAACCACCCTCTGTGAGCCTCCCCGCACAAGAATACTGACTGCCTTCGGGTTCTTGCATCCCTCAATGAACACCCACTTGTCAGTCTCTACCTTGCGCTCTTCAACTAGTTCGGCAGAGCCAAGGTCCTTTGCTGTCAGGTCGTCAAGGTTGTTTACGATCCGGGCTCCGGTTGCCTTTGCCATTTTGGTCATATCAGATTCTTTTACGCGTCTTACAGTAAGAATATTGGCCTTTGTAAGGTAGTGTTGTGCAATGTCGTCAATGCCTTTCTGACAGAGCACAACGTTTGCTCCGGAGGACTTGATCTTGTCGACCATCGATTTCAGCATCCTGTTCTCTTCATCAAGGAACATTTGCATCTGTTGCGGATCCGATATCCTTATCTCTGCGCTCATTTCGGTTTTTTCAATCTCTAGCGCCGAATTGATGAGGGCAACCTTGGCGTTCTCTACTCTCTTCGGCATGCCTGCATGCACTACTTCCTTGTCAAGGACTATTCCCTTGATCAACTTTGTGTCGCGCATGGAGCCGCCTGCCTTCTTTTCCACCTTTATGTTGTCAAGGTCCACCGTTAGTCCGCTATCCGTCTTCTCTGAAACCAGCTTTGTGGCCTCCACAACAATCTGGGCAAGAACCGGACTGTCATCTGAAACCAATTTTGAATCCATGGTGGTCTTGGCTATCTTTAGAAGCATGTCCTTGTCTGCGATATCGACCTTTACAGCAATCTTTTCCAGCAACTTCAGCGCCTGCTCGGCAGCCGCGTTGTAGCCGTCTACTATAACAGACGGGTGCACATCCTTGTTGATCAGCTCCTCGGCTCTTTCAAGCAGTGCGCCTGCAAAAACAACAGACGTCGTAGTACCATCGCCCACTTCGTTGTCGACAGACTTGGCGACCTCTACCATCATCTTTGCAGCTGGGTGTTGAACATCAATTTCCTTCAGGATTGTAGCGCCGTCGTTTGTTATTGTTACGTCACCAAGAGAATCGACAAGCATCTTGTCCATGCCCCTTGGGCCTAGGCTTGTCTTGACTATCTCTGCGATTAGTTTAGCTGCAGTGAAGTTGTTCCTTTGAGCTTCCTTTCCCTTGCTTTCCTTGGATCCTTCTCTCAGGATCAAGACTGGCATTCCGCCAGCAGTTGTTTGAATCGATGCCATTCTCACATATCACCTATATAGAATTATAATGAGATCGACTTGCGTCTTTTATAGATTTTGACTCAATTACAGCCCAAGCAGCTTGCGCTTCTCATTGAATTTCGCCCTGAACCGGGGGACGTTTATTATGAACCTCTCGTGCCTTCCTTCGCCTACCTTCTCAAGCCTATCCCGAGCCTGGACCTCGAACATGACCTGTCTGCCCTCGGTTGAGACTACCATGCTCCTGAATGTCACCTCTACCCCGACGGGCGTGGCGGCGAGGTGCTTTACATCAACTATTGTTCCAACCGAGTCCCATTCCGGGTCTGATAGGACCTCTTCCTTCAGGAGTAGCCTACATGTCTCTTCCATCTCGGCTATCATCGAAGGCGTGGAAAGGACGTTCTCACCCTCCCAGAGGAAGCTTGTTGTCTGGTTCGAGCTGACAGTTATCGTGCGCTCTTTTGTTGCACCTATCCTGACTGCAAAATCCATGCCTTAGCGAATGTAAGAGATTCTTTAAAACTTGTGCCTACGGGCGTCCACTTTTTTCTCCTTCTCTTCTTTCACATGATGAAGTCTGTCCTTCTCGTGCAGGAACTGCTTACCACACATGCCGCACTTGACCACATGTTGCTTATGTGCTTGCTTGGCGTGCTCTACAAGTTCATCATAATTGCCAAACTTCGCATTGCATTCATCGCATTCAGTCTTTTCGCGATGGAAAAGGCCCATAAGGTATCATGCTAAACGCTGGCTATTAAGCCGTTTTGTAGAAAAAGAGAAGGTTAGGCGCCAGCTAATGCTTGCGCCTTAGGGTCGTGAAAATCACGTACCCAAGCCCGACAGCCAGTCCAAAAGTCAGTGGTATCCATACGGGAAAGGCAGCAGGGCTGATTGATTGCTGTATCAGGGATTCGAACATGCTACTGGAGGGTTTGTAAGTCTTAGTATATTAGATTTACTGAAGCCAACCTGCCCAAACACGCCTGACGGATGCAGACATACATTAAATTACCCTATAAAAGAATCAGGTAGCCATATGAAGATGCAGAAGGAGATGCGCAAATTCTGCCCCAGATGCAAGACCCACACGGTCCAGGCAGTCGCCTTGTACAAGAAGGGCAAGGACCGTAAAGTGGCAGAGGGCGCTCGCAGACACGCTGAGGACAAGAAGGGCTACGGTGGCCAGAAATTCCCTGAGCTCAAGAGGACCGCCAAGACCACCAAAAAAATGACATTACGCTATACCTGTAAAACTTGTCAGTACAAGACTATGAAGCAAGGTCTGAGGATCCGCAAGCTGGAGATATGACATGAAGCGGCAAAGCATCATGATACCAAAGCCGAGGAGCGCATTTCTTTCAGTACAATGCGAAAAATGCGGCGAAAAGGTAATAATATTCTCGCACACCACAACCAACATCAATTGCAAGTCGTGCGGCGAACTCTTGGCCGAGCGGTCTGGTAGCCTTGCCAAGATAATCGGCAAAACCCTAGGCGCGCTGGACCAATAATTTTTCTGCCAACTCCAGCTCTTCTTTTGTATTAACGTTCAAGGCAATTTCCTTTCTGTTCGTAACTACATATCGTTCTTGCACTGTTTCGCCTACAACACTGGCAGTATCAAAAACGGTGATTCCGGAATGGCAGTACCGGCCGAAGACGACGCTTGGCTTTGCGCCAATATTTTCTACAAACTCTTTTTCAAGTACTATTGAAACGGCCGGCTCTTGCTTACTGCTGGTGGCATCGGTGATATCGCCGACGACCTGCGCGTCCAATAGTGGAACATCCGCTGGAACCACCAGGACCTTTTCAGGCCTCAATTTTTGGAGTAACCCCGACAGGTCATGGGGGTAGCCCTCACCGGGTGTGTCAATAATCTCAATGCCTTTCGATTTCAGGAATTCTTTGGTCTTCGGCGTCTTAGGTGACACCGCAGCAACTATGCGACTAAACTTCTTCGAGCTGGCAAGCGCTGAAATCACATGCTCAACCATTGCAACGCCACCAACCTTTATCAGCGGCTTTTCCACGTTGCCCTGCATTCTGCTTGCAGCGCCGCCGCACATTATCGCCGCTATCAAGAAATCGTCATCACCAGCCACAGCGAAGGCAATGACGACATCACAATGAGCGAAGACAGCCGAGTCACTTCATTTGATGCTCCAAGCACATCGCCTGATATGCCGCCGAAGCTCTTCCAAGAGATATACTTCATGAGGCAGGCAATTGCAAGCGAAACTCCTAGCGCGATCAGGCCCGCATAACTACCGGCGAACCACACTACTGCAATCATGATGCCTGTGGCAACTATCATTTTGCGTTTATCCTTCATCGCGGCTGTAAACGGCGAGCTAAAGCCCTCCCATGCTGATAATCCTCTGTTTGCGAGCAGGACCATGATATACTTAGCAATCACCTCCGCTACTATTATGCTGGTGAGAATCGCGAAGCCGGACACAAAGCCTGTGTGAAACACGATAATCATCCCTGCAAAGTACATGACGAGCGCGGCAACCCCTGCTGAACCAACTGCGGGGTCCAGCATCGCTTTGCGCTTGGCTTCCTTGCCACCTTTTGCCATAAGCCCGTCTGCAAAGTCAGCCAACGCATCAGTATGGTGGACGCCAGTAATGATCACAAGCGAGCCGGCGACCAAAAGCCCAACGAGCAGTGGGTGCAGGAAGAGCGAGATGCCAAACGCCATGGCGCCAATGATACCGCCTATTACAAGGCCGGCGACTGGAAATAGGTACATGTTCCTAGCGACGTAGTGGATGTCGTGGCTCTGTTTGCCCGACGGCAATATTGTCAGGAATGCAAGTACCGACTGGATTGGGCTAAGGGATGCCAAGGAAAAGCCTCCACCAGCCGGTCAAGTACAATATCGAAATTATCGGAGCAGATACGCCAAGACAGAACAATAGCGTCGTTAGCTTCATTATCGAGATCGCAGCTCTGCATTTCTCAATCGACGCAGGCTCCTGCTGGTCGCCAAGGGCATAGTGGCCTATCTTTTCGAGTCGGACGCGCAGTGCGCCGGCCATAGTGGCCATGGGGTAGCCGGCATTGGGGCTGAACGTCTTTGCATGATCGCGCTGCAAAATGCTTAGCGATTTCTTCCAATCTGCGCCCAGCATCTTGGCCGCTGTGACCATCAAGAACGCAGTTATCCTGGCAGGCACATAGTTTGCAGCAGTGTCAAGCCTTGCAGACATCCAGCCAATGTCCCTGAAGTAGTCGTCATTGTAGCCAACCATAGAGTCAAGCGTGTTTATCGCTCTGTAAGCAAAAGCGCCGGCCGGTCCAAAAACAGAATAATAGAAAATCGGCCCCGTGATCCCGTCAACCGTGCTTTCGCTTACACATTCAATCGTCGCCGACATGATGTGCTGTTCGTCAAGGTCTTCAGTACTTCTTCTTACTATCATGGACAGGTTCTGCCGGGCTCTTGCCAGATCTCCATCTTCTAGGCAGGACATGATTACGTTGGCATGCCTTTCCATGCCTCTAACTGCAACCGTAATTTTTAGGATTATGGCCGATGCGAGAGCCAGTGCAGTAATGCCAGCAAGAAACGTGCTCATGAATATCAAGAAATGAACTGCCAAAGCTATTGCAAGAACTAATGAAACAGCAAATACGGCTCCCTTGGCTTTTTCTGGCCCTCCTTTGAGCATTGGCGCGTAATAGCCTATAAGCCGGCCAAGCCAGGCTACCGGGTGGTACTTGTTAGGCGGGTCGCCGAACAGATAGTCAACGCCAACACCGGCGGCAAGTGCTGCAATGAGAGCAAGCATCTACGGCCCTGCAACCTCCAATATTTTTTCCATGTCGACGCTCTCTTTTATTGCCTTTGCAACGAGGTCTATCTGCCAGTTCCATGACTCTTGTGGGATATTTGCTTTTTCAGCAATGCCGCCGACAAGCGAGTCTTCTTCGGGCAGGCTAAACTCTATTTTAGGTATGATCCCTAGGACTTTCTTTTTCGTCATCTTTTGCACCTCTTTTACTGCCGGAGCAAGCAGCGTTATGTCGCCTCTGAACTTGTTTATCAAAAACCCTTTGACCAGGCTTCTGTGAGCCGGCTTCAACAGTTGCATCGTGCCGACAATGCTCGCAAAGCATCCCCCTCGTTCGATGTCTGCCACTATTATCACCGGCGCCCCAACCTTTTTTGCAAGTAGCATGTTGGCGATGTCATATTTTGCAATGTTGATCTCTGATGGCGACCCCGCGCCTTCAATTACAATTATGTCGTTTTCGTTTCTCAAGCTGTCAAGCGCCTTTAGCGCTGTCGCAAAGCCCTGCTGCATAACAAATTTTTCATAGTATTCCTTTGCATGCATCTCCGAGTAGAACCGGCCGTTCAGGAATACCATGCTCCTATATTCGCCAAGCGGCTTTAGTAGAATCGGGTTCATCGTTGCGTCAGGTTCTTTCCTTGCAGCGACCGCTTGAATCGCCTGAACCTGTGCCATCTTGGCGCCCCCGGACGTGGCAAAAAAGTTGGACGACATGTTCTGAGCCTTGAACGGCGCCACTTTGTAACCCTTGTCAGAAAGCAGCCTACACAGACCAATCACTATAGTGCTCTTGCCGGCGCCAGACGAAGTGCCCTGCACCATTATGAGCTTGGCTTTTCTAGCCACGGTCAAACGCCTCCAGCGCTTTTAGCAATTGCAAGTTTTCCCTGTGCGCCTTGACTGCTACTCTGACGTATCGAGAGCCCATGCCTGTGAACGTGCTGCAATCCCTGACAAGCACCCCCGTCTTCTTGAGTAGCGAGTCTCTAAACTGGATGGAATTTCTGCCTTGCAAGTCAACAAGGAAATAGTTGGCATCTGACTGTAAAGCGCGGAAAGACTTTAGCTTGCCAATGCTCTCCCGCAAAAACTTGCGTTCTTTCTTGACCATTGCTTTTGCTTTCGACAGATGCTTTTTGTCCGCAAGTGCAGCAATGCCCGCAATTTGTGCAAGACCGTTAACGTTCCACGGGATCTTGCTGATAGACAGTTTGTCTAGGAGAGAGGGATTGCATATGCAATAGCCCACTCTCAGGCCGGCAAGTCCAAACGACTTTGTCAGCGACCTTAGGATCACTAGATGGTCAAACTTCTTTATCGTGCTTATCATACTGTTGGTGTTGGGCTCATCTGTAAGCTCGATAAAGCATTCATCAAGCAAGATTTTTGTCGAGCTGTCAACGCTTTCAATTATCTTTCTAATTTCCCTAGTGGCAATCTTGCCAGTGGGGTTGTTTGGATTGCAAAGGAAGACCGCGTCGGCTCCCCTTGCCTTTTCGATTATTTGGTCAGCGTCAATCTCAAAATTGTGAAGCGCAACAAACGTTACTTCCGCTCCCGCCTTGTGCGACGCAAGCTCGTACTCGCAAAATGTCGGCGCCGGGATCACCACCCGGTTCTTTGCAAAGGCCTGCGCAAACCAGTAAATGATCTCCATCGCGCCGTTTCCCACGCTTATCCATTGTGGATCGACGCGCAGGTAGTACGACAGGCTTTTCTTCAATTCCCTGCATTCGGGGTCAGGGTACATAGGTGCAAGCGACGCGACGTTCTTTTTTACAGCGGCTATCGCACTTTTGGGCGTGCCAAGCGGGTTGATGCTGGAGCTGCAATCGACCTTGACGAGATTCGGGTTGACTGAATAAACGCCACCATGAGAACAGGCACTAGTCCCCTTGCTTACAACTTCTTGCCCCATCCCATCA
>DASYSB010000054.1:0-28854 GCA_036003785.1 Nitrososphaera sp.
AAACTCAATTCAGGATGGACACTAGATCATTTCATTATTCAACCAAGGACAGATAAGTGGATTGCCAATGTACAGATCTTTTTGGCTGGCATAAAGCAGCTACCGCCAAGCCTACAATGTGGATGGTATGGCTCAGCCGACGTAGATTTAGAAACATTAGAAATACTGGATATAAGCAATATTCCGCCAAGCTCGGATGTAAAGTGCTAACACGGAAGCCAAAGGCTCAGAAGCAGTTCTGCTAAATAGATGTCTCAATAAAGGAATTAAGTAAGAACTGCAATTTGATCATAGAGTATTGCAATCCTCCCCTAAAATCACCAACGGAGCATCCACAACCATTGTTATGTTGACGGCCGCATTCGGAGGCGGTCTGTTGATCTCAATTCTGCTCGCAGGATTTATCTTCAAAGAACCAGAGGTTACCACGGACGGAATTGTGGTGATGAACCCCGAAACGGCATTTGAGGAGGGTTACACACAACATCTGGTCTATTCACAATTTAGTCAGGACACAATACAGGTGAAGAGGGGAGCGACAATAACTATTCCATTTACCATAACTCACAAAAGTCATTCACTTTGGCAATGGGTTACCGTAAGCAACTTTCAGCAGAATGTTGGAAACCATGTTCATGGAAAATATGTGGAAGTTGATATCAAGGGGATTTCACCATCGTCAGCTATAATCTGGCCTAATTCATCAGTCCAAGAGGAAATAACACTCTCTATTCCATCGTCGGCTCCAGATGATATCGTGGGTAAAAGCGTAACAATTAGCATGCAGTTCGACACGGAAGTCGCGTTTGGCGGGTCGTACCGTGGGCGAGCAGATAGTATCAATTTGCAGGTTGTTGCTTAGAATCATCTTTGCTGGATATGTGGAGAAGAAAGGATTACCAAAGGCTCAAAAGCAGCGAAGTGGCCATGAATTAAGTTGGCAGACGATAAGAGTAAAGAGTATCTATCAAAGCGTGCAGGTCAAAGAAGGATAATTGCATTTTCTTTGATTCTTACGTTGATATTATCATCATCGGCACTCGCTGCTGATGCAGATACAAAAATTCCCATAACAAGGCAAAGCCAAGACGGATACTACTCTTACAAAATCGCCATTAACGAAAAAACCAATACTGTCTACGTAACGCATCCTAATTCAAATTACGTATCTGTAATCAATGCCACTACAAACAGCATAGTCGAAACTGTTTCTACTGATCTTACTCCAGTCGAAATAGCTGCAAATCCAAACACCAATTTTGTCTATGTTGGAAATAGTGGTTCTGGTACTGTTTCGGTGATGGACGGCTTTACAAATGCTATTATCAAGACGCTCAAGGTCACAAATTACACTGACTTCAACGCAATTGGTGGAATAGCTGTGAATCACAAGACAAACAAGGTATATGTGTTGACAAATGAGATGTCATCCTCCGATGCACAACAATCACATGCCTTAATCACAATCATTGATGGTATGAAAAACAAAATTGAACAAACATTCAAGGTTGGCAATTTGCGCTCAGATTATGATGTAATTGATAGTGCTAGAGGGCTGGCCATCAACTCTGAAACTGATATGATCTATGTGTCTATGATTCTTGGCTCTCTATACGCTATTGACGGCTCTGATAACAACAAAATAGTGACGAGCCTTTCTGTAGGGGAAGGAGGCAATGGTGAAATGCCCACATACATCGCAGTAAATGAGAAAACAAACTTGGTCTATATCTCTAGATTTGATACTTCCTTTGTTTCAATTATTAACGGTTCAACGAATAAAGAAATAGGCTCAATTGAAGTTGGGCTGGATCCGCAAGGGATCGCAATTGACGATAGATCTAATACTGTTTTTGTGGCCACCTCCGGCGGCATCTCAGTCGTTAACTCTTCCACCGCGCAGGTTCAAGGACCTGTCAAGGTTGGAATGTATCCAATCGGACTTGCGTTTAATTCAAACAAAAAGTCATTATATGTCGCCAATTGGGGCTCAAACTTCATCTCTGTAATTTCACCATCCGAGTGGCGAGAATACGAGTCTGCCGCTTTTACACGCGAAATAGTAGGAGATTGCGGCAAAACATATCGCGTCTCTTATGCAATTACTGACGGTGCAGCAACGGTCAACGACCTAAAGGCAGACCCTGCAGTTCTTTCTTTGTCAATTTCCCTTGCGGCAGGCAATGGGACTAGCGCAGGCGCGGCTAGAAATGGCACTCTCTCAATAACAATGCCCCAGCGGCTGATTCATGACGAGAAAAGTGGCGCGTTATCAGACCCCGTAGGATTTATCGATGAAGAACCCGTAGAGATAGCTGTTCGAAATATTACGGAATATGATATAACAATGGATATTGATTTTCCAGCTGGTTCTAAAAAGATAGAGGTTGTAGGCTCATATTATCCAGAGTATCCGCCGTACACTAACATGATAGACGTAAATGTGGAAGGAAAGCAGTTTACTGTCCACACATATAGTGCGCCGATATGCAGCTACGAATTTAGCGCAGAGCAGAAAAAGCTGATAATACATTCTGACAATACCGCCGGATTTGCTGCTACGTTTCCAAAAGAGCTGCTGGGAGGCCCTTATAGTGTATTTCTAGATGGAAAGCAGCAGCTGTATGGCATTGACTATACTCCACGCTATGGCGGGCCAGTAAATGAGAATGCTACTACAATCTCTATTTCAATGGAACCATACAGGCGGGCAAATACGATTGAAATTGTCGGAACTACTTCAATACCTGAATTTAGCTCATTTTCCTTGATGATAGCCGCAGCTGCTATGCTAGGCACAATAGTTGCTACGAAATATGCTGTTACGAATAGATTGAGAAAGTAACCAAAGGCTCAAAAGATAGCATAAGCCAAGACAGGTGTTTGTATACCACTGAGCTGGCAGCTTTTTTCATGGCTGGTGTCTGCCTTATCTCAGCTTCCGTCTTGCTACTTCCAAGCTTTGTTCTCGAGGCATATGCTACGCCTATAATTCCTTTTGAGCCTTTAGACCACGTTTATAATCTGACAATAGAAAACCAAACTTACCCTATTAAATACGGCTTCTCCGCTGAAGGTAACAGCGCAATAATAGAGGGCGTGTATGCCAACTATTCTTCAAAATCGATTACGGTCATAATTGATGATAATTCTACAACCACGAAAGGAAACAGGTCTCTAATCTACTTTATGATTGAACTGCCCAGAAGCATCATCGATGCCAATACTACGGAGCTAGCAGCTGGATGCACCTCTGACTTTACACCTAGCACTCCACCTGCTTGGGTTCAAGAGCATGATTTGGATTACAACATAGCCGTGACTGCACTTTCTGGAAACAACGCCACGGTATACAGCGGAAATCTGGGCGATATGTGTGGGCAATATACCCGAACTCTATCTATTGAATACCCAACAGGCATTAAAAGTATGATTGTAATTCAAGGCACTGTATTTGTACCCGAGTTTGGCTCGTCTGTCGTACTGACTGTCATGTTGTTGTCGATAATAAGCGCGGTATTGGCGGTACAGCGATTCTGGCAATAAGGTGCAAAGTAGCCAAAGGCTCAAAAGAAACAAGACTGTGTATTCTCCTTAGGCAGTATAGGATTGAAGAGGAGAGGTAGAGTTCTTGTCAGTATAGCTGCAGGTCTTTTTGCCATTGTAATCATTCTTTTACTTATGGTCACCGGTGACCTTCAATCATTCTCCTCTTCCATAGTTGCCATCAAAGATAATCGTCTTGGAATTGAAGCAAGGGTGGCCTATGTTCATGAAAATACAGCAATGTCCTGCCCATTTGGTCCATGCGATTCCTCCGGTTTTGTGCTAAAAGTGATAAGCAAGAATGGAGATGCTATGCTTCAAGGTTATGATGTTTGCAAAGCCGGAGCATCGCTATTTGCCGCTTGCGTTCATTCCGATGATCTTGGATATTCGCTAGTGGCAACTCGAGAATTTCCTAACGATCCGCATGAATGAGGTAATGCAATAGTCTTGCAAAGAAAATCAGATTGGAAAGTTGGTGATATCGTAGATATTAAGGTCAAAGTAGCGGCTGAGGGTCCCGCAGAATCAACGAGCGAATGGATTGAGTTGGGCGAATCACAAATATTGGAATTTGAAAGAGTCTAGCAACTAAAGGCTCAAAAGCATCATTTCCGATTGTTATATTGTGCGGAGATCAACTGACTGGTTCTTATATGTCTTCGCTGTAATACTCTTAACAGTTCTCGCTGCAATTGCTGCTCATGGTACAAACACTAGCTATGCCGCTGTTATCGTTGTAGGTGATATGCACTTTTCCGATCTTTCTCTACACAATGTCGGTGGACAAGAGATAGACACAGTTGAAGTGCATCAACAAGCTATCATAAGAGTGACAATGCATAACAATGATGAAAAAGAATGGCCATTTGTAATTCTCGTTGAAGCAAGAGATGGCGATGGTGTGACACAGTATCTAGCCTGGCAAAGTGGCAAAATCGGATCTAATGAGGACTATACAATGGAGACTTCTTGGATTCCAAGCGAAGAGGGTAGCAACTATCAGCTTAGGAGTTTTGCTGTAACTGATTTTGAACATTCTCAAATCCTATCACCAGCCTACTCTTCAGGCGTAATAACAGTTGTTGAATCACCATATTATAGCAGCCAGTCCACGTTCGTAATTTAATGCGCACATAACTAGTCGCAAGTCTTGTCAATCTAGAGTCTGAAAAGAAGCTACTATCATAGAATCCATCACTATGTAATATGAAACACGCTTGATTCCAAGCTAAACGACTTAAAGTTAGTATCTCAAATTAGATAAAGTTGAAAATCAGAGTCCTTCCATAGTATGCAGCTAGCTAATTGAGGATCGTTATAATGGAGCTAGCACCGAGGGGAGAGTGGGATTTATCCGAAAAATCTTTCAATCAATATTATATGTATTATTTCTGCAAAGTACTTCATCTTTCTTTTCTTTAGATTTTCTCTGAGTACATATACGTTAGAAATCACTAAGGAGAAAACACCTCAAGCCTTTTATAAAGACTGATTTCACATTGATTGAAATGGGCGACAAAGCAATATCAACAATCCTGCTATCAAGAATAACTGCAGCTTTGATGTTATCAACGATGATGGTTATTGCATCAGTTGGATTAGCCTTTGCGCATCCCACTGAAAATCTCGATTGGGGAAGTAAGATAAACGTAGGACAGTGCGACGAAACTATAAAACTTGTAATTGATGTTAGTCAAAAGGTTCTCAACGATGTAGACTCCGGCGAAGCTGGAAACAATTGGGCTTTTGATAATTATAACAGGCAGATACAAGTCTGGTTACAGTCCGATGGTACGTACTGCGCTCTTGTGAGATACAAAGGCAATTTCGATGGCCAAGAGAACCAACAAAGTCCGGGCACAGTAAGTAGTCCTCCTGGCGGTTTGCTTACGGGTGAAGAGGATGGCTCTTTTGAGGGAGGCTACCGGGCAATAATTATCGGCAGTCTGAAGACTAATCCAGATTGGTCAACTAGAGGTTCGGTAGGGACATTTAACTACAACTGCGACCTTATTACTGGTATCTGTCCAGGATATGAAAACTGGGTAGAGAAGTATTTCAATCCTGGTTACATATTTCTCTTTGATTGGTGGGGTTGGATATACCACGGCGGCAATTGCGGAACTTGGGTAAATTCGGTTGATGGAAACTCAGGAGACGTACTCTGCTCATAGATAGCAGAAGGTCGGAACCCACTAAGCCTCTATCGGTTTGGACCTAGGACCTGACTGTCATCTAGTAAAATTACAGAATCCACTAACTACGCAGAATGAAACACGCTTGAGTCCATTTTAGGATCTCTACTGGTAGAGGATCCTCAGGGCGCTCATCTTCTTAGAAGTAGCCAAAGGCTCAAAAGGCTTAATCATTATATGCGAAGCTGCGTGTCTGGAACTAATAATAGACTGCATTTTAATTATCTTAATAATCCACTTTTCTGACTATGGACTCGACCCTTTAAAGGGATGGGCACCTGGGCTCGATCCCTTAACACTAAGTGACCCAAGAATAAAACTAAATAGCAACTGCTGCATATACATAAGATGCAATGGAAGAGACAATTTCTATTGGAGGAATCTTCCGGAATAGTCACCCGGAACTCAAATCCCTCTCCCGGCGCTTTTACTTCCATACGTCCACAGGAGCCCGCAAATGATGCCAAGCGCAAACCAGAACGCGGTCACTGAAAGCGAAATTGCAGACCTCCACGCACTGACGACTGACTGCGGCAGAAGCGAATCGTCCTCGCTCTGGTAGTCTGGGAACGCAAAGAACGCCGCAGAAACCACGGCCAGATAAAGTGCGGCAGCCCCAAGCGTCTTTCCCTTCCTCTTTATCCTGCGAAACCCAAAGGCAATCCCTAGCGCAGACAGCCCCGACACAGCCGTATACCCGACAAGGAGCTCTTGATAGCTGCCGGCTACTTGGGGGTCAAACATCGCTGTTGGGCTTGGGGGATATTTCGCTGTCGGGATGACATATAGTACAAACCACGCAATGCCTGCGATTAGAAGAGCTGCCTTGAGCGGACTCATCCTAATCCTGGCAGCAACAAAAACACCTCCTACCAGGGCACCGGCTGCGGGCCCTATTATTAAGGAGCCATAAAGCTGCGAAAAATAGATCGATCGCATCTGGTTGTCAAACTCTTCCTCATCGAATTCACCCGCTCCAAGCAGGTTTTCAAGCTCAATCTCTGCAAGCACTGCATTATAACGTTGTACAAGTCCCAGATTGATCCCGATGAGCGTGCCGCATGCGACAAGCCCGGCCAAGATAGACAGCGCAAAAACCTTGCCTGTCTGCAGAGTTCTCGTCATATCTCTTCGTCAAGCTCTTCAATCGCGCTGGCTTTGGATATTTCATGGAGCCTCATTGCCACCATCCTGTCGTATTCTTTCTTGTTGATTATCCCTTTTTCATCCAGCATTTCAACAAGTGTTGTTAGCCGGGCGCTCATCTCTTCAGTTTCGCTCAGCTCCTTGCCGGTTATATTTTTCGGCTGCGCAAGGTCGTCGCCATTAGCGCCGGGCGCATGTCGCCTTCTCTTGCCAGCCATCCAGCCAGAATAAGCCAGCGCAAGTATATAATTGTCAGTCGATGAGATTGAGAATCTTGGCTATTACCTTGTCGTGATTTGCATTCTTTTCAATAGAGATAAGGATAAGGTGATCGCCGTAAGGGAACGACGCTATCTTGATTTTTTCACGCTCCGACAGGGCATAGATCACGCGCCCGTACTCTTGATCAAAATCCGACCTCATGGCGTTCCTGAGGGCGTATTCAATGTAGAGCTTGCGCCTGTCCTCTCTCGGCTCGAGTGGTTTGATCCCTTTTCGCATGCCGCCGGCCACCAGCGTGCCCATCTTATCTATCACTCCGGCAAACCTGATGCTAGGGTTGGCCGCAAAAATCCGGTCGCAGAGCTTGCCAAAATCGCCTTCGGGCAACGCCCATTATGGGGTAAAAGTGGGTTAATATGTTTTAAATATCGTTTTCTCGCATAGTGTCCTTCAAATGTCTGACTCGGCGATCAGAGAGCTTGACTGGTACCTCCGCGATCATTTATTCAGGCAATCAAACGCCGGCAGAACCGCGTTCGCGCAAGAGTCGCTGCCGACCGAGATGGTTGCGCTTTACCTCAGGTTCAGAAACGCCGATCTTCAGCAGCTGTCCAAAACAATGATCCCTGTCTTGGAAACTCTGATTGCAAGAAATGTTCTTGAACACGACGGCAACGAGCTGAAACTGCTAGGTAGACTGGCACGCCTCCAGTGCGCAAAATGTTTTTACATCAACTACTTGACGGAGGTTGAGCAGAAAGCATGCCTACGATGCCAACACAAAGAGCTACATGAATTCCCGAGGAAGAAACCTTGATATGAACTCCCGCAAGGCTTGTAGATAGTGCAGCTGCAGAGCAGGAAAAAGTGGACGGTCAACGGCACGTCCAGGATCAGGCCGGCGCGAGAGACGCTGGAGAAAGTCATCCAGATATCAAAGAAGATAGGCGTGACTAGACTAGCCGACATCACCGACATGGACGTGCTGCGCATTCCAAACTACTCTGCAGTGGTACCCGGCACCGAGGACTATATTTGGGTCTACAGCGGCAAGGGCCCGACAAAGGAACACGCTATGGCAAGCGCCCTTATGGAGAGCATCGAACGGTACTCTTCCCTTCCTTCAGGCGGGTCACGAAAATTTACCAGGTCAAGCTATACCGAGTTGTCGAAGACCGGTAAAGTGCTCCATCCAGACAGATTAGTGGAGCCGGTGCGGTTTCAATACCGCGACGACATGTTGATGGATTGGCTCTCCGGCTACGACATAGCGAGCGGAGAAGAAGTGATGGTTCCTGCATCGGCCGCCCTCTTCAGGTACTCGCCGCCTCCGCCAGCAGTCAATCCGTTCGCATATTTTCACACAAATGGCCTTGCATCAGGCAACGTGATGGAAGAAGCAATATGCCATGCGCTGTGCGAAGTGATCGAGAGGGACGCCATGAGCCTCGCAGAATTGCGGGCAAGCGCGATCCCGTTCCACATTCTTCGCACTGTACTACATTCACTAAATTCTGCGGGCAAGCAGGTGCCATCGATCCCAGCGGACAGGTTCGTCGATGACCCGAGCGTATTTCCGGACGTAGACATTTCCCGAATCGAGTTTCAGCCTGCCAAGAACCTTATTGACAAGTTCAAGCACGCCGGCATTTCACTTACTGTAAAAGACATTACTTCTGATATTGGCATTCCGACGTTTAACGCAAGCAGTGTCGAATGGGTTACCCACGACTACGGCTACCTTGCAGAGGGGCATGGCACGCATCCCGATGCAAGAATTGCACTTCTCCGGGCCATCACTGAAGTGTCGCAGACAAGGGCCGCCAACATACAGGGGGCAAGGGACGATCTGCGCAAGATAAAATACGGGGAACAGAACACCGATGACCGACGCGCATGGCAGTTCATGGCGTCAACCAAAAAGATAATGTTTTCGCACGTGCAAACTTTCTTTAACGAAGACATTCTGGACGACATCAAGCTTATCCTCTCAAGGCTCAAGGGCGTTGGGCTTTCTCAGGTGATAATTGTCGACCTTACAAACTCTGACATCGGAATCCCAGTTGTAAGAGCTATAGTGCCGGGGCTTGAGACCTTCAAGATAACAAAATCAATAATGGGTATGCGCGCAAGGGCGTGTTTTGGGCAATGGAGAAGCCAGTAATATTTCTCGGACCGTCGTTGAGCCACGAAAAAGCAGGGAAAATCTTTGACGCAGATTATAGACCTCCTGCAAAAAAGGGCGACTTTTTGCAACTAGCAGCTGACCCTGACGTCAGGATGATCGGGTTTGTTGACGGAGTGTTTCTACAAGACTATCCACCCACTCCGATTGAAGTGTACCAGCTGGTAAGAAAGGAAGGAGTTCTTCTGGCAGGCGCTGCAAGTCTTGGCGCGCTGCGCGCGGTAGAGCTAGAGAAGTTTGGCATGGTAGGAATAGGCAGGATATTTCAGCTGTACAAGAGCGGTAAGGTGAACGCGGACGATGAAGTGGCAGTAACGTTTGTCCCGGAAGGTGATTACACGCTCCAGTCAGAGGCTATGATAGATATACGATACAACCTATATCTTTCCCACAAGAAGGGAATCATTAGTGAAAAGGCGAAAAGAACACTGATCAGAGTGGCAAAGAGAACTTATTTTCCACACCGCAACTATGCTCACATAGTGGATGAGGTAAGGGCCAGGTACCCCGCGCTTTCCAGCGAGATCGATTTTTTTGCAAGTTACATTGCATCTAACAGGAAGAGCCTCAAGGAAATGGACGCAATAATGCTCGTAGAATACCTAAAAGAGCGCTATGAATCTACGCTGACTGTATAGTCGAATTCACCTGGCTGACCAGGTTTGATATGCTGACTGGCTTTCTGATAAATGCCTTGACGTCTATCGTCGGGAACATCTTTCTGAACTCTTCGTAATAGATTTCAAATGCAGTCAGGAAGCAAACCTTGATTCTTCCATCCCTTTTCTTCAGCTCCCTGTACAAGTCAAAGCCGTTTAGCTTGGGCATTCTGATGTCAATTATCATCAAATCATAATTGCCGGGTCTGAAGTTTGCAACCGCCGCCTGCGGGTCATTAAAGACATCAACTTCGAAGCCGTGATGTTCAAGGCCCTTCTTCAGGACAGTAGTGATGTCAGGTTCATCGTCTACTACAGCAATCCTTCTCATACACAATAAAATTTTAAGGCGCTATTTTAAGCCAGTGGTTTTATTTTATAGCTGGGAGCTATATTCTTAAATCATCTATTTCTTGCTGTAAATGCATGAGAATCTACACCAAGACTGGCGACAAGGGGGAGACAGGGCTTATTGGCGGTAAGCGGGTGAACAAGGCTGACGCGAGGATAGTCGCTTATGGTGCTGTAGACGAGTTAAACTCGAGCATGGGCCTAGCCGTCTCGTTTTTGCGATCAAAAGAACAGCTTTCGGATCTGATCGATGTATTTGTGCAGGTGCAAAATGACCTGTTCGTGGTCGGCTCTGACCTTGCAGATCCCTCTTTTCCAAAGGCCGGCACGACTCCACGCACAGACGATAAAATGGCTGTCGCGCTAGAACCTATCATTGACAGGTTTGAATCAGAACTAGAGCCGATCACATTTTTCATTTTGCCAGGTGGAAGCGTCGAAGCGTCCCTTATGCATCAGGCAAGAGGCGTTGCCCGCCGGGCTGAGACGGCTGTAGTATCGCTCTCAAAAAGTCAGATCATCAACCCGGCAATAGTAGTCTACCTCAACAGGCTATCGGACCTCATTTTTGTGGCCGCCCGAGTTGCCAACAAGAGACTTGGTGTGCCAGATGTTGCTTGGTGCAAGTAGTCAAGTAGTAATTGCCATGATATGCCAACATTAAAATCCCAAAAAATGCTGCTGCTATTTTGCAGGCCTTGGGCCAGATTCACAACGTATTGATAATACTAACCATCACTTTGTTGATGGCCGTCGCTACAGCAGTGCTGGCGTACTTTGTCGACCTTTTACCATCGGCCATTGACAATGTGACACTAATAGCGCCAAACGCATTGGGCACGCGGCAAGTAATAGACTAATGCTCGTTAGCTTTAAAGTTAGGTGCTGCATTCTGTGCATCTGATGAACACCAAGAAAGAGGGGGTCAGCTGCCCTTATTGCTCATCCAGATTCAAAGACAACGAAGAGCTTTCAAGGCATATAGACAGGATACATTCGGGCTCCGGGCTGCTCGAAGGCGACACTAGAAAATGGTAGATGAGCTAGCTCCTTTCTTTCATTCTGTCCTACAATTAAAATCAGTCAGGCGTGCCGGCTGGGTTTCAAAAGTCAACGTTAAAGATCCAGAGTCAGTTGCGGATCACACTTTTTCAATGTGTGCCATAGCGATGTTGCTCTCAGACAGGCTGGGTCTTGACACCGGTAGGGTTATGAAAATGGTAATTCTACATGATCTGGCAGAGTCGATAGTGGGCGACTACATTCCTGGCGATTTATCTAAAAACCAAAAGCTAGCAAAAGAAAAAAATGCAATGAAGTCAATCCTGTCAGGCTTGCCCAAAACAATAAGGGAAGACTATGAAAGGATCTGGATTGAATACTTGCAGAGCAAGACTGACGCTGCAAAATTTGTCCACCGGATAGACAGGCTGGAAATGGCGATGCAGGCACATCAGTACGCAAAGCAGGGCTATGCCGGCAAATTGCTAGCACCATTCTTTGAATCTGCAAGAACAGCTGTTGGTGATGAAGGCGATCTTGTAAGCGAAATCCTAAAATCTTTAAAGCCAAATCTAGGTAAAAAGTAGCAATGCAGTATTTCATGGCTCTCAAAATGGGCGAAAAGCGTGTCAAGGCAGCGCAAGAACTCTTGACGCGCTATACAGGTCATGCAATGCCCGCGCTCGCACTAAAGGACAATAAGGATAACAAGTGGGAACCCGTGGGAGAAGAGATACTTTATGCAATAGTGAGGGAAGATGCCGGCTACATGATTGCATTTTGCGACAGAAACGGCATCGCAAAATCAATTGCTCAGTGGTTTTCAGAAGACACAAAAAATGATATTATAGCAAGAATAAAGACGGAGCAAAACATGGAAGAATATTTCGGCAAGCTGTCGCTCCCAATATAGCTTTTATACCGAAATAAGCATATCAGCATAATCTTGGCAGACAAGTTCGAGCAGGAAATTGAGGTTAGGGGACACCTAATTGATTCCATGATACTGACGAGAATATTTGACGACGTAATGGATCTTCAGGGCGATTTTCAGGTACTCGAGTTCACCGTCGGCAAGAAAAAGGGTGACCCGAGCTATGCAAGATTACTTGTAAAGGGCAAGAACAAAGAACACCTTGAGAGCATCCTAGAGCACATCTACCGCGAAGGCGCCCAGCCTGTGTCGGTACAGGAAACAAGGCTCGAGCCTGCGCCAAGGGACATGGTTATGCCGGACGACTTTTACAGCACCACGAATAACGCGACACAGGTCTATTACAGCGGCCGGTGGATAGACGTGCAGAACATGATGATGGACAAGTGTATCGTGGTAGACATCCGGCGCAAGACGGCCGAGTGCAAGATGGTGCGGGATATTGTCAAGGGCGATATGGTGGTCATTGGCGAGCAGGGAGTAAAGATAATCCCACAGGAGCGTCCCCGGGAGGGAGTCGACATTTTCCAGTTCATGAGCAGCACGAGCTCTAGCGAGCGCCCTACGCAACACATTGCGCGTAAGGTTGCAAGCGACATTTACAATACAAAAAAAGAAGGAGGCAAGATAATCATCGTGTCCGGCCCAGTGCTTGTGCATTCTGGTGCGGCTGAAGCTCTTGCGAGCCTTATCAGGATGGGGTACATTGACGGCGTACTTGCAGGAAACGCCCTAGCGGTGCACGACGTTGAAAACGCGCTGCTTGGTACATCGCTTGGAATGCGCGTCAACGACGGCACCCTCGCAGTCAGGGGCCACCGCAACCATATGGAAGCCATCAACGAGGTCTTCAAGGCCGGCGGTTTGAAGGCAATGGTTGACAAAAAGATCTTGAAAAGTGGCGTGATGTACGAGTGCATAAAGAACAATGTGCCCTATGTGCTTGCAGGTTCCATTAGAGACGACGGTCCGCTCCCTGATGTCGTCACAGACGTAGTAGATGCCCAACGAAAGTACAAGGAAATAATCAAAGGAGCTAATATGGTGCTGATGTTGTCCACGATGCTTCATTCCATAGCAGTAGGCAACATGCTGCCGGCTTCAGTCAAGGTGGTTGCAGTCGACATTAGCCAGCCGGTGGTTACAAAACTTATCGACAGGGGCACGGCTCAGGCAATAGGCATTGTTACGGACGTGGGCGCTTTTCTCCCCATTGTCGTAGACCACCTCAAGCAGATATCAACCAAACAAAAATAACCATATGGAACACGTATTATCGGTAACCAATCGCTATATCTCTGCATTCCTATATACTACTTAAGGATAAATGAGAAAATGTTATTTCTATTCAGCTCGGATACGAAATTCGACTCGGGCAAAGGGTGCGACAGATGAGCGATGAGTGGTCGCAATGGCTCGACTTTGACAGGGTAAGTATTGAAGCCGTACCTGAATCGCCCGGCGTTTGTGTGATGCATGCAAGCATGAAGATATTGTATATCGGAGCGAGCCGGAACATACGCCAAGAGCTGTTGGACCAGCTGTCAGACCCATGCACGAGCAAGGCCAAGCGCTTCCGCTTTGTAGTGACTCCTGCATTTGAAAGCCTAAAGGAGCAACAGGTAAAAGAATACGTGAAGAAGCACGACAAGCTGCCGCCTTGCATGGAGCCAATGCCCTATAACGCAGATGAATGAATGCTGACACGAAAGAAATGATGATTAGGCTTCATTCAGCCTTGTCTGTATCATCTCTAGCGCGGCATTAGGGTCTGCCCTGCCCTTTGTCACTTGCATCACCTTGCCGAGCAAAAAGTTGGCGGCATTCGGGTTGCGCTTTGCGTCCTGAACGGCTGCCTGCTCTGACTTAAAGACCGACTCGACAGCCTCTGCCAGTGTGTTGGCGTCGTCTATCTTGCCGGCCTGCATCTTTTTAGCTACTTGAGAGGGCATGTCGCCTGTCCTTACTATTTGGCCCAGAATCTGCTTGGCAGTAGCCCTGTTAATAGTGTCCTGATCTACTAGCTTCGCTAGATCCGCGATATGCTCTGGCCCGATTTTCAGTCCCGCAAATAGTGATTGCTCCGCTTCTTTCAGCCGCTCGTCCACAAAGCTCAACAAATCGGTGACTATCCAGTTTGCAATTTCTTTTGGTGATGAATATATCTTGATTGCGGATTCGAAAAAGTCCGCCATCTCTTTGTTGTCAATGAGTACCTGCGCTACGTGAGTTGAAAGGTCGTACTTTGAAATGAACCGCTCTTTGCGGACGTCAGGCAGCTCTGGCATCGACTGCATGAGGGACGAAACAAACTCGCTTCCAAGCACCACCGCCGGCACGTCAGGGTCCGGGAAGTAGCGGTAGTCTTGCTCCTCTTCCTTTGTCCGCGATTCTTTAGTCACCTTTCTTGCGTCATCCCAGTGACGCGTCTCCGATCTGACTTCGATGTCGCGTGATGCCATAGTCCTCTGCCTTGTGATCTCATAGCGCACTGCTTTTTCCACATCGGCAAACGAACTAACATTTTTGATCTCGACTCTTTTACCGCCGCCGACAGAAACGTTTGCATCGCAGCGCACCGATCCTTCCAGCTTTGTATCACAGACCCCAAGGTGTTCTATTATCGAAGTTATCTTGTCAAGGAACAGCCGGACGTCCTTTGGATCTGCAAAATCAGGCTCTGTCACTATCTCGACCAGCGGGACACCGGCTCTGTTATAGTCTATCAAGGCATAAACGCTCGTTTCCATGCTGCCGCCTTCATAGACGAGCCTGCCAGGATCTTCCTCAAGCTGGATACGCCTTATCCTTGCACTTTTGCCTGCGTCGCCGTATTCAAGCCTGCCTTCAACTCCAATGCTCGTTATGCCATATGCGTTGTACTGCGTCAGCTGGAAGTTCTTGGGCAGGTCGGGGTAAAAGTAGTTCTTACGATAGAATGCAATTTCGTCGGGGACCTTGCAGCCAAGTGCAAGCGAGATCATCCCAGCGAATTCCACCGCTTTTTGGTTCAGAAGGGGAAGCGTGCCTGGCAAACCCAAGCAGGTTGGACACGTGTCTGCGTTTGGGGCCATGCCGCGGTAATCGCAGCGGCATGGACAGAATAGCTTGCTGTTGGCGCCCGTCAGCTGGCAGTGTATTTCGAGCCCTATCTTGGTCTCCATTACAGCTCGGGACTCCTCTGCACCTTGGCAGCCTGCTCGAACGAATAGGCTGCATCTAGCATTGTTTGCTCTTGGAATTCGTCTGCCATTATCTGCAAGCCAACGGGCAGCCCGTCAGCAAAGCCAGCAGGGACAGACACTGCCGGCATCCCCGCAAGATTTGCCACCACAGTGTCAATGTCAACAAGATACATCTTGAGCGGGTCGTCTATCTTTTCGCCTATCTTGAAAGGAAGTATCGGCATCGTGGGTCCTATGAGGACGTCGTATTTCTTGAAAAGGGCTTTGAGCTCGCGCTTGAGAAGCGAGCGCACCTGCTGGGCCTTCAAGTAGTACTTGCCGTAATAGCCTGACGACAACACATACGAGCCCACAATCACTCTCCTCTTGACCTCCTCTCCAAAATTGCTTCGCGCTTTGGCAAAGTAGCTATTCCACTCGTACCCTTCCGGGTTAAGATCAAACCCGTACCGGAGGTTGTCGTAGCGCGCTAGGTTGCTGCTCGCCTCTGCTGTTGCAATGGTATAGTATGATGCAAGGGCGTATTGGACAGAGGCAAGCGACGTCTCTTCGCACCCATACCCCTCTCTTGCCAGGGTATCCACTGCTTTGTGGATCACCTTTGCGACTGACGGCTCCGCGCCTTCAATGAACTCTCTGACAAGGCCAACACGCAGGCCTTTTCTTTCTCGCAATGAATACGCCGGCTTGCCGCTTGCAGTGGTGTGATCGTTTTCGTCGGCACCGGCAATTGCGTTCAGCACTGGGACAACGTCCGAAACAGTCCTGCCGACAGGTCCTATCTGCTCCAGGCTGTTTGCGTACGACACGAGCCCGTACCTGCTTATCAGACCGTACGTCGGCTTAAGCCCAACTGCGGAGCAAAAACTGGCCGGGCAGCGTACGGAGCCTCCAGTATCGGACCCAAGTGATATCGTGCATTCCAGCGCGGCCACGCTTGCCGCGCTTCCGCCCGATGATCCGCCTGGCACCCTACTGATATCCCATGGGTTTCTCGTGGTGCCATATCTGCTAAATTCTGTCGTGGATCCCATTGCAAACTCATCGAGGTTCGTCTTGCCGATTACTATCGCGCCAGCATCGTGAAGTCTCTTGACCACCGTCGCGTCATAGGGTGGCACATACGTTTCCAGCATCTTTGAGGCGCACGTGGTTTTGATCCCTTTTGTGCAAATATTGTCTTTGATGCTGACTGCGACGCCGGCAAGTGTGCCAGCGTGCTCGCCGTCCCTTATCTTTTTGTCAATTACTTGCGCCTTATCAAGCGCCTCCTTACTGACGCTCGCAAACGCGTTTACTTTGGGTTCTACCTTTTCGATTCTTTCCAAGAGCTGGTAGATGTATTCCTCAGCTGAAAACTCCCTGCTTCTGATACCTGCGGCAACCTGACCGGCGTCAAGTGTGTAGAGTGCCAATTCAGACCATCCTCGGCCCTTTCACAAACCCGTCTTTCCTGTACCTTGTTCCAAGCGCGTTGCCTTCGAAACCTGAGGCTTCATCAGGCCGCAGGTCTGAAAATCTTTTCTTGGCCACGATCGGCTTGACATCATCCAGCGGTATGGTGTCCAGCTTGTCTAGGTATTTGATGATCTCCTCAATCTGGGAAGTGTAGCGATCAAGCTCGTCGTCTGAGAGCTCGATCCTTGCAAGCCAGCTAAGGTGCTTTACTTGCTCTTTGGTTACCATTATGGAGCCAGCCTATCTATGTCCCTTGGGTAAAGAGTTGCGTCGCGGATGTTTTCAACTTTGGTCAACGCCATCATGAGCCGCTCTAGGCCAAGGCCAAAGCCGGCATGCGGCGGGACGCCGTAGTCAAAAACCCGTAGGTGGTAGTCAAACGCGTCCGGCTTTAGTCCCTGCTTTTTCATGCGCTCCACTAACTGATCCTTGCGGTTAATTCTTGTGCTGCCAGAAGACATTTCAAGCGCGCCAAACATCAGGTCAAATGACTCGCATGTCTTACCACCATCAACTGCGCCGGGCTTCACGTAGAAGGGTTTGGTCGAAGTAGGCCAGTCGATGATAAAGTAAAAGCCTTTCAGGCGATCATCCTGTAGGCTCTTCATCACTTGAGGCGAGATGTCGTCACCCCACTGGATTCTCTCGCCGGCCACCTGCAATTTATCAATTAGATCGGAATAGGTGTACTTTGGGAATGGCAACTCAACAGCGGGCAGCTGGAGCTCCAAGAATTTCAGGTCGTCCACATTCCTCTCCTTTATTGTTTCGACAATGTTTACTATCATGCGCTCCAGAAGCGACATAACGTCGGAATAGTCTACGAACGCGCGCTCGACATCTATTGATATCGCCTCTGAAAGATGGCGGTTTGTACGTGAAGGCTCGGCCCTGAAAATGGGCCCGACTTCAAAGACGTTCTCAAATGACATCGTCAGCTGTTCTTTGTACAACTGCGGGCTCTGAGCAAGGAACGCCTCCTTGTCATAGTAGAATATCGGAAATAGAGCTGCCCCTCCCTCTGTTGCCGTTGCTATCATTTTTGGCGTGTTCACTTCAATGAATTTGTGTCTTGCAAGGAATTCTCTGACAGAGTTGAGCACAGTTTGGCGTATACGAAATATCGAGCCTAGGTAGTTACGCCTAAGGTCGACCGCGCGAAGGTCAAGCCTTGTATCAATGCCTACAGTCGACGTCTTGCTCTGAGTCATGAAAGGCGCCGCCTTTTTGGCTATTGAAAATGCTCTGATCTCTGATGGTACCACTTCTGCCCCATTTGGCGCTTTTTCCTCTGGCCTCACCTTGCCCCGTACACCGATGGAGCTATGCTCCTTGACCTCCTTAGCCCTTTCAAAAAGCGAATCGCTGCACTCACCCTTTTTCACAGTAATCTGTATTTCGCCGTGCATGTCCTTTAATATGATAAATTGAATGTTGCCGTGATCTCTCACACTGGCGACCCAGCCCATGACAACGACTTCATCATCTTTGACGGATGGGCTTATCTCAGCGGAATAGTGAGTCCTCCGCCAATGTCCGAGATCTTGTTCCTGAAGCATTTCTCCCAATTGAGTAATTGCTTGTACTGAAGAGGTTAATTTAACCTTACCAGCATTGGTATTTTTCATTAATTGCCTAGCGAACGACCTGTGTGATTCTATCAATCACGTTATTGATGACTTCCTTTTTTACAACGCCTGTGACAAAGTGAGGCTTGCCTCCTCCGCGACCGTCTGCGCCAACAAATTGCGCGAATATCTTGTTGCAGTCGATCCATTCCATCTTTTCATTTCGCGCAAAGACAATGGTCGCGGTTTCGCTGCTAACATTTGCAACCAGAACCACAGTATTCGCATTGACAATGTTTTCACCGGCAAATTCCTGAAGCTGGTCATCTGCCAGGTTTTCAAATATCCCCTTCAACAATGTCACCCTGCCGTTTGCGACAGGCCTAATGCCTTCCAGCTTTTCCTTGCCAAGCGCTCTCAACTTCCTTGTTTTGCTCTCACTTTCATTTCTTAATTTCCTAGCGGTGTTTTCCACAGTGTTGATGTTTGCCCCAAGTTCGCCGCATACTTTCAATAGCCGAGCTGAAAGCACCACAGCAGTTTCCTTGGCCTGCCGGCCAACCACAAAATCTACCTCATATTCGCTCCTGTTTTTTGATAGCCGCGTGACCAGGAAAAAATCGCACTCTTGCAAATTGCCTGCGTGATCCATAGCGCAGGCTGCTACGTCGTGGTTTTCGATTTCAACGACCCTGACCTCTCCGGCGATCCTTTCTTCATTTGCGCGCAGGTTAGGTACTTGCTTTTTGGCCTCTTCGAGCGACGCAAAGGTACGTACCACCACTTTTCGCCCTTCTGCAATGAGCGAGTTTACTTCAGATTCTGCTTTGAACACAGTGTCTAGGTCTAGCAGCAGAACTGAGATGAAGGCGGTGTTGCCTGAGCCCTTGTGTTCAACCTTTCTAACCCTCAGGGTCTGCCCCAGCAACTTCTGCAGCGAGCCAATAAAAGCATGCTCCGCCGTGTGGGCTAACCTGTCATGCACGGGCAATGTAGTTTCGTGCCAGCTATAAATGCCCATTGAGAAGGATTTTAACCTCCCTTCGGACAACCAAAGCTGTTGACTAGAAAGGCTGGGGCAAAAGTCACGATAGCAACTCTGGGTTCTCATTGTTCGCTCCAAGTGCTAAAGGGCGCCAAGGACGAAGGCTTTCGCACATTGCTAATATGTGAAAAACGGCGCCTCGGGCTTTATCGGCGCTTCGGGTTTATCGACGAGATTATTGAGGTTGACAACTTCAAAGAAGTGCTTGGTGAGAAATGTCAGAAGCGCCTCAAGCAGGCAAATTCGGTAATGATACCCCATGGAACTTTGATATCACAGATGAGAAGCGACGAAATTGAGAAAATAGACACTCCAATCTTTGGCAACAAGTGGATATTGAGGTGGGAAGCCGATAGGGATCTAAAAGAAAAGCTGATGAAGGAAGCGGGTCTCAGTATTCCACGAACAGTAAACTCGAAGGACGACATCAGCGGCCTCTGCATCGTGAAATTGCATGGGGCAGCAGGTGGCAGGGGCTATTATCTCGCGTGGAACCGAGAGAGCTTTGAGGAAGGCGCCAGGCGGCTCATTGACCAAAAATTGATCAAGGGCGAAGGAGACCTTTACATCCAGGAATTTGTCAGGGGAGTGCCTGTATATTTGCAATATTTCTATTCGCCGATAACCGGCGAGCTTGAACTGCTAGGAATCGACAGACGCTATGAATCAGACATTGACGGCATTGGTAGGATCCCGGCACAGCAGCAACTTGGGGCCGGTGTCGAGCCGTCATACAATGTCATTGGTAACATCCCGCTTGTGCTTCGCGAATCACTGCTGGATGAAGTCTACCGGATGGGTGAAAACTTTGTGCGTGCTGCGGAGCGGCTCGTGCCGCCAGGCATGACGGGACCGTTCTGCCTTGAAGGTGTGTATGATAGCCAGGCGCTCTTTACCACGTTTGAATTTTCTGCAAGGATTGTAGCAGGAACAAACCTCTACCTTGACGGGTCACCCTATTCTGGGCTGCTGTACGACGATCCTATGAGTATGGGAAGAAGAATTGCGCGGGAAGTCAAGACAGCGAACAAGCACGGCAAGATGAACAAGATCGTAACTTGATTTACTTCACTTTCAATAAACGACGCACTGCCTTTGCCACCATTATTGCTGATGCTCCAGTAACCACAATAACAAATGCAGAAGTGGTTATTGGCAATAACGCCGGCAGCACAACTAGGGTAACTGCAAGAGCTGTCACTGTTACTCCAACAATAATGACTAGCAACTTGCTGTTGACTCGTTTGCTTGCTACATAGCCTGCGGGCGAAAGATAGACCGCGCCTATCAGCGTGCTGCCAGTTGCCCCTGCCAGTATGGCGCCGGCCTCACCTCCCACAGCCGCCTGTGCGCGCTCGGCCGCCGACAATATGCCAAACAGCGGATATAATCCTGCTTTTACGGTTGCCTGCAGCCACGGCTGCTCCCTCTCATAGTCTGCAACCTGAGGGCTGAACGAGTAGTAGATTGAATTAAAAGTATTCATGAATGCCGACCCAGACGCCGTTGACAGGATGTAATGGTCGCGGAAGTTGCGCAAGTACTGAACCTGAGGGGTCAGCTCTGACCCAAACGCTGCTGTAGCTATCAGGCAGCCGGATGGCTGTTGCGGCAGCTGTGGAGTTGAGCTGCCGCTTCCCTGCAACACAACAAGGTCTATGCTGGCGCTTTCGCCCTGACCATTGATGTTACTTGCGGACAGAGTGACTGTCCCTGCATTTGCAAATGTATAATCGTATGCATAAGTACCAAAGTCGTCTGCCATGTGCTTCCTGTGAATCTCAGTCCCGCCCTGGGTCAGAACAAAATCAAATGATGATCCCCTGATGAGTTCGCCGGTTGCCGGGTCCTGAATGTTTATGACAAACGTTATGGGAATTCCAGTTTCGATCACATCGGGGCCCCATGAGAGCTGGAAGAGGTACTTTTCTCCCGGCAACGAAGTTATGTCAAGCGGGAATTTCGGTTTGTCCGACGGTTTGAGAGTAAAAGCAGCGACATTGCTATCCCCTATCCTTTCTTCCAGGCTGCTCAGCATTGCATTGTTGACCACAAAGTGGACTATGCGGTTCTGCACAGAAGTGTAGTCATCGATTACTACTGCCTGCGCCTCAAGCTCCATTCCGTTTATCATCCCGCGATAGCTGTTGGATTGCAGTTCCTTAATCGTTTTCGGAAATTGAACTTCCATATGGAGTACCGGCACCTGCGAGACATACGCAGCGTCCCACGTAAACGGCGTTTCGAACGAGATTGTACTGTTGGAGTAATTGAAATCTTTGATATCGTCATAGTAAGTCTTTACGACCATCTGCTCGCCGCCCGGTACGTCAAACATGTACGTCTTACCGATGCTGACATATAGATCGAATTCTTGGTTCGACTGCACGGATATGCCGGGGCTGCTCGTTTCAATGGTCGCTGCGATGTGGTAGAGCCCGCCGACTGATAGGATTTTGCTCCTTAGTTGAATTGGGCTGCCTTGGCTCACTTCTATCATGTCACTTGGCGGATTGCCATTTATCTCCCAGCCATCTATCTTGCCGTCGGAGATCAGGTTGGCTACCACAACGCCATCTGACGACCGAAAGCGCTGGTCAAGGAAGGTTTCATTTCGCAACTCTATCACTATGCGAAAATCAATGCCAGAGATAGTGGTGTTAAGCTTGGAGTCGTCGAGTGCTCTAACTACAAGAGTCGGGCTACCGCCGGCGACCTGATCTATAAAGGTTGGCTTCATGGATACTTCGAGCGAAACCTGCTTATCAGAGATTGTGGCCGGGAGCGACTTGTCAGTCCCCAGGCCGTGACCGTATGCAGCAGTCACAGAAGAAATAGCAAACAAGAATAGAAGCGTCAGCGAAGTAAAGTAACGCCTCAGCACGCTATACCTGACGGGCGCATACTCAAAATAAAGATTTGCTCTGGACTACTTCTTTCTCAGAGCATTGGTTCTGCTTGCTACAATGATGCCTGCAATAGCTGGAATAGTCAGCAGCAGTGGCAACGGGAATTCGGGGATTACCTGCAAATTGAACGCCTTTTGGATGTTGGGATGGACTTCACTGTGGATAATAACATCTACGTCATCAGGAGGCGCCTTGTCATCTATTGCTTGCTTCAATTTCTTCAATCCCGCATCCAATGCAGTTACCGCAGCGGTTGCATTTGCTTCCGCCATAGCCTTTAGTTTTGTATCAAACAGCTCCTGAGCCCGAGCTGCTAGAGCTTGTGCGCTTTCATAGTCCATGATGTTCACTATTGCGGTGTGATTTCCTTCTTCCGCGCTGGTCTGCGTGGTTTCATTACTACTCGTGTGAGTCTCGTTCATGGACGCTTCTTCCTCAATTCCGTAGGCACCGTTATAGCTCTCCAGTATTTCATCCACAAGGTCCGCGAGCATCGTGCCTTGTACGGTGGAATTAGTCAACTGTGTTTTTTCTATGCGGACAGTCACGGTTTCATCGAGCAAACTGGTAACATTAGCAATTTGTTCATTCACATCTGCTGCCGTCGCGTTACCTCCTTCAAGTATCTCTTGGAGATCTTTCAGAGAAGCTGGGAGCTCTGTTCCAAGTCGCTTGTTCCTTTCAGTTATCTCTTTTATCGTATCATTGGTAAGGTGCTCTCCAGCGTGCTCCACGTGCTCAGCTGACAGAGTTGCATTAGTTGCAAAATCTTTCTTTCCCAGGTCCAGGTGGACTTTTATCACCTCAACCGTCGCAAGGAATGAAGCGCTTTCATCGCCAGAAAAGGTGTGCGCAAAAGCTTGTTGATTCATAATAGGGTAAACGGCACCCATACAAATCATACCGATCAATAGAAATGCATATGCCAGCCTAGTCATATACGCAAGACATATCCCATATCGTTAATTAGGTTTCTAGTACAATAGCCGAATAGGCTATAGCTTTTTCTTGGAACGAAGATATATTGCAATGCCTGCGATGACCACCGCAGCCGGCGTCACATAAAAGAGCATCAGCTCATCAAACGGTATCAGCTGGTTTGGGTCGAGTGCCGAAATATCAAAGCTTGCAACCAGCTGATTTGCTTGATATTTCTCATCGCCCAGTACCCTAGCTTGCAGCCTTACAGTGTAGTCACCAGGCTTTGAAAAAGTAAAAGGAACAGTAAAGTCGCTGAACTCGTAGAGCTTGTACGGAATCTGTTCAACAATGTTGCCAGACTGCTTTTCAGTTATTACAACTGCTGCATAGATGTTGTAAATATTGCTGTTGTTCTCAAGCACGCTAAAATTGAGCAACGTGGAGTTGTCGCCGGCCTTCGGCGTGGAGGGGTAGGGTGAAAACACTATCTGATAATTGTCAATTGTTCTGGTTGATCCAAAAAAGTGGCCGTTTGCCGCATTTGCCTGCACGGCTAAGACCAGAACAACAACAAACAGCAGCAAGCGGATCATTTCGGTAAAAGTTAGCATTATGCATATTTCAACCATCCTGGTACATTTTACGAATGAACCACAACTTCTAATATCTGCGCCAAGCTATTGAATCATGCCTGTTCGATTGCGTTTGTTCACATAGGAAAAGAAGGATCGCCGCCTTCCAACCTGTGCTATTTCAGCTTGACCTGTTTCTTTTTCCTTTTCAAGAAAATTAGCGTCCCGGCAATCCCGGCTGCAACCGCTGCTGCAGAAGGTGCTGCAACGTACAGGTAGTCAAGCGGTCCTGTCACATTGACAAAGAATGTGAACGTCAAGGTCTCTCCGCTGTAGCTGTAGTCGTTCAGGTCGACGTACAGGACGTATTTACCGGGTTGTACAAATGTATATTCATAAGTATAGTGACCATAGGGGACAATTACTGGGTTTGTCCTTTGCAGCTCTGCATCATCCTTGAAAAGCCTCATCGTTATAGGGACATCGACCAAGTCGTCGCCGTTCACCCCAGCTATCCTAATCAAGATACTGGTCGAACTGCCAACCATAGGGCTTTTGGGCTCTGTCGTCATTTCAACGTCGTAATTGCCTATCCTCTGTCGATAGGCATTCTTGAGCGGATCTGCAAATGCCTTTGCACCTGTCGCTAACAACAGTATCGCAAGCATGGCAATTATCAGGACCAAAAACTTCAACTTTGGTTTTGTTTAACAAATCCGGTTTATAGTTCTTCTACCAGTTCGGCATAGTTGTCAACGACCCTATCGGCAAAGCTTGCCCTGTACTTGGAGAGCACGTCAGCGATAAGCTCTTTTTGAGCGAGCCTGTAGAGCTGATATTCGCCGTACCTAACTGAAATTATGCCGGCCTCTTTCATGTGCTTGAGGTGAGACGACACCGTTGAAGGGGCCTTTTTAGTATGGTCAACGATTTCAGTGAAAGTGCACAGTTCGTGATCCAATATGAATAGCACGATCTGCCTGACTGGCTCATGCCTGACAAATTTCAGTATCTCAGACTCGCTATCTGAAACACTAACAGGATAATACCTCGTCATCCTTGACTGCCGTTCCACTTTGACTACGTCGGTTTTTTCAAGCGCAGACAGATGATAAGTCAGGACACCGTTGACAAGGCCTGTCATACGAAGTAATTCTCTGTAACGTATTCCCGGATTTTCTTCAATGTATCTTAGGAGCATCGTCCGTGAATCTTCTTCAACTGACTGTTCCATTACTTGTTCACTCTCAGTACTCCCAGACCAAACATAGCCAGCATTGCCAGCAAGATGACATGGGGCAGTTCGATGCCGAGCGTAGAAATGTCAAATCCGCTCAATATCGCGGTAGCGTCCAACAGATAAAGGAATTCTACAGTCGCTAGCGCCATAAAGCCAAGCGTCATGAAGAGTAGTCTTGCACCGGCACTTCTCTTATATGCAAGAACCGACACAATGCTCAGGAAAACTGCAATTGTCAAGCTGGCAATATGCAGGACAATGTGATAAATCATTGAAGGGTGCGTGACATGGGGCATAATGAGTGGCGCAACAACGCCAATGACAAGCGCGGTAATGAGTCCAAGCAGTACGGGCTTGTTTACTGATTCTTGTACAGAATCGCCCCTGCTGCCCTTTTGCATGCGGCTATTTACGGTCGAGCACCACTAATAAGCCAATTGGTACAGCAGTCGAACATGCTAGCGCTTGCCTAGCTGCAGCGCGGCCCTAGTATTGCGCTTGAGATCAACTGTGCTCTTACCGTAGGCAAGCGCGCTTATCACAATACCGGCGACTATAGCCGGCCCTACTGCGTTGCTGAATGAGAATGGAAGCTGGGGTATGCCTGCGGCAGCTTGGTCGGGCTGTCCGGTGTTAGGTGGACTATTCGATGGCTTGGCAGTTATAGTAATGCTGCCAAGCGCGGCCCCGTTCTGCGCAGCAAACCAGATCTTGCCCTTGTCGTCGGTGGTTATCCATTGGATTAGCGATCCTGAGATCGGAATCTTGGCCTCAGACGCTTCGCCTGTTCTCGGATCAATCACTCCGAGTCTGTCTATCGTGTGCTCTGCAAACCACAGGTTGCCATAGCTGTCCAGAGTCATGCCAAAAGGTAGACCTTCTTCATTGACTGAAGGGTACTCACGGAAAGTGCCAAGCAGAGAATTGAATACCGTTATCGTGTGCCCAGTGTGTTCTGAAATATAGATGTTGGAGCTTTTTGGGTCAGGGAATACTGCCGTTGGCTCGTCGAGCGTTCCGAGCTTGCTGTTTGGCGCAAACTCGTTGATCTCGCCACTGGTAGGGTCTATCTTTGCGATCTTGCCAGCTTCTAATTCGGCAAACCACAGGTTGCCATAGCTGTCAGAAGCCATTCCGGTTGGTCTGGCCGCCGGCGTCGGTATATTGTAGAGTGAGAACCTTCCGCTTGCAGGCTCGAACTTGGTCACCTTGTTGGCCAAATCTATTGGTATCCATATGCTTCCGTTTTCGTCCATTGCAAGACCTGTGGCGATGCCGGCCTCAGGCAGTACAAACCGCTGGCTTGAATTGTCTTTCGGGTCGTAGAATCCAAGCGCACCCTTATTCGAGCCACCGCCTGACGCGCCAATGGGATCAATGTACCATAGCCTGCCGTCAGGAGCAAGAACCAAATTCGTTATCAGGACTGCATTGTTTACCTTGTGCAAGGTGTAATTGCCGGTGGTAATGTTCAGCTGCCATAACCTGCTGCTTCCAACCATCTGATCGCCTACCCATATTGACTGTCTTGCCGAATCAAATACTGGATAGTATGGTTGACTCTTGACTGGGGTCTTGTACTGGTCGATCTTGAACTCGAGGCTCGAAAGCGCCGGCTTGACATTCGCCTCAAGGGATCCCAGCATATTGCTTCCCTGTGTGCTCACGCCCTCGATCTCGATGTTCCAGGTTCCCGGCAGGCTGAAGGCCGCGTCTGTCGAAAACACATTGTCTGACTGCTTTTTGGTTTCAATTGCTATCGGGCCAATCCCTTTTTCGATCTGCGTCAGCTTTATGGCGGCGGAACCTATTCCTGCTGCGCTGCTGCCATCCTTGTTAAGGAACGATATCTTGAAGTTGTTCTGCCCAACTACAAAGGGGGTTATTGCAAGCTGTATCTTACCCTCGTTTGCATACAGGGTCCTAACAAATTCAGTCTTTGGCTCCTCTGCAAAAGCTGACTGGTTATCTGCCTGTTGTCGTCCAAACGCCGGGAATTGACCTGCAGGTAGAGCTCCGTTAGCCATGAGAGACACTGCCAGCAGGAGCGCAATCCCGACTCCAGCTTCGGCCTTAAGCGTCCTGCTATAGTGCCTGAGGCTAGAGCCCTGCAAGCTTGATCCGCCGCCAACCATCACAGCTACCGCTCTTTTCTGCACCACAAACTGGGAGTACGCGCCCATTCCAACCATCACGCCCGCAAGACTCAGCTTGATCACAAGTATCTGCCCATAGACGGAAGCAAGGGTTAGCGAAAGGTCACTTTCAAGTGTAAACAACAGTACCGGCCCCGTTATCACTGCGATGCCAAGCAGAGTCACTACCACCGTTGAAAAACGAGGAATTAGGATCGAAAGTGCAGCGGCCTTGATCTTTTCGTCGCCTACCGCAAGGATCTTAGGGACTGCCGCAAAACCAAGCAGTATGAGGCCGCCTATCCATATCGAAGCAGCGGCATTATGGAAAAAGTCAAGCATTATCGAGACGATCTGACTCGTTGCGGCTGCATGAGCTATCAAGCTTGACGTGACGAGCACCGCAAGCCCCAAGATCAATATTGCATACATTTCTGCCCTTCCGGGGCTGACGTTATTCTTTGCAGCCTTGCGATAGACTGCAAGCACAATACCCATGAGGATGGACGACTGAAGCATCCTCGTAACCCACACGTTGCCAAACTTTGTGGCGATCGCCTCCGGTATTCCAGAGTCAATCGAAATTGCCTGGACCACTATCATGGCTATACCGGACGCAAGCACAAGACCTACGCCGATTATCACAAGACGCATCATGTTTCTGTCTATCGCAACGCGCGTCTGCGACAGGGCGCTTGAAAGCCACGGCACCCTCGCAAGCGGCTTCCATAGCCAAAGAGTGGCAAAGGCTGCGCCAACAACGATCACCTGCCCGACCATTCCGGGGAACCTTGCTGCAGAATTGCCTGGCGACAGTATGTCTTGTTGCTCTATGATGCCAGTTACGTTCGGCTTAGTGCCTATGCCAAAGACAAAAGTACCAGGAATAACATGTCCGTCAACGGCCGAAAGCACTGTCGTTGATACTGTGTACTCGCCATCGGGCAGATCGGGTTTTAGCGTGACGCCTATTGAGGCAGTGTCGCCCCCAACGCTATGAGGATCATTATTGTCGACCCTGGTGCCGTCCGATCCTATCACCGATATCTTGCTGTAGCTGAGCTCTATAGCCTCGCTAAAGAACACTTTGACCTCTTTGGGCGGCGTTCGCACACCTTCGGAGGCTTTTGGTGAAGAATCAATAGTGATAGGGTGGGCAAACGACTGCTGGATGCCAGATGCAAATGTGATGACAGCGATTGCCGCAATGAGGCCGCAATGCCAGTATTTGCCTAGCACGTAGAAAATATGCGGTGCACCATATTTGACTCTTGCTTGTTTTGTAGTACAAAGCCCGAAATGATACGGCATTTCATATCAAGCCTAGACGTATTCCCAGGGACGTAATTCTACGTGAAAACTTTATTTTCTTATTTATTAGCTCGAGATCGTCCCAAGTCTTGCTTTAGACCTGAGATTCTGGTTCTCAATTCATCGAATCGAGATTCAAAATAATCAAATGGGATAGTTGTCTCGCTTAACTCTTTGTCGCACTTATGAAACTCGACTTCTAACTGCTTTTCAAGGGACGCGGTTTCATGAATCATTTTTGTCAGTCTCTGATAAAGCTTATCATTC
>DASYSB010000055.1:0-65321 GCA_036003785.1 Nitrososphaera sp.
CATCGGCAACAAGGACAAGAGATTCTATGGCATCCAGTTCCATCCAGAGGTGGTACATACAGAGCGGGGCACGCAGATCCTGAAGAACTTTGCCCAGGAAATAAGCGGCGCCAAGCCCGAGTGGGACATGGAGAGCTTTATCGAGACTACGATTAATGACATTCGCCAGCAGGTAGGCAAAGAGAAGGTATTAGCTGCAGTGAGTGGCGGTATCGATTCGACTACAGTTGCCGCATTGATGCACAAAGCCATTGGCGACCGATTACGTTGCGTATTCATCAACCACGGACTATTGCGACAGGACGAAGAAAAAGATGTGGTCAAACTCTTCAAGGAGCATCTTGGAATTGATATTATCTACGTCAATGCGGAGAAGCAGTTCTTGGGCAAGCTGAAAGGCGTCACAGACCCTGAGAAAAAGCGCAAGATAATTGGTGAAGAATTTGCAAATGTGTTCGTCGAAGTTGTTAAAAAGAGTGGACCATTTCATTGGCTCGCGCAGGGTACACTGTATCCCGATGTCATTGAAAGTGGAGTTTCAAAGGGGCCGGCGGCAGTTATCAAGACACACCACAACGTGGGTGGACTGCCAAAGTGGCTTAAACTCAAAGTGATAGAGCCCTTGCGCTATCTGTATAAAGATGAGGTGAGAAGGGCGGCGGGGCTGCTCGGTGTTCCGGATGAATTGTTAAAAAGGCACCCGTTCCCTGGACCGGGCCTAGCTGTTAGAATAATTGGCGACGTTATGCCGGAAAAGATCAGGATATGCAAGCAGGCGAGCAAGATAGTCGAAGATGAATTAAAGGCGGCAGGTTGGTACGATAAGGTGTGGCAAGCTTTTGCTGCGGTCGGCGATGACAGAGCCGTTGGCGTCCTGGGCGATGAGCGCGTTTATGGCCACGTCGTAACAGTAAAAGTCGTCGAGTCGATAGATGCAATGACTGCAGACTGGTCGCGATTGCCCTACGAGCTCATTGAACGCATAAGCAACAGGATAACGAATGAGGTAGAGGGAGCGACATGGGTGACATATGCAGTATCGAGCAAGCCGCCATCTACAATAGAGCCCCAGTAAAAATAGAAATTCCCCCTTTTGTGAAGGAAAACCTGCAAGTGGTCGTAAAGTAAAGTATTCACTTGTGCAGACCATCGGATGTAATGAAAAGGAACCAGCATAATTGCTATAGAAATCCAATGCCGCCCTTGAGTTTCTTCTTAAGCCACGGAAGATCCTTAAGGATATGCCTCCTTTGACGATTGGGCTCTTGGAAACAGGACTGTTCGTTATGGAAAAAGCCCATAGTTTAAAAGATCCTGTAATGGTAAAATACTTCCAGGAAAACCTATACAACGTACAATTAGTGGATAACATCATGGAGTGGCCAGAAGACCGAGTCGAAGCGAAAATTGGAGTTTTAGCAAGTGAAAGAGAAAGGAGATTGAGATTAAGGATAAGCAGGCATTGACACTGCTGAAAAATCGGGTGAACAGTCCAAGGTGCCGCATTTGGATGATCTGTTCTGAGTGCTGGCCTATTAGGCAGAGGGCGATCGTTGGCTTTTCACAATATAGGAAACAGAGCTCTCCCCGATATATCAGCTGGCACCAGTTATGTATAGAACATTATAATGGAGCAGGAATTCTAAATCGTTAAGATTGATCATGCCGCTATCATTATTGTAAAGAAAAACAAAGGAGTAGATGGTTCCCAATGGGTGTACTCACTTGGATAATCGTGGGTGTGGTCGTGCTCGCAATAATCGGGCTCGGAGCGCAGGCATTCTTTTCAGGAGTATCGAGAGGCGTAAATAAAGTTCTGAGCAATCCAGTCGTAGACAAGGCTTCAGACGGGGCCAAGGAATTTGCTTCAAACATGACCGATACTGTTACGAGTGGGATTGAAAAGCAATTCGTGCCGAAATAGTAATTTCTTATTTCCAAAGTTCTGTAAGGCCATTTTCTAAAAGAAGCAGATAGAGTGGCAGACTGTACCTTTTGCACATCTAATATCATCCTAAGAATCAGTCTGCCACGATAAAAGCATACGGTCAACATAAAGCATAATGAAGATCGAGACTGGTGACGACAAGAGCAGTACTGATAGAAAGAGGAATCATCCAGGAACGAAGCGGAGAATAGCCTTCATCGCTGCAGCCACTCTTATGGGAATCTTCTTGGTGGGAAGCATGCTTACATCCACCCTAACGCTTTCGTCGTTTCTGACAGCATCTATTCTGCAAACTGCAGCAGCCGACCCTCCCTCGACAGTTACGGTTGGAAGCGGTTCTGGGTCTATACTCTATCGAGCACACAGAATGCAAGACAGTCGATGGGATCCTTGCTTTGCACATACATGTAATGCAGGCACTGGTCCTGGCACATGGATGTGGTTTAATGTCTATGATAGCAATTTTGAATGGCTTGGCGGTGGTTTTGCTAATGAAGACGGAACAACAATCAATGGACTAACCATAGGAGCGACATACTACCTTTCGCCAGAAGACTGTAACCAATGTCACGAGTCCCGTCATGATGTAGTATTCGACCATTGGTCAGATAACATGAGTACCCAAAAACAAAGATCATTTGTAATTTCAGCTGCACAAGCTAACGCTGATGCTTGCTATGCATTCCTCCAAGATGGAATTCGAAGTACTGGACCGTGTAGCGCAGGCAATAGCGGCGGCAGTCCGCCACAATCCAGTCCGCCACCCATTCAACTACACACTCAGCAAGCGCCTGCTAGCGGGATAAGCACAGGCGCGCTCCTGAGGCTACCCTAAATTGCCAAGGAGATGTTCATGAAACAGGTATAATCACGGCAGGCGAGAATTCTCCAATATACCTTCCCCTAAGCCCACCCTGAATGCAAGATAGCCAAGACCAAGGCGGGGATTTTCTGGCAAATCGTTTGTGGACAATTGCCAAATAATATGAGCTGCAGATTTTTATGCTCCGCAAGGGGTATCCCCATTTTGACTGAGGCTCTATCCTCACGCTTTATGCTCAGAAACACACCACGCTGCATAATAGTTAGCTTACTGTAAAAAGACTAAGAAAAAAAAGCAGAGCTAGCAGTAGACCATTTTCTCCTCCAATTTGCATATTAACGCGAACAACAAACTAAGGGAGATGCTGCCGCTCAACACAATGATATCAAGGCTCCTTGCCGCGCCAGGTTGTGACAGATTGCTTACGAACGATGGTATAACATCGCCCGAGCTGAGGATAAAAGGCTTGCAGGGCGTATTTGGGGCAGCGTCTGTAGATGTCAGAAAAGTTGTACCCCAGGTAGGACAGACTGCAAGCATTGCCAAGAATCTTGATGAATACCAATTCCTGCTGTGTTCGCTCATCCGCTCACTTCCTGATTCTGACCTGTCAAAATTAGAGCTGCAAAAATACCGCGTGGGCATAGTTGCGGCATTTGCAAGGATGGTCGATAATCTCCTAGCTATGCGGCAGGAAGATCTTGAGAAGTGGAATAGATATGCTCGATTATTATTGGACGAGACCTCTGAAGTTTATATAAAGGTAAAATCCAATGCCCAACTACGCGTTACAAGCCATAAGGAAGCGTTCGAGTTTTTTGGCGTGCCAGTTGACAAGATAGACTCGAGTCTTCGAGAATTTTATGGGCTATAGTCGATTGAAAGGAAAAGGCATGTAGGGACAGGCTTAATATAGTGTGTCGCTTACTTTCGATGCATGCAAGGACTACAAAAAATGAAATGTACTACATGTGGCGTAATGTTCATGTCTGAAAATGGACTAAATACATGCCCAACATGCTCTTCGTCTAAAGAAGAAGGACACGGGCATGGACATGACATGGGCGGTTGCGGCTGCGGCCATAGTCACTAAAACGTTCTATGAGGATGCAAAACTGACCCGCCCAATGCACGCCACTGCGGCCCAGCGCATCTCTCTTTTTCTTGTTATTATGCAGAAGCTCACAATAGCGGGTACAATTAACAAAAAAGTGAGAATTGACAATATATTGCAAGCGGCGGTCTGCCAGCTAGCTTAGCCATTGATGTAGGCCGGCTTTGCCAGTAAGATAAGTTTCAGCCTTTTGTTTCGCTTCTAGTTGCTCTTTTGATAGTTTTTCGCCTAGTATTTCTTTAAACTGTAATGCATTGAGAACAGCCTTGCCGCCATAGTGATTGTTAAAGTAAATGCGAAGTTTCTTTACTTTCGGATCTTTTGTTATCTTGTTGACCTTTTCAGCCCAAGGTTCTAACTCTTTCTTGCTGTAAAGATAGCTGTACCAAAAACCCTTGTTTCTACCATGAAACCTGATAAAGGCATGATCTGCAGTACTATTGGTTCTGCTAAAAACTTTAGTTTTGGGTCTGGTGAGTCGCTCATTACGCTTGCAATATTGTAATGCTTTAACAGTTCTGGCGCGCCCTCGGTTTGCCAGCTTGCATGCCGAAATTCTAGCGCATAATCAATACTACGAGGTAGTTTGTCTAAGAAGATTTCAGCGTTCTTAAAATCATCTGCAGTAAAGTTGGGAGACATTTGAAACAAGATTGCACCTAATTTGTCTGCTTTTTTCAATGGCGCAGTTTTTTCTAAAAATTTGTTGAGCAACTCTAGCGAGCCTTCGCCCAATTTCTTTTCTCTCGTTATTGTTTCTGGCATTTTTACAGAAAACTCAAATTTGTCTGGTGCTGGTTCGACCAATTTTTTGAAAGTGTCTTGAGTCATGAATTTGTAAAACTTTTCGTAATAAGTTGCGTCATGTTCGACCGTGTTAAAGTATTGAGAATAATAGGGTAGTTTCTTTACTGTCGCATTTGGGTAGAACGAGCCAACCCATCCGCCTTTCTCTGACTTGTCACCATAAGACCAACCAGAGCACCCGATAAGCAAGTCTGCAATGAATAGTCTTGGTTAAAGTTCTACAAATACCTGTTTTCTCAGGTCTAGTCTGTTTATCTCAGCGAGCTAGAACTTTTGCCCACAGAATTTTAATACAACTTCGTAAACTGCTTGATGACAAGTACCTTGAGGGGCAGTGCAATAGAAAGATTAGACAGAGTTTATGTTTGCAATGTATGCAAGACATTGTTTTTGTACAAAGCTGACATCGAAGATCATATGATGCATATGCCCACACACGAAGACTTTGATAGTTTACCATTCAAATGACAATCTGCGATTTCTGAACCTAGTTATGTTGACCCGCCGCGCCGGTGGGTCTATTTTGAACGTTGTACGACGTCCTGAATTTCTCGCCAATTACGACCGTTTATTACTAGCTTTAACCTTGAATAAGAGTGTTGTTTGGTAATTATATCTTCAAATGCAAAAGGTGTGGCGGCGCACTCGAATCTGTCACACAATACCGTGACGTGCGCGCAGCCACTGACGCCAGAAAATGCAGCCTAAAGTGCCCCAGATGCCATTTGGCCGCAGATTATGAAAGGGGCGAATTCTTGGCCGCTAAAGGCTTTCCATAATGTAATCGCGTTCTTTTGGCTCATGGGTTTTGTTTAATTACAACCGTAACATGAGCAATGGTGTCTCTTCGTTAGAATAAAACATCGCGCAATAGCCCAGCCGAACAAGAAATGCCTCGAGGGTCGCCAACGCAGAGTTAGAAAGGGCTCAAAACGCTACCGGCGGCAGGAAGAAATATTCAAAAGAGCTCACCATAGAAACTAAAGTACAGATTTGTCGCAATTCGCTATTACTGCGCGTTTGACCTCAAATGATAATCTGGCTGAAGTGCGCAATCAATGAAAAAATCGTCAAAAATCGAGGTTATACCCGGTAATGGTATAACCTGGTAGGCAAAGCAAGCGACAAAACTTATGCGTTCGATTGCCTTTTTGGCTTCAGACGCACGCTATTTCAATGAAGATTTGTGTTACGCTCGATCAAGAGCTATTATAATCATGATGTCTGTGGAGGTTGCAAGACGCTGAGCACTCTGGGCACATCTCAAAATCAAACCCTTTCGGCTTGCTAACGTTGGCTATGGCTCCGCACACTTGGCAAATGCCATTTACTAAGACGTTTTTTGTATCTTTTGGAGCAGTGGCCGTATTCCATATTGGCAAATATAGTATTTTTAGGCTTTAGGGCCTTTTTTCTACGCCTTAACAAAGTGCGGTTCGATGTGTTGTGCTAGTGCATTGGTGCTTATCGGTTTTTTGATAAAGCAAAATGTCTTAAAACTAGAAAATACCTTTCTTGCTTCGTTTTCAAGTATCTCAAATGCTGACATGAAGCATATACGGGCTTGCGGGTCTAGAGCCCAAATTAGTTTTGCTAATTCAAAGCCACTTCTACCTGGCATGCGTACGTCAAGAATAATGAGGTCGTAATACCGCGGCTTGAAGTATGCGATGGCTTTATCTGCTTCATTGAACGTGTCAACCAAGTAGCCATACCTCTCCAAGCCTTTTCTGATAGTAGAGGTTATGCTTACTTCGTCATCAACAAAAAGAATCTTAGCTCTCGGGCGTAACGTTTGCTATCATCTTGCCCACCGTAATCACGATTACTTGTCTAACCTCATGTTGAGGATCGCTTTACCGAGATAAAACTTAGCTAGTATCTTCTCTGCATCATTGTTTTGTTTTGATGATTTTACATTAAAACATGAAAACGGGAATTAATGTTGGCTCTAGTGGAATTCCGACTTGCATCGTTACAGGCGGGGAGTATTCGATTGCTAGGCTGTTTGCAAATGCTTCTTTACCGCGCTGCACACTTGGGCGGGTGTAAGAGGCTTTCTCAAAACATCGCCTGCCTTGATTTTCGGCAAACTTACCCTGAGATCGTATGCATAAATTTCAAAAGCTGTCATTATCACGATTGGCATGCCTGGTTTTATTTTTAGAATCATGTTTGCCAGAGCAATGCCGCTAATCTCAGGCATGCGAATGTCGGTCAGGATAATAGAATAGCGATCTGGGTTTTGTTTGAAGATCTCGAAAGCGTGAAGAGGGTTAGTGAAAGTGTCTACAGTGAAGCCCCATTTTTCTAAATGTTTTCTTAAGACGTAAACAATATCATATTCGTCGTCAATGACCATAACCTTGCGGTTCTTTGACATATCACATAGAATGGCCACAGCTTAATAAAATGTTCTTTAAGTTACTTCTGAAACCTCTCAATAGAAGATTTTCAGCCATAATTTTAGTAAAGGGTAAGCAGAGCACCCAACTGTTGCAGCAAAAATTAGACAAGATTTACATTTGCACGAAATGTAAAATGCCATTCCTGTTTGAAGCAGACACTGAAGATCATCAGCTGTTATGGGATCATAATGAGTTTTCGACTTGGCCATTAGAAGTCAAGAAAATGACTTAAGCTGGCGTGTCGTCTGTTATCTAACTATAGTTCGTTCGCCGCCAGTATACCATTTATAGATGAAGTATGCAGCCGCAATAATTGCTACTGCAACTGCCAACGGCCACAAGTAGTAAATGATTGCCGCAGCAATAACAATCAAAACGATAATTACCAACCAATCAAATACGCCCAACGAGCGTGCCATAGGTGAAACAGGGCTTACATTGCTAATGAAGATTTGAGAGAATAGTTAGTGGCGGGTCAACTCCTCAAGAAAAGTTCTATTAGACCTCTTTCTAGGCTCAAATTCTGCAACCGTTCGTAAAGCTTTAGTTCCACTATTCCAATGATATTTTGGTTGAATAAGCTCCGAAAATTGGCCTTTGAAAGAAGAAACGTGACTCGAACAACAGTTACTGGCGAAATACAAATTGAGGGTCTGAAAATTCATTTTCCTTGTGCCAGTCTACAGCAAGTAAAGAAATCTCGTGTACTAGATATTTTGAATGACAGCACGTATCTAAGTAAACCTGTTGTAAGTATTGATCAGATCATTCTTTTTGGTGAACTAGCAATACTGCGATACCTTGAGAAAGATGGTTGGAAGGGAGTTTGGGTGGATGTATTTCATAGTAGCAGAGCTAAGGATGTGCTCTGGTCTGATATGCCCCCTAAGGGTTTAGCACCACCATTGCCACCAAATGTATTAACAATGTTTAAAACAATTAAGGAAAAGAATGGCGGAAAGCTCTCCGGCTTCTTTGATGTTTTTGCCTGGAAAGGAGATGGAAATGATTACTTGTTTATAGAATACAAGGGGAAAGACGACTTTAATAACGAGAATGAATTGCCTTGGATTGGCGCTGCTATATCTTCAGGAGTGAAGCCAGAACAGTTATGCATAGTAGGTTATGATTTGCCGTCGTGATCAAAAAATGCCGCTTGTCCCACAAAGAGTAGTCGCTAACCCTGGGTGACTTTGGACATCGTCTACGTTGGTTGACCACAGACGTGTGTTGGTTTCTAGTACTTGGATATTTCATAGTCAGCACTAGCCGCGCATTTGTTACAATATCTACGGAGCATTATCACTCCGTCCACTTTAAACAATGCTTCAGTCGTCGCTATTGCCGAACATTCGACGCAAAAACCTGGTTCTTTCTTCGTGCTTACTGTTGCAGGTCTGGTTTGATAAGGTTTTACCACTGCTAGCAAACACCGATGTTCATTATATAGCTTTCAATTAACTTTCGGGATTACGAGAGAAGAGGAAGGCTCAATTAGATTCCTCAGTCTGTTGATAGCCTTAAATTGCGCGCGGGCGGCGATCCCAATGTGGTAAATGAAGGTGATCTGTGTCCAGAATGTAAGACCGGGCAAATGCACTACCGCGGCTCCAGAGTCTATGAAGGACACAACGAATCGCGCTACCAAGGTATTGGCGAAGAAACCGGCTTTCAGTGTGATCACTGCGGCGCTAAGTGGAACAGCATTTCGAGGACTTTTACGCATAGGTATTCCATTAAAACCAATAAGAAATCCACAAAACCGAAGGCCGACACTAAAGGCGCAATGAAGAAGATGAAAGATACTGCCAAACCAAGACGCCAGTCTCCACGCTAGTAATCGCCAAATTGGAATTAAAAATGTGCCCTTTCTGAGCTCAATCTTGCATCCAAGCAGTATGCAATCGAACTGTACAATTCGATGTGCAGTATCATTGGTTGCAACGAGATATAGGAGCAGCGTATGGCAAGTCAGCTAAGACAATTGCCGAAATTCCAGTGTTTGTTTTTTTAATACAAACTAACCCTTTTGTTTACGTGAATATTCTGATCGAGATTGTGCATCAAAGCAGCCATGACCTCAAATGATAAACAAACTTGTCAATCATAAGAATGCCGTACGAAATACAGCGCTGTCTTTCGCTGTAATGGGCACATTCATGCACGGGCTCAATGTCGTTCATGCCACTAATTCTGCATTAAGCCAAGTGTGGTCTATTGTGGCAATTATCGGCTTTTTTGTGACAATGACAAACTTTGTAAATAAAAGACAATTATCGGAAACAGCTACGCTAAAAAGATGGCGCAATTGCGGTGTACAGAATGGTGCAAATCATGTATTTGCTAAGAACGAAGTATCGTTACCATGACTAGTGTTGTTCTAACTCTTTCATTTGTTCCATCCAGTCAAATGTGAACGCAATCCGCCCAATGAATTTGATTCCTGTCTTGTCGAACTATAGCGGTCCAGGTACCGTCGGCAATAAAAATCCGATTACTGTGGCGGCAATCCAAATTATTACGGCTACTGCCAGGGACTTTAGCCATCCCATGTGATATAATCCTCTTAATGCGATAAGCCATGTTATTCCCCCAATTATCGCTGCAAGCCATCCAATTGGAATCAAGAAATAAACTACTGAATATACTATTGCTCCAATAATTGCGGTGATAAAAGCCCTGCCTATTCCTTCCTTTTCACTGAATAACTTTGTTACTACGTATATTATGATAGTCGAGATGATCAATCCAATAATGAAAATAATGGCAGATAGAATCTCGTTGGCCATACTTGACTATGGTTTATGATTATTTAAGAGAGATGCAGTATCAATAGCTACCGATCATCCAGAAGAACCTTATGACAGGTTCTAAATGCCGATTTTCTGGTCGGAACGTAGAATGCTCAGAATTAATATGCTTCCAAACTTTTCTGATTAGCTGTTGAGCGCCTTGTGCTCATACAAAGCATTTCTGAGATTCTTTCCATGGCCTGCAGATATTCCAATCCTTTCGTAGTTGTGTGGTACGTCCTATCCAATACGTCATATTCTATTAATCCATTTTCAATTAGCTCGCCAAGGTAGCTCTTTGCCTGAGCATGACTGGTATAGGCTTTGAACATTATATGCGAAATCATTGCGCCACCATTTGACACTGTCAAGATATCCCTTGTCATTTCATCTTTCTGACGGTTTTGCATAACTAAGTCTGATAGTAATGGGTGATTGCTTATAAATAACATGGTGAGAAGAGCTTAAACAATATTCTAGACTTTACATTCATCGCCCTTTAATCATCTGGGATGCTATAACCAAATGTTGCAAAGGAGTAGAGAGGAGATTACTTCCTTGATCTTACAGTCATCAGAGGAAGGTGCAACTCAGACGACCCTGATGCACGAAACTTATCTGTCCCATGATACGCTCAAGCGTCATCTTGGGTTGCTTCTTGAAAAAGGTCTATTAGAATATCTTGCTGGAGAAATGAAATACAAAACTACCTCAAAAGGCTTGATCTATCTTTCGTCTGGCGCCGCAATTGGTGATCAAAGTTGCAGCCATCAATGCAAGAAGTGCGGAATTTTATACTACTGCAAGCAAACGAATTGTGAAGATCCATTCCATCATGCCATTTGCCACAGATGTTTGCAGTTCTTTAACCGCAATATGCCCAATCGAGTCCAAGATGTGCTGGACAAGATAACATTATCATCGGATTGAACTGATGTCAAGAGCATAAACCAAATAGTGTGTTAAAGCATTTTATGAAGCACTTAGCACAAGAATACATATGCCCTTAAAGGAAGTAGACAAGGTAGAAGTTACTTGTTTAGTTGACAACAATGTAGATGTCCTTTTGCCAAATACTGAGGTAGCACATAGACCATTTCTAGCCAAAAATTGGTATGAGCGACCACTAATAGCGGAACATGGTTTTTCCGCGGCTGTAACAGTAGAATCTGGTGGAAGAAAGCACAGAGTATTACTTGATTCCGGTCTAGATCCATTGGTCGCTGCTCACAACGTGGATGTTCTTGATTTTGATTTATCCACCTGTGAGCTGGTCATTTCGAGTCACGGACATATTGACCATGCAGGGGGATTGTTAAATATTAGGAAGAAAATGAATAGAAGGCAAAGAATTCCCCTTGTTCTTCATGAAGATGCTTTTAGAAACAGGATGGTAAAGTTTCAAGACGGTAGAACAATAAACTTGCCGGCGCCAAGCAAATCGTTCTTGACCAAAGCTGGGTACGAAATCATTTTAAAGCAATCTCAAAGCCTATGGATAGACAACGGTATCCTTGTCACCGGAGAAATAACCAGAACCAATAATTTTGAAAAAGGCTTTCCTAACCACTACTCAGAGGTGGATGAAGACCGAATGGAAAATGATCCATTTATCAAAGATGATCAGGCAATTATCATGAATGTCAAAGACAAGGGACTTGTGGTTATCACTGGCTGCGGACATGCAGGAATAATAAACACCCTGAATTATGCAAAAGAATTGACTGGACAAGATAAAATCTACGCTGTAGTCGGAGGCATGCACTTAACGGGTGGCGTCTTCGAGCCAATAATCCACAGAACTGTGGATGAACTGCAAACGTTGAAGCCCCAATTCGTTATTCCCTGTCACTGCTCCGGGTTAAAGGCCATGAACGAAATAGCAAGAAAGATGCCGCTTGCTTTCATACAAAATAGCGTGGGAACTAATTATATTTTTTGACCTACAGAAGATTCGTTATTATTTGCCAATATCCGGTCAGATGAAATTTCACTAATTCTTGATTTTCATGGTCCAATTCCTTCTTTAACTCCTTCTGAAGCTCCTTGTGTTGTTTCTCACTCACTATGAAATCAAGTCGTCAATAAGGGACACTTTGAAAGAGTCCGAATTGCCTGTTGAACGGTATGAAGAAAATGGGTCTCTAACCATAGTTGATGGGTCTGGCGTATTAAGTAAATCCGACAATGTGATTGATTTCATGCGATATCTAATGACAACTGAAATGGCTGCAAAAAAGCGGGGTAAACAAATTCTGGAAATTATTATTGACATGGGCTGCTTCTATCATCTGGAAAGAACCGAACAACTACCCAAGTTTGAAGAATCGATCTTCGCCAGAACATACCAACAGTCATCTGTCATTTGCTGCTATCTGGTAAGAGATTTTGAAAGATTAGGAAGCAAATTAGGGAAAGTATGCATCGGTCCCATTACAAGAGCTTCGCGATCAAAGAGGAAGGTCAGTAGCAAGAATTCTTAAAAAATTTTCCTTCTTGTTTATAAGTGATTCTCATCAGCTTTTGACGGATAGCTTGTCTGCTAAATCCAGTACAAAGCAAGAAAAACTCCAAACATCAGCTGAATCAAAAAAATACAGAGTTATGATTGTCGATGACGAACAAGATATTACATCGATTTTCAAGATAGGGCTGGAAAGGGCCGAGTTCGTAGTCACAAGCTTCAATGACCCTCTGGAGGCACTGAAAAATTTCAGGCCGGCTTTGTATGACTTGCTCCTTCTCGACATTAGAATGCCTGGAATGAATGGCTTCGAGCTGTATCAGAAAATGAAGAACATTGATAGCGAGGTCAAAGTCTGCTTCCTTACGGCTTTTGACGAATACCGCGAAGATTTCAAGGCCGTCTTTCCCGCACTTGACGAGGTCAAATGTTACTTGAAAAAACCGATAACCGTTCAAGACCTAATTACTCGGTTGTTAGAACTCGCCAACTCGTAAAACAACAAACGTTCCTTAAATACAAAAGTTTACTCGGGTTCACTTCTTGTGCCGTATTAAGCTAGGATAGCAATTTGAAGGAACCAGTTATACCATTAACGGGTATAACCATGATTTCCATAGTTTTTGATCCGCGTATCCTACAGAAAAAGGCTAGGGGAGCCTTCCCCCCACACCGCCTGCGTCACCCGGCTCAGCCTAGCCCCTTGATTGACATTCAAGACGAAAATCATAATCGCTTTTAACATTTATGAAAAGAAACTCTAAAGCTACAAGTCAAAAAAGGATGGTTTCACCGAGGTTTGACAATATTGCTTCCTGCATGGCTAGCGCATCAAGATAAAACATGTCTCTAAGGCGCATATGATATCATGATAGAAAATAATAAGCGCCGTAATCCAATACCTACTGAAGCACTATTATGAACCCAGATCAGCTACAATGGATTGTTGAGTTTAGCATAAAAAAAGGAAAGCAGGTGGAATTTGAAAAACTCGCAAGAGAAATCAGTGATAGCGTGAGGCGTTCGGAACCTGGTACTCGAAAGTACGAATGGTTTCTTAACAAAAAAGAAAACAAGTGTATTGTGATTGAGTCGTATGATTCCTCAATATCAGGAATTGCTCATGTGAACGGTGAAGCTATTAAGAGGCTATTCCCAGAGATCATGAAAATTGCCAAGGTGAGTCGCTTTGAGGTCTGTGGCAATCCCAGCGAAGAGCTAGTCCATGAGCTAGCCGATGTTCACGCTAGTGTTTATCAATTCACCGCTGGTTTTTCCCGTTAACGGGACGTGTTGACCTTCACGCTAGCGTTTCTTGTCAGATTCTAGAGAAAACTTGAATCTTACAAGTTACGTGTTAGCAACATAGAGCCAAGATACTCAAATTAGAGTCGGAATACTCAAACCCTATATTTGTCTGTGGTTAACTGGCAGTACAATGATCACTCATTGTAGTCGCCTGCTGGCATCCCACGAGCACACCCGAGAACATTTTGAAGAGACTGGCCATAAAGTGGTCGAGGTCCTGACATTTAATATGTAGAATTACGCTGAAATCATATAGCTCGGAAAGAAAATTCATGAGCCAGTGTTGCTATTACTACCTGCCAGGTACGCCCATAATTACTACAACAATAACGGCTAATGCGAATGCTAGAGCAATAATGCCCTTCTGAGTCAAGCTAAGATACATAATTCTACACGCTGCAGCCTATATTAAATAGTCAAAATCTGATTGGTCTAGTTCTTCATAGCTATAAGCCGCCTTGTAGTCCTGATAGTAACCCTGCTTTAGATTATCAGCCAATGATTCGAGTTCCAGTTTATCATTGAGCTCGTTCGGGCGCTTTGGCTCAATACCAAGTGATCTTAGCTCGTTCTGCCAATAGCTGTTCTTGTCTGGTTGCTCTCTTCGAATAGCCATTTCAAATCATCTTTGCATTGGAGGCACAAAAAGCAATTTAATACATGGCGAAAAGATAACCGTATAACGAGACCACTTTGTCCATAAAGTGGCTATCTATTGCAGATTGATTCTTCAATCAACGATTGTTAACATTAACCGATGAGGCATGCGACAGACCTTTTCGCCTACTAGTCAATAATCGAGCGCTCTTTCAGTGTAAGGTTACTTTGCTCGTTTCGTTTTCTTTTTTTGTTTTTTCACTTTGGCAGCTCTATTTGTTTTTGAAATTTTCTTCTTGCGCACTGCCATATCTTTTTTCTCCCTGCCTAATGATCTGATGGCGTCAACACAAACTGCTTTGACATCCTCGTAAGCTGTGATGCCAAGTACCTCCTCAATCGCAGGTCTCGCTTCATCACCATACCGAGTCAGCTGTAAAATGGCCTTTTTCTTTTCGTTGCTGTTGGGTGACCATTTTGCTGTGAGCTTTAGCTCTCTGATTATGTCTGAATTACCGGATTGCAATAGTCTCAGCAATAGAAAGTTAGCATTCATAGTATTAATTAATCTTGTCTAAGTCCGTATTGTGACAAACATTCCGAGGCATGAAAGGTCACGTTAAAAAGGAGTTGTCCTGCCTTGATAATGGCGCAATTCAAAACAAATTAGATTGTATTAACGACATTTTTCTTCAAGCGGTTTAGTTCCATTCTCATCTCTATTTCTTCGATTGGAACGCCCGGCAGATTATGTCGACCTTCCTTAAGGGGATTGACACCATATGCAGCTGCCATCTCAATGGACAACTCTGCCACCGCTCGAATCATTTCCATGAATTCACGGCCGCAGACGATACATAATTGTGGAAAATCAGGTGAAGATACTGTTATGTCTTTCTTGCATATGCCGCAACAAACCTGGCGTGTCATTTTTCGGCTGATAGCTATTGGTCCAAGAGAACCTTTTAGCCTAGAGTATGTCTTTTCTACTACACTATTTTGGAGAATAGGCAAGAATTAACCAAGATTTATGATGGTAAATCCCTCTATAACACTGTAACACGACTCATAGATTCTTCCTCAACTTACCTAACTATCCTCCAAAAGAATTAACACAATATCAGCTCAATTTGCTCAATGTCCTATCCGACCCAAGAAGACGAGCTCGGCAAAAGAAGCCCGTGCTGAAGCTCTCAAACATGCCGAGGAATCAAACTTTATTTCAACTTTCAGAACTATTCCCAAATGTAATATCCAAAGGCTTTCTGAGCTTGCAGACATTGTAATCAAGAATTTTAATGCAGTGATGGACAACGCGAGGGTGCAACCGTACGATCGGCAAGAGGATCTGATGGCGGGGCTCCAAAAGTTATTGAAGGAGCAGATAAATGTGATCGACGCGAGATACACCTATACGCTCAAAATAAATCCATCTACAGCTAGAACTCGCGCACAATAAGAAAAGTGAGCTTGTGATGGGCTCTATGCGCTAGGTTTTAGGCGCTTAGCCATATCCATCCTAGCATTGATGACTTTTATTTGCTCTTCAAGAAGCTTCTTGTAGCCTAACAGAAGTTTTTGCTACTCATCGTAAGGTTCCTTACGTACCTCTGTCATAGTGTCTTCAAATACAGTTATCAATTTCTCGACGTCATCACCTAGTTGCTGTATGTCACGTGCATCTAATGTCGCGCTGATGTCTAGAGAATGTCCCTTCAACTCCCGGGCTTTTTCCTCCGTAATTTCTTTTGTTTTTCTGCTCAGCGGTTTCCTTTGCTTTTTAGCCCCAATGCCATAACGAGCTCTTTGAGAGCTCTTGCACTTTCACGAGCCTTAGAAGTCACCGAATCGTCCGCCAAAGTCCTTTCAATTTTAATAATGTTTTATTGCTTATAGAGGTTGCACTGTTAGTGATTGAGCCAATCAGAGAACCAAAGGCTCAATAGGTTTTTACGGAATTATTTACGGATGTTAATTTGATACCTCTCTTCTCTAGGTAAGGGTAGATTTATCTTCTATACTCATCGCCGCAGTCTCCAATTCGTTCAAAGAGATCATTTGATTTCTTGCACACGTCTGCTAGACGACTGTTTTCATCCTCATCTAACCTAAAGCGAAACACGCGCGCATTGTCATCTCTGTGGTTAGCTATCCCAAGCCTAACACCAATAATCACACCCCCCACCGCTGGCTTGTCAAGAATATATCGCGTCGCAATATTGGCGATGCTGACTTTATGTTTCTGGGCTATTTCATTGAGCACAGAAAGTAAATCCTGAAACAATTCCCATCCTCCCCAGGCATCTAGCATCTGCTTGTACTTTCGCAAACTTGCAGTGTCGAGATCATGAGGCTCTGGTTTGCCAAGATAACGTTCTGACAGCAGACCTCCACATATCGTCCCGTACGCAAGCATACTCATATTGTTGTCGTGGCAAAACTTTGCCATATGGACTTCGGGTCTGCGATCAATGATAGAATATTGTATTTGGTTTGAAACTATCTTCAGTCCGGCCTCCTTCATTATCTGCATACGCTCAGTATCAAAATTGGTAAGACCGATGTTCTTGATCTTGCCTTCATCACGCAGATCAGACAGATACTTGAGGGCGTCTATGTAGTAAGGATTGTTGTAGTCCCACCAGTGAAACTGGATGAGGTCTAGTGAATCAAGGCCCATCCGCCGGAGTGACCTATCGATACTTCCCTGCGTAATTTGGCGGGTGATTCTCTGGGGATCTGGGACCCACTTTGTCAGCGCCTGAACCTTTTGTCGCTCTTGTTCAGGCAGTTTGCGATAAAAGTCGCCAATAAAGTCCTCCGCTGGTCCATAAATGTCTGCCAGATCCCAAGTAGTAAAGCCGGCGTTGTGGTATCTGATCATTTCTTCTATAGCCGCTTGCGGATTAATGCGGCCGTGGCCCCCTGCAACCTGCCACATCCCATTGAGGATCCTGCATATCTTTAGGTTCGGTGCTAATAGATAATGCTCCATCTAGTAGCGCCGCCCCTTCTTGAATATTAAAATTATCTTTGCTTTTTGCGCTCTATTGCAAGCAAGCTTCTCCTGAATAGCGAGATAAGCAGCATGACGTCTTTTGTTGTCGGCGTGCTTTTTGCCAGCAGCTTTTTCACTGCGGCGGCAAGCAGAGGCTTCTTGTGGTGATCATAATTACCTGCATCCGCAACCTTGCTAAGATATTGAAGCAAAATGCCAATTTCCTGTTGCGAAGCAATTTCGATCTTTTTCTTGCTCTTTTTCACAGGGGCTTCCGGCTTTAATCTTGAAATTTCATACAGAAGTACCGCTAAAGCGTGAGCGATATTCATCGTCTTGTACTTTGTCCTTGTGTCAATAGTAACAACAAGGTCACACATCCCTAATTCGTCGTTTTTCAATCCTGACGATTCTCTACCAAGGATTATGCAAAACCGGTTTGTATCCCATGTATCCTGGATTATCTTGGCGATTTGCTCAGGGCTGACTGTCTCGCGTAAAATATTGAGCCTGCTTGTAGCGCTGATGGCAGTTGTGCCGACGAGAATATCAAATTTTCTCCTCAGCTGCTTGAGTGTCACTACCTTGGCGGATGCAAGAACATCTTTGCCGTGGGTAGAGTACTTTACAGCCTCTTTCTTGTTGTAGCGCGGATTCACTAGATAGAGCCTATGAAGTCCAAAATTTTTCATTAGCCTTGAAACATAACCTACGTTCATGTGATAGCGCGGTTCCACAAGCGCGATGGCAACATCCATGAGATAAATGCCAAAGGCCTGGACATTTATGCTAATCTGCTAATAGCCATTTTCAAGATTGCGCCTGCGCATTTCCCTATAGTTCACGCTGCCAACAAACAGCTCTGAGAATCTATTTTGGGATTGCGTTATATCTTGCTTGTCGTATATTTCCCTTTTTGCCCCAAGCTTGCCAGCATCTTCCTTGCAACGGTAGCAAAACAATTCCTCTGACGTCAGCATCGTATCGCCACACATCGTGCACTTTCTCATTTAGCTTGCTTAACAATTCCAACTTTGTATTTTCTTGTTGTATATGTTCATACAATAGGGTCAAGTTATTCCAGTTCGTCGCCTATCTTGTCCATTTCCGAGTAGACTTGCTTCATCAAAAGCTCAGCCGCATCACGACCAAAGAGCTCGACAATGGCACGATGAATTCGGCTTACATCCGACTTTGTTGCAAACTTGATGTCAATATCGTATTTTTCCAAAAGATATTGAAACAGCCGATCCTTACTTGAAGTACCCAAAATATCAAAGGCGGATTCTATCACAGGTGTCAAACTCGTTGTTTTATGTTCTATTTTCATTCGCATGTCCCGCCATTGGCATTCAAGTTGGTAGATGTTGAAAAGTGGAAACTCGGATAAGAAATCGTGTTGGTCGAAATTCTACTGACAAATACTTGAATTGCGGCACTCGAGCGCTCAAAGACTTGACACCCCGTAATCAAACTAAAGCCAATGAGATTTCGGCGATCATAATCGCGGCAGATGACGGGCAAACCTCTTTGACATATTTGATAAGAAATCTAGAAAATTAGCTCATTTAATGATGAAACTTACGATATTATCGAAATATATCCAATATATCTTTAATTGGTAATGTTTTTATGTAATTAATACTATTATATGGTGATGGTAATTCCGAACGCCATGGCTTGACCTTGGCGCTTGGCGCACAAAACTGCATCTGTTTAAAAAACGTGACTTTAACGGCATAGGCTGTAACAGGTCGTTGATGCAGGATCGCCAAGCGCCTTTCACCCTTTTATGAAATTTTTTCTGTCAACTGATTTTGCATGATTACGGAGGCGCGTAGTCCATCAAATAGTCAGGTGGCCCGATAAGGGTGCTGTTGCTGCGCACATACACGTCAACCCAATAGCGAAATGATGACGGATTACCAATAAAAAAATCCTTGACTGGATATTCCACTTTGTCTTCCGGCATGTCAGAAATTTTTGTCATTGGGACGACATATGTGTCAGCAGTCATGTCAAACACGGCGAAATACCATCCTCTTTCAGTCGTAGAGTTATCGCCTATCGCAAAATGCGGAAAGAAAATCCTGTACTGTTGCTCCTTGCCGTCAAGCTCGGCAACTATGTTCCATTGATACAAGGTTTCATAGTTTTCGTTCTCGTTTGGGTTGCCTGCAAGCTCGATTGAAAAAAGGAATGCGTTGCCTTGCTTTTTCACGCTTGCACCCAAGATGTCATGATAATCTCTGATCTGTGGAATGGTTGCCGATCCGTTCTGCTGATAGACTGGATTGACATCGCTCCTTGGGTCACCGATCCTGCTGTCTGCATTGTTGTAATAACCAAATCGTTCGACTGGGCCAAAGCCTGCCAGCCAAATCGAAACCGGCACCAACGTCGCGACTGACACTGCGAGCGCAAGAACGTACGAGGCCTTTAGCACAGATAAAATCAAGAGGAAGTGGTATTTTCACCTTGTGCCAAGGGATTTAAGGCCTGCGATAGATGTATGTACATGTCCAGCGAGTTCTCGCGCTTTGCGGAGCTATGCGAACGGGTCCGCCAAACCCCAAGCAAGAACGCCAAAGTTGCGGCGATCGCAGAATACCTTCCCCAGCTTGATACCACCTCGCTAACGACGGCTGTTCTGTTCCTCTCCGGCGCGGCATTCCCAAAGTCCTCGGGCCTTGCGCTTAACGTCGGATTTAACACCATAATGCGATCGCTTTCGGAGATTATGCGGCTACAGCCAGAAGAAATACAAGAAATTTACCTGAAGCATGGTGACATGGGCGCGCTTGCAGAGCATGCGGTTTCAAAAAAGCAGCAGAGCCCGCTCGTTGTGCAAAAACTGCTGTTGTCCAATCTCTATGGCCATCTTAGAAAGATCGCTGATGAGACCGGCTCTGGCGCGGCAGAAGCGAAAAGGAAGATCCTGACAGGACTCCTCATCAGCTGCTCGCCCATTGAGGCGAAATACCTGATCAAGATAGTCACCGGCGAGATGCGCATAGGAGTGGTCGAGGGTCTTGTCGAACTTGCAATCGCAAAAGCATTTGGAGATGGGCAAGCAGTGCGGCAGGCAATGCTCCTTTCAGGCGACATTGCCCAGGTTGCCTTACTCGCAAAAAATAATACACTGTCAACGGCTGTCATGAAGCCGCTTACGCCGCTTAGCTTTATGTTAGCAGATGTGATGTTTACTGCAGAAGAGATCGCGGATTATTACAAGAAACCACTAGTTTGCGAGTTCAAGTATGACGGCATAAGGGTGCAGTTGCACAAGTTCAAGAATCAAGTTAGGTTGTTTTCAAGAAAGCTTGATGATGTCACAGACTCGTTTCCAGAAATCGCCGCTGCGGCAGCTTTGCTTCCGCATGATTTTATTTTGGATGGCGAAGTGCTTGCGTACAAAAATGACCGGCCCATTCATTTCCAGGAGCTACAAAAGAGACTAAGAAGAAAGAAAGTCACGGAGCAAATCATGGGTGAGATACCGGTGGTATATGTCCCGTACGATATCATGTACCTTGACGGGCAGTCAGTCATTGACAAGCCCCTTGCTGACCGCAAGAAGCTGATGGGGAAAATACGCTTCAAAGGCCCCATCATCGACCTTGGATACAAAATCATATCCTCGGTGGAAGAAATCGCCTCAGCATTCGACAAGAGCAAACAAGCCGGGCACGAAGGTTTGGTGGTCAAAGACCCTGAATCCCAATATCATCCCGGTAAGCGTGGCAGGCACTGGGCGAAACTAAAGCGTGAGCTTGATACAATTGATGCAGTCATTGTAGTTGCAGAGTATGGCCACGGCAAGCGCGCCGGGATGTTATCAGACTATACGTTTGCAGTGAAGGACAGCGATTCCCTGAAAACGATAGGCAAAGCGTACTCGGGTCTGACTGATATGGAAATTGAAGAACTCACAGCCAGGCTGCGCTCGATAATCGTCCAGGACGAGGGGTACCGGCTTTTGGTCAGGCCAGAGATTGTGCTTGAAATCGCATTTGATAGTATCCAGAAAAGTGACAGGCACGATAGTGGATTTGCCTTGCGCTTTCCAAGGATAAAGTACGTGAGAGCAGACAAGCCTGCAAGCGATATCGATACTATGGATAAGGTACGCAGGATTTACGAAATGCAGGCGTACGTGAAGAGCAGCTAACTCTCTATCATACCGGTTTTGTCGAGGTAGTTGCAGCAGTGCCTGCAAAAGTAAGGAGCTTTGTATGTTTGCGTCTAAGGTGCCAAGCTATCGGGGCATCCGCAGCCGCCGCATATCGAGATCTGGCTTTCTTGGTCGATTGAAGTTTGCATATGTGCAAAGCCTTGGACAAGAATAAAAAGTCAGAGATGTAGTTCTATGTTAGATTGTTAAAGATGATACTGCTGGCCGTGGTAGTTGCGACCGCACTTGTATTGTACCTTACATTGTCACTTGACGTTTTTCCGCAGATGTACCAGTCGATAGAGCCAAGAAGACCCGAGGCTCTCATTACAGATGTGAGCCTGTCTACGCCCATCATTAGCCTTGGACAAAACTTTGTCATTTCGGTTACTGGCACGAACAGAGGAGATGAGGCCGACATGCAGATCGTGTCGGTAGGCTTTCCAAATCTCACGAGAACTGAGAATATAGAGGTTCTTGCGCAAAATTTCATGCAAACTCCAAGAATTATTGATAAAGGCGACCATATCGGCTCGGAATACTCTGGCACTGAAAGGCAGGTGAATGCACAGTACCCATCAGTCGAGGCTTCAAGCCGACCGTGGGCAGCAGGCAGCACTTACAATATTGACTTAAAGGTCAAGCCTGATGCAGAGGGCAGGTTTGCAGTTTTTGTCAAGTCCATCGCCTTCCCTCACAGCTGGGATGGGGCCCACTGGCCACATGAGGGCGTCAGAGATTATCAAAAGGAATGGGTACAAGTGTATTACGTTCAGGTCACAAAGCCTTAATTATTGAAGATGCGAAAAAATACTAAATGAACTACTTCAGCCAGAGCCCTACCCAGAACATCATTAGCTCTAGCTCGAGGTTTCTTGCAGGCTATGTATCAGTGAGCATCGGCGTTTTGCTGTCTGCTGGCGGTGGAAGCTGGGACATCAACAATCACCTGTTGAACAAGCCTGAAACCTTTTTTGCATTACCACACGCTGTGCTCTACTCTGGAGCCGGTGCAGTGGTGACTGGTGCGGTAATATTATTCAGAACATCTAGGCGCACCGGTAAGATTATCCGACCAATCAAGCTTGTAGTAGCTGGCATGATAATGCTGGTTGTTGCTGGGCCTATCGACTTTGCATGGCACTCGGCCTATGGGCTAGATGGCCTGCTTAGCCCGCCCCATTTTGTGTTGGTTAACGGGATGATAGCAAGCAGCGCAGGCGCACTTGCTGGCATGGTCTATCATAGCAGTATGGCTTTCCGAAAGCCACGCCTATCCTCTCCTCTTATCATAGTTGGCATGCTGCCCGTATGGCTTGCGACATCGGGGATGGTGGACATGCTCTCACTTCCATTCTCACATACCGGATACTTTGATTTCGATCCTCATCCTGTGCTTGCAGTAGCGGTCGCAACACTGGCCTTTCCTTTTCTGATGTCATTGGTGGCACACAGCTCATCGACCCTCGCTGGCAGACGCTTTGGAATTGTGTCCCTAGTAGGAGGCGCGTTCATCGTTACTAACATGCTTACCTCGATAGTTCCAAATGACGCGCTGCTACCGACAATCCCATTTTACGCCGCGAACATCATACCATTCATAGCGGCTGATGTGCTGCTGTCATTCTCCAAATCGAGAATATCAAGCTATGCTGCTGGTGCCGTAATTGGCATCGCGTTCTTCACTCTTTATTATCCGCTGATAACATACACCTACTACGAAGTGCTAGAGCAAAAAAACTTGTGGCCCAGCCTCATTGCTCTCACATACTTTAAGATGATTGGAACTGTGCTGCCGCTTGTCATAGCTCCCGCAGCTGCTTTAGGAATCCTCGGAGCCATGGCAAGCGATATGTTGATCTTAAAGAATAAAGCTCTATAATATTATGTACTGATAATAGCACAAGTATAACTCTCCAAACTGTTTTAATATTTAGAACTAAGTTGGATGTGATAATGGCGTCCGTATTAGAGATTCAAGATTTTAATTCTACCTTAAAACTACCACGCCAGTTTCTTATATGCGATTTTTGCTTCTGGGCGGCTTCTGCAATCGGCACGAGAAGGCACGACATTGTGACATGTCCGCAGTGCGCTGCTAATCTTTCTAGGATACCGCTGACGGAAAGGGAGAGCTTTACTTTCAGCTATGACCAAAGACGCGGAGTAGAGCTTGATTTTGCCACCGGACGCTAACTAGCCAGTGCCACAAAATTCATCGCTGCCAGCGACGAGCACACGCGACAGTAACCGCATCCAAAGGGCTGGCCGCACCTTTCTACATTGCAATCATAGACAATGCCACACCTTTTGCATTGGTGAAGACAGTCCATTGCATGCAACATGCTAGCTATTGAACAGGCTCGTTTTTAACAACAATACGAGATTCTTCAAGTAGGAAAGACACGAAAAATGGAAAAGATAAATGCTGGGCTGCATGTTTTGATTCGTTGCAGAATCAAGACGCCCCTTACAGGATCGTGCAGAGGGGCGGTTGTTCTGCCACATTTTACCTGAAGGATTGTATTACTGGAATGAAGGAAAATATCAGTAAGAAATCCGTAGATGTGGTCGTAACTTCACCCCCCTACAACATTGGGATCGGCTATGGTTCTTACAACGACGCGCTACCGCGTGAAAAATATCTTGCGTGGATGGAAGAGGTGGGTGTCGTGATTAAACAAGCATTATCAGACGACGGGTCGTTCTTTCTCAACATAGGCAACAAACCCAAGGACCAATGGATAGGCTGGGAAGTCGCCTCGGTCTTGAAAAAACACTTTATCCTGCAGAATGTCATCCACTGGATCAAGTCTATAGCAATAAGCAAGGCGGATGTTGGCAATTACCCAAACATTGCCGGCGATATCGCGGTCGGCCACTTCAAGCCCATAGTAAGCGACAGGTTCCTCAATGATTGCCAAGAATACATTTTCCATTTTACAAAGACCGGCGATGCCCATCTTGACAAGCTTGCTGTGGGGATACCATACCAGGACAAGACAAACATTGGGCGGTGGAAGGCAGCCAAGGAGGACAGGCGCGACAGGGGCAACACGTGGTTCATCCCATACGAAACGATACAAAGCAAGAGCGAGCGGCCGCACCCTGCCACGTTCCCTGTTAAATTGCCGGAGATGTGCATCAAGCTGCATGGCGACGCCAAGATGGTAGTTGATCCGTTCACCGGCATCGGATCGACCGCGGTGGCAGCAGTACGCCTTAGGACCCCATTTGTTGGGTTTGAGATCGACAAAGAGTATCTTGATACCGCAATAGCTAGGCTTTAGTTGCTGAGATTATCATCACGGGGTTCCTTGCAAGCATCATTGTTCCAGTTGTCACTTTGCGGGCCTTTGAAATTGTTATTTGAGTGATATCGATCTCGGCCAATTTTAATTCGTTGATTGTGGCAAGCGCTTCGTACATCGTCTCAATGAGTATTGTGTCAATCACTATCCTGCCTCCCTTTTTCAGCCTGCCAACTGCAAGCTCTATCACCCTCCTAGTATCACCCCAAGTGCCGCCGACTATTACTGCGTCGGCCTGCGGCAGTTTCGGCAGAACGTCTTGAGCCTTGCCAATAATTACCTCTGCATTTACCCCAAACTTTTGCAGGTTTTTCTTTGTCAGCTCAACTGCTTTCTGTTCGAAATCAATCGCAAACACTTTGCCTTTTGTCTGCAGGCATAGTTCAACAGTGATACTTCCGCTCCCGCAGCCGATGTCTATCGCGGATTGGCCTTCCTTGAGCCGCAGCTTACTTATTGCTATTGCGCGAATGTCCTCCTTTGTTATTGGCACTTCTTCTGTCCGCTCAAACAGCTCATCGGGTATGCCCGGAGTGCGATAGTCCCACAATTTGCTGTATGTGAGCTTGGGCCGATATTTATGTTAGAATGGATTGGTGGAGCGCGGTGAAGACTATGATCATGAACGTCAGCAGCAAAAACACGAACGGGATAATGCCTTCGGTTGCAACCTTTCTACGCTTGTCCTTTGGCACGTTCTTGGCTATGCCTTTGGCGATGCCAAAGGAGATAAAGTAGAACAGAATCGCGATTCCAAAGGCCGCGAGGACTGATGTATTCTGATCAAATTCTACCGGGATCAGAAGACCTGCAACAATGCCTGCAGCCACGCCCGCAAGGGCACGCATGTAGTAGACCCTTTCAAATATGTCCAAAGTTGCCTTTTTTGATTAAATTAGAGCTGGTAAAATGCCTTGCGGCTGTTTTCAATTGTTTAATATTTGCGAGAAGCTGTTCCTCTGGCATGGAGCTATCCGGCATCGAGCTGCGATACCTTGTCAACGAGATCAGGAGCAGGGTTACCTCAGGGTATTATGTAAGTGGGGTCAATGCCATAACAAAGAGCTCCCTCCTTCTCAAGCTCCACCACCCAACTCTAGAAGACATAATGCTAGTCCTGTCCGCTAGGGGAATATGGATCACGAGGCTAAAGTTCAAGCCGGTAGAGGAGAACTGTCTCGAAAGCTTCGCCCAGAAAGAGCTCGAACGTGCAAAATTAGATTCGATAGAGCAGGCCGGAAGCGAACGTATCGTCTCGATGAAATTCAGGCACCCTGATGGCAAGATGAGAATTGTCGTCTGCGAGTTCTTTGGCGAGGGCAATCTCGCAATATGCGATGAAAGCATGCAAATAATAACAATCCTAAACCCAATCCAAGTAAGGCACAGGACCCTCAGTGTTGGAGTGCGCTACGCCTACCCGCCAGCTAGAGGCGTCGATATTTTTGAAGTCACAGCTGAGCAGCTGCTTGCATTGAGAAACGAGGCCAAGAACCTCGACGTGCTTCGGTGGATCGGGCGCGGCATTTCTATGCCAAAGAAATTCGTCGAGGAAGTTGCGAAGCGGGCCGGCATTGAAGCAGACAAGCAGGCCTCTCGCCTGTCTGATGAAGAAGTGGGAAAAATCTATTCCACCGTCAAAAGTCTTGCCAACGATGTCAGTGAGGGTAAGAACCACCAGCCTATCGTTATTATGCAGGGCGACAAGCCGCTGGAAGCATTGCCGATAATAACAGAAGAAGCGGCTAAAGCGAGCTCAAAGAAAGCCGCATCGTATATGGACGCAGTAGACGAAGTGCTTAGCAGCGAAATTCTGGATATCGGCCGCAGCAGTAAGACGGTCGAGCTTGACAAACAGATAGCAGTTCTTGAGCATGACCTTGACGAGCAGAACAAGGCCAAGGAAGCTGTGATGCAAAAGTCGGCTGCAATACGCAAGGTTGCAGACGAGCTCATGACGCTTTCCTACCACAGCCCTGATGATGGCAAGATCCATGACACCCTTGCAGCCAACTCGGCTTCAATAGTGAAGGAAAAAGGTATAAAGTATGTAGAAGTGGCTGGCGAGCAAATAGAGATGCAGGCGAACCTTGCCAAGGTCAGCTCAATGCTTTTTGCAAGGGCAAAAGAGATGGAGCGCGGAAACGCAACGATAGAAGAAGCGCGGACAAAACTGCTTGCGCAGATCGAAAAGTTGCGGAACCAGACCGCGGCCATCCATAAAAAAGTTATTGTAAAGGAGCAGACTGCCAAAGAATGGTACGAACGCTATAGGTGGTTCCTAACTACCGACGGACTCTTGGCAATTGGCGGTCGCGATGCTTCGTCAAACTCAGCGTTGATTCGGAAGCACCTGACAGACGACGATATCGTGTTCCATGCCGAAGTGCACGGGTCGCCATTTTTCATTGTGAAAAACGCTGCAGCGACAGCACAAGATGGCAAGATCGAGTCTTCTTTGTTCCAAGTTGCAAAGGCGACTGTCTCGTTTAGCAGGGCATGGAAAGACGGGCTCTCTAGCGCTGACGCGTACTGGGTAATGCCGGAACAGGTGAAAAAGGGAGCGCCGACAGGGCAGTTCCTGCCCAAAGGTTCGTTCGTGATAGAGGGCAAGCGAAACTACTTGAAGGGAGTGGAGATAAGGCTTGCGATCGGCATTATGCAGCTAAACGGCAGAGAAACGATTGTCTGCGGGCCGGAAGAAGCGATAAAAAATAGAGCGATGTTTTATGCGGTGCTCTTGCAAGGCGGTATGGATCCAATGACTGCAGCAAAAAAAGCAAAATCTGAATTTGTAAAAATAGCTGGCGAAGGTGAAATAGCAGAAACGATCAAGCGCATCAGCCTCGACGACTTTGTAAGGGCGCTTCCTACGGGTCAGTCACGGATATCCTTCACCGCAAGAGGCCCAGTAGATAAGTAATTAAAGCCAGAAATTCGATTACTTTTCGTGGTAAAAAAACCAGTCAGAGAGCATGCTGACGCAAACATGACGACCCGCGTGCTTGTCAGGGATATAATGAACAGCCCCGTGGTTTCCGCCTTACCAAATGACACGATCCGCGACATTGCAAAAAAAATGAAGGAGGAAAAGATCGGGAGCATTGTCATCATGGAGAAGGACAAACCCGTTGGCATAGTGACCGACTGGGATATTGTTTCAAATGGTTTGACCAAGGACATCAAACCAAGTCAGATAAAGGCAAAGGAGGTGATGCAGAGCATCCACACGATAGAGAGCGAAGAGAGCATCACCGAGGCCGCGCGCCAGCTGAGAAAGCACAACATCAAACGACTGGGCGTGGTCTACAAGAATAGGCTTGCCGGCATCATTTCTTCGTCAGACGTAATTGCAGTAACACCTGATCTGGTTGATGTCGTGTCGGAAAAAGCGGCAATTATCAGAGGCGAGCTTGGCATCTCCCGGCCTGCCGGCAATGTGTCCGGGTACTGCGACGAATGCAGCGAGTGGTCTGACTTGTTGCAGTATGACGAGGGCACATTCATTTGCGAAGTGTGCAGAGGCGAGTCTTCCGGTGGCGCCGAAGGCACCTAGCTTTCTTGCAGACGCGATGCTCGGGAGCGTCGCCCGCAAGCTCCGCATTTTTGGATTTGATACACTATACATGGCTTATGCACATGATGACGAAATCCTGAAAACAGGGATCGAGCAGGGTAGGGTCATTCTGACTGCAGACAAAGAGCTGTTTAAGCGGGTTGTCAAGTCTGGTGCACGCGGAGTCCTTGTCAGCGGCGCGGGCGAGTTGGAAGATCTGGTGCACATCCTGTCAAAGAACGGAATCACTTCTGTAGATCTGGATGGCATAGGCTCACGGTGTTCTGTGTGCAACGGGCTACTCGAAGAGAAAAAGCTTGACCAGGTGAAAAATGGTGTGCCACACAAGATTGCTGAACTGCACAGAGAGTTTTATCAGTGCACGACCTGCAATAAGGTATACTGGGAGGGTGGTCACCTCAGGCGCATTAGGACACTGGTCAGAAGCGTAGATACGATGCTTGGAAGGGCAGTTGCCACTTAGGCAATATCAAAAGGTTAAAATCACGTGTGACAACCGAAAACAACCAAATGAGCTCAAATTCTGCTTTAGAGCGTACGATCAGTAAGGTTTTGTCACAAAAAGAAGCAGAACTAATTTCAAAGATAGATTCTGCTTACCAGCAATCACTGAACAACCTTGAGGCTTCCCGCGGCAAGCTTGAGGCCGAGCGCACAAGGATAATTGAGTCTGCAAAAAAACAGGCCGAGAACCTGAAGCGCCAGATAGTGGGGTCAGGCAGGCTCGCCGCACGCAACCAGGAACTTTTGATAGTTGAAAACGCCGTCAACAACGCCTTTGAAGAGGCCCGGAAAAAGCTGACGGCCTCCGGGAGCAAGGAGACCTACAAGGCGTTGTTGAGCAGCATCATTGAGGAAAGCGTTTCGTCTGTAGGATCTGGAGAAGTGGTCATTGAATGCAACAAAAACGACGCCGACCTAGTCAAGAAGATCGTTGCGGACCTTCAGAAAAAGAACCAAAATGTCCATGCTAGGGTGTCTGATCAGCACATCGACGTGTTAGGCGGCATTAGGGTAAAGTCCGCAGACGGCACAATGACCTACGATAACACTCTTGATTCGCGAATTGAAAGACTCAAACCTTTAATAAGGAAAAACATTGCCCAGATGCTGAGAGGAGAGGCGTAGTGGTAGCAAAGGGAAGAATTGTCTGGGTTAGCGGCCCGGCAGTCAAGGCCGACGGCATGTCTGCAGCAAAGATGTACGAAACAGTCGAGGTGGGCGATTCAAAGCTCATCGGCGAAGTGATCAGGTTAACCGGCGATGTGGCATTCATTCAGGTCTATGAATCAACTTCCGGGCTAAAGCCAGGCGAGCCTGTCGTTGGCACCGGCCAGCCACTTTCAGTTCTTTTGGGTCCCGGCATTATTGGCAAGATCTACGACGGAATCCAGCGTCCATTGGACGAGATCGCGTTAAAATCCGGTGCATTCATTGGCAGAGGCGTGGTGACCACCCCTGTGGACTTCAAGAAGAAGTACAACTTCAAGCCCAGCGCAAAAAAAGGGGATCAGGTTGGTCCAGGATCGATTCTGGGCACGGTGGAAGAAACTCCATTGCTGACGCACAGCATTCTTGTCCCGCCAAACTATCCAGCCGGCAAGCTAGCTGACATTGCAAGCGAAGGCGATTATGACATTGAACATGTTATCGCTACCACTGAGAAGGGCGGCGAAAAAGTGTCACTTAAAATGTATCACAAGTGGCCCGTGCGAAAGCCGAGGCCCTATGCCGAGCGCTACGACCCGACAGTACCGTTGGTAACTGGCCAGCGCGTCATTGACACCTACTTCCCGATTGCAAAAGGAGGAACGGGCGCAATCCCCGGCGGCTTTGGCACCGGCAAAACTGTGACATTGCACCAGATCGCAAAGTGGGCAGACTCTAAGGTGGTTGTATACATTGGCTGCGGCGAGCGCGGCAACGAGATGACCGAAGTGCTTGTCGAGTTTCCACATCTTATCGACCCACGTTCCAACAGACCGCTGATGGAGAGAACGGTGCTGGTAGCAAACACCAGCAATATGCCGGTAGCTGCAAGGGAAGCATCAATCTATACAGGAGTTACCATGGCAGAATACTACCGCGACATGGGCTACGACGTTGTGCTTGTTGCCGACTCGACAAGCAGATGGGCTGAGGCGCTCCGCGAAATGTCGGGCCGCCTCGAAGAGATGCCTGCAGAAGAAGGCTACCCGTCATATCTTGCGTCAAGGCTTGCAGAATTTTACGAAAGAGCAGGCAGGGTGAGGGCATTAGGATCACCAAACAGAGCAGGCTCTGTTACCCTGGTAGGCGCAGTGTCGCCGTCAGGCGCTGATTTCACAGAGCCAGTTACGACACACACTATTAGGTTCATCAAGACCTTCTGGGCGCTTGATACTAGGCTTGCATATTCGAGGCACTACCCATCAATCAACTGGATGCAGTCCTACTCTGGTTATCTTGAAGACGTCAGCAAGTGGTGGAAGGAAAACGTCACTGGCGAATGGTACGACCTGAGGGCAGAATCATATCACATACTGCAAAGGGAGGACACATTGAAAGAAATCGTGAGATTGCTTGGTCCCGAGGCGCTGCCAGACGAAGAAAAGCTCGTGCTCGAAGTCGCACGCATGATCAAGATCGGCATTTTGCAGCAGAACTCGTTTGACAAAGTCGACACCTACTGCAGCCCGCAAAAGCAGGTAAAGCTGGTCAAGCTTATGGTAAAGTTCTACAAGGAGGCGCAAAAGGCGCTGAAGGCAGGGACCGCGCTTGCAGATATCAGGGCAATGCCGATAATTCCCGCAATGCTAAAGGCAAAGTTCGAGATACCTGAAGAGCAATTAGCAAAGCTTGACGATCTGGACAGACAGATAGACGATCAGTTCCGCAAGGCCGCAGGCGGCGCGGCAATGACAGAGGAGGCAAAGGTAGTTGCCTGAAACAGCCGGGGTAGAGTACACAAAGGTGGCCGAGATCAAAGGTCCACTTATGGTAATCGATGGCATAACCAAAGCATCATTTGATGAGCTAGTTGAGATCGAGACTGCAGACGGCGAGCGCAGACTCGGCAAAGTCCTTGAAGTAGGCTTTGGCAAGGCTGTCGTTCAAGTGTTTGAAGGCACCACAGGCCTTTCAATAACTGGAACAAAGGCAAAGTTCCTTGGCAAGACGATGGAGATGCCGGTTTCGCAGGAATTGCTTGGCAGAGTGTTCGACGGCCTTGGAAGACCAAACGACAGCCTACCTGATCCGATAGCTGACAAGTTCCTCGACGTTAACGGCGAGCCCATGAACCCGGAAAGGCGCGAATACCCGACGTCGTTTATTCAAACGGGCGTATCTGTAATTGATGGCATGCTGACCCTTGTAAGGGGACAGAAATTGCCGATATTTTCCGGCTCTGGCATGCCCCACAACATCTTGGCAGCGCAGATTGCGCGTCAAGCGGCGGTAGTCGGAACAAAGGAAGACTTTGCTGTGGTGTTTGCTGCAATTGGCGTGCAGTACTCAGAAGCACAATACTTCAAGCGCAGCCTGGAAGAATCTGGGGCACTAAGGCGTTCAGTGTTGTTCCTCAACCTTGCAGACGACCCAGCAATCGAAAGAATCATCACACCCAGAGTAGCCCTCACGGTAGCAGAATATCTGGCATTTGACCTAGGCATGCACGTGCTGGCAATACTGACCGACATGACCAATTATGCCGAAGCGCTCAGAGAGATAAGTGCGGCAAGGGAAGAAGTGCCAGGCAGGAAAGGCTACCCGGGTTACCTATACACCGACCTTGCAAACAATTACGAGCGCGCGGGAAGGATAAAGGGTAAAAATGGAAGCGTTACACAAGTGCCAATCCTTTCGATGCCGGCAGACGACATCACGCACCCGATCCCTGACCTGACAGGCTACATCACAGAGGGTCAGATCGTGCTCGGGCGCGACTTGTTCAGAAAGGGGATCTATCCGCCGGTCAACGTATTGATGTCGCTTTCAAGGCTCATGAAGGACGGAGTGGGCGAAGGGAAAACGAGATCAGACCACATGGAAGTCGGCAACCAGATGTATGACGCTTATTCGAGAGCGCAGGAGGTTAGGGCCCTTGCAGAAATCGTGGGCAGGGCAGGCCTTACAGGCGTCGACCTGAAGTACATGGACGCAGGTGATATGTTCGAGCAGCACTTCCTGAAGCAGGCGCCAGACGAAAACAGGGCGCTCGACGAAACTCTTGGCAGGGCGTGGGATGTGCTGTCTAGCCTTCCTGAAGGAGAGCTGACCAAGATCAAGGAAAAGCACATCAGGCAACACTACAAGGGCAAGTAGAAATGTCGTTTGGAAGAAGGGTAAGCGCAACAAAGATCGAGCTTATCAAAATTAGGCGCTCGATGCAGGTAGCAAAAATGGTGCACAAGATCCTTGACGACAAACGCGAAGTCTTGCTAAAGAAAATAGACGAAATGATAGAAGAGGCCAACAAGGCAAGGGAGGATATTTGGACACCTCTTGGTGAGATATACACTGCGGTATACAATTCGTACATGTCTCTTGGCACAGCTACCCTTGAAGCGGTTGCAGATTCAACCCCGAGTGTAATGGAAGTAGATGTTAACGTCAGGAGAATAGTCGATGTCAAGATACCGACGCTGCAGGTAAAGACAAAAGGAGGCAGCCAGCTTTCGTACGGTTTTTCAGAAACCAATGCCACCGTCGACAAGGCTGCGAAACTCATAAAGAACATGCTGTCCGGAGTCTGCAAGGCAGCAGAATACGAGAACGCGATATTCAGTCTTGCAAAGGAGCTCGAGCGTACACAAAAGCTGATCAACGCGCTTGAGTACGTGATCATCCCGCAATACCAGGACGCCGTTTACTTTATCAAGGCAACCTTGGAGGAACGCGAGCGCGAAGAATTCGTTAGGCTCAAGAAGGTTAAAGTAGTACTTGACAAGAAGAAAGTGGCGGAAGCGGAGGCAAGCAGAAGAATATGACAGACGATATTTCAGGCTATTTTGAAAAAGCAAAGGCACAATTAAAGTCTGAGCACGACTCGATGGTTCAGAAGATAAAGGAAGAAATCAACGCAAGCAGACGCAAGACTCTGTCCAAAGTCTGAGCATCATTCCTATCCATTTGAGTAGTGAAATCAGGTCATCAGATCAAGCGCCATTCTCAGTTCTTTTATTTCCCTCTGCACCGCGGATCTGTCGTCAGGATCATTCGCGTATTTTGACAGTCTTTCGCATGCTTCTAGCTGGGCAGAGATAAGATCCTTCTTGTCGATGCACAAACTGTGATACTCGCTCAAAAATGCGTAGGTAACCTTTCTGTTGTTCGTCCTGCATCCGCAAGTCTTTGCCATAATCGGAGAATCATGCTCGTCAATAATTATGTTCATGCAAGCATGATGATCTTTCGAATATATACATAGTTCGCTGCGACAGTTATATGCCATGGTCCTAAATGTCTCAATCTAATACTCCGAAGGAAACCTTTAGAAAATAGTAGTAATTTCCCGTCGGCTTTTATAAGTCGACGTTTGAAAGAACCATAGGCATCGCATATTGAGTAGGATCGGTGAGTTCTGGAGGCATAGTAAATACAAGGCCCTTATCACGTCGGTAATTGTTGCAGCCATTTTGACAGGTTCCATCGCATATTATTCTTTACCGAGCACTCGTGACCTGCCAGATCGATCTGCAGATAACATGCCAACAACTAGCGGTCTTGAAGATAAATTTGGAATAGAGATGCTCTTTTCCACAAGAGCTAATGGTAGAGAATGGTTCATGAATATGGGTTATCCAAATGCTGATGATGTTTTTGAGCTTAGGGATCAGATAATCAAGCGAATGGACGATGGATATTGGTACGCAGAAGGTCGCGCCCCCGATTATCAAACTAGGATCATGGTAGAATCGCCATCTGGGACTGCTCTATGGAAAAATGTTGAAATGACAGGCTATTTTAGAGTCATGAAAATCTTTACAAATGCTGATAACAACGCTTCAAAAAGCGACGCGATAGCAGAATCTGATTATGCGATCCAAGCCTATGCTCGTGGTGGAATACACAGCAACCAGCCAATGAATGGAACAGATGGGAAGGAGAAATATCTAAACTGTGTAGGCAGTGCCTATAAAGGGAAATTCTATTTCAAGGGTGATGCGTCGGTGGCAAAGGAAATAGGTCATCCAGTCTACGGGCCTGAGCGATTCAAAGAGCGTGATGATGTATTTGGCAAGAATTCCACTTCTTGGACAACGGTAGGCAAAGGACTCTTCCCACCGCTAGTGGGAAATTTTGGCGACGGAGTGGACCATCCGGGTCGTTGGATTGGGTTAAAGGTTGTTATCTATGATCTTCTTGAAAATAATCAAGAATACGCTCGGATACAAACGTACATCGACGATAATGCAGACGATGGCGGCAGATTGACACCCAGTAATGACTGGAAATTGCTGGGCGATGTTGTGGACAAGGGAGATTGGATAGCCGATCCGAAACCTAAGGTCTCCTCAACAAGTGTTAATTCGACGACAATACCTGATAATGTCGTCAATACTTTGGATGAATTGATTGTTCGATGCGGCAATCCTTTTCCAACGCGTGAAGATTATTCTCATATGATTATTACTTGGTTTGGTCACCCAGACTTCATTAGTGATCCAATTTACAGACCTATCACAAACACAGCTAGCTTCAGGTGGGACTATTCTGGTACAGAATTTGCCTATCTTTCTGTAAGGGAAATTGGTGGATTAAGATAAGCTATGCACTGTTAGAGGAACTGAAATCATGCTTAACGCGGCACATCTAACGAATCATTGGAGGCCAATCACATCTTTTATTAAACCTAATTGTGCATGATAGCATAGTGCAGAAAATTGCAGGGACTGAATAAAGGTAACATTGACACTTCTCTGCTTGAGCACTTTCAGCGAGAGATATGGAGCAAGGTTCCTCACGTAGAAGAAAAATCAGGCGAAGCGAAGGTTGTCAACGAAACACCCCTTATAGACATTACTGAAGATTTGAGGGAGTGTGCAAGAATCAAGTATGGCCTGGATCTTGGTGATAAGAATCTACGAGTATTCGGCAAATTCGACTCAAACTTGTTGGCAGGCTCGATCAAAGTAAGGCCTGCAGTGCACATAGTCCATGATGCCATTGCTTCAGGGAAGCTTAGGCGCGGACAAACGATATTTGAAGCAACATCCGGTAACTTTGGCATTGCCCTAGGGCATTTGACTAGGCTTGGACTAGATGTTGTCACCCTTGTATCGCGGAAGCTACAGGAAGGGGTCTTTGAGGAGCTGAGAAACGAGAAAATACGAATCATAAACCTTGACATGGACATCTGTCCTGCTCCAGGGATGAGGGGCGACGCGAATCTTTTGGCTGCCAAAGCAACCGCGGCGAACATTCGCTCGCAGCTCACTGAATTCGGTTTCGACCCTGCAATTTTCGATAAATCACGTCCTGAAGTAGAGGGGGTTCTAGCTCGCCAGGACATAATAAACTTGGCAAAGCTTCTTGCAAAGATGTACGGCTGTTTCTGTCCCGAACAATACGACAACGAGCTCAACATTGAAGTACACAGAACTGTGACCGGCACTGAGCTGGATCAGCAATTGCATGAACAAGGTGACTCGCTGGCCGATTTCAGAATCGTCTGCACCTTTGGCACAGGCGGCACCTCGGGTGGCTTGAGCAGGTACCTAACGGAGAAATACGGAAAGAAGTCACTGCACGTGGTCTTTCCACTAGGTGATCAAGATGTTGCAGGAATAAGAACAAAAGGGAAGGCATCTGGTCTGAAATTCTACGAGCCAGACCGGTATGCTGGACAGCATGAAGTAGACTTTGAGCAGGCGAAACGTTTGCTAAAGTTTTTCGTGGACAAGGGGCACGATATGGGCGAAAGCAGTGCCCTTGCTCTCTACGCGGTTATGCAGATGGCGAACTTTGTTGGGAATGGAGGCAAGTTTGTTGTAATAATTGCTGATGGAATCCAAAAGTACCGAAAGAGCCTCGAAACGATGCAAGACAGGAAGGTTCGTCTGGAGGTCCCTCTAACTGAAGCTGTTTCGAACATCGGAAACTACAATAGAGTTGTCTGGATTCATACAATGTATACTCCGCGCAAGGAGGGAATAGAGCTTATTGCAAAGTCGCTGGGAATTGATGAAAGCAAGATCACTGTGCCAAAGGCAAGCGAAGTGGAGCAACTTTTAGCAACCCAACAGATTCCCAAGGAGCTAGATAAAGCGTTGGGAGGGCCTGATGCGAAGCCATTGCTCGTTTGCATGATGGGAAATACTTCACTCAGAGTTGCTCAATTGCTTGGGCAAAAAGGTATTGCAGCTCAAAGTTTGACTGGAGGAATATCCGCGCTCTCTCAAGGGAAGGCGAAGCAAATTTCAGAATTGGTGCGAATGGCTACCGAGTAATAGAACAATATCATTTTTTGGGATCGGATTGCTAATCATTTTTGTTGATCAATGTACTCAACAAGCTCAACTTTGAACATGATTTGTCTGCTTATCTGGGGAACAATGATTAAATATGGCATTTCATTCTCGAACTCATGTATGAAGAAGCTGAACGGGCGTGTTACGATTTCAGTTTTGGCTATTCTCACGACTGCAATAGCTTTTACAGGTTTGATGGGAATTGGACAGGCATTTGCTCAGGGAACAGACGAAGCGGCCTCATCTGGAGGCTCAAAGCTGCTGGGTGCAGGCTTGGCTTTCGGTTTGGCAGCTGCTGGTGCAGGGATCGGACTCGGCTTTGTAGGAGCCGCTGGTCTTGCAGCAATCAGCGATAATCCAAAAATGCAGTCCAGGGTGTTCATCTTCGTAGGTATGGTTGAGTCAATCGCTATCTACGGTATAGTCATGATGTTCATCATCTTGGGCCAGTAGATTTCAGACAGATCATTAGATTTCCCGCTCCTGTTCTTTAGATCTCAATGGGATCGTCGTTATCTTTGTTGAAAGTCATGCGTGGGACCTACGACAATGTTTGGTAAAAGGGAAACGTTTTAAAGAGATCTGATTTACTTCGTAAGCTGAAAGTGGGACTAGCCAAGCTCAAGAAAGCAGCGTTAATTCTGCCGCGAATAGAAACTCAAGAAGCTGTGAGTAAGCTGGCAGAACTTGAATGGTTCCACCCTATTCCAACTACTTCTGAACACCTGAATCCATATTTTGACGATCTCTTGCTGAAGGCTCAGAGGTTATTCCAAGATATTGACGAAGTTATCAGGGCTCTCGGCATTCCGCTCGAAACTGGAGTGATGGCAACCATGTTCAAAGGTGCGCCAAAAGAAAAGACAGATTATGTTATTGATGATATTCAGGATTTTATTGCAGACCTTGAAGATAAGAGCAAGGCTGCGCTCGACGAACCCAAAAAGATTCTAGCGGAACAGAACAGGGTTACTAAGGAGCTCGAAGAATTCAGCAACGTCGAAGTAGCGCTCAAGATGGCAGCTAACCTTAATCTTGATTTGACTTCATTTGCACGACTCAAGATATTCTTTGCGAATATATTTGTCATTGATTCCAAAGATGAGGCAGAGATTCGAAAGAGCATCGGCGACCTGCCACTTTATTCTAACAAGCTAAGTGAAGACAAAACATCTCTTGTGGTAATCGGTTCTGCGGAAGACTCTGAAAGAATAATCAAGGTAATGAGGAGCTTTGGTGTTCATCCCCTTCAAATCCCTGCAAACATGCCGCAGAATCCAAGCAGCGCGTATTCCCAGGCACACGCGAAAGTTAAAGAACTTGAAGCCAAGTCTGCAGAGATCGCTAAGAACGTAGAAAAGATGAAGACGGCAGTATTATCAAAGATCCTGTCGCTGCACGAGGCAGCAAGGGTAGCCAAGGACGTTCTGGAGATAACAAGGAAGCCAGGGGGCACCGAGCACTTTGCTCTTATCCAAGGCTACATCCCGGATAAAATGGAGGGAAAATTCAGGAAACTTACCAGCGATTATGTTTCAGTAATTGAAGACGCACAATTCGATCAATATGCAGAAGCTGCACAGCATCTTCCCACGCTTCTTACCAACAAGTCGTATACGCGCACTTTTGAAGTGATAACCGAGACTCAGGGGCTACCCAAGTACAACGAAATAGATCCGACGCCGATCATAGCCTTTGTCTGGCCACTTTTCTACGGCCTCATGTTTGCAGATCTGGGGCACGGACTATTGCTATTCGGACTTGGGATGTTGCTCAGGCACAGGGGGAACGGGTCGATAAGGACCTGGGGGACGCTGATAGCTGCCAGCGGTGCTGCCGCCAGCATAGCTGGACTTGGGACTGGGGAAATGTTTGGCTTCCATCTAAACGAAATGGCTTTCTTAGCCCCAATATTTGCCCCTCTCGGCGGCATCATAGGTGTGCTAAATGTATCGGAGCTCAACTTCGACCAAGTGATAAAGATACTAAAGGTTTCCGTGGCGATAGGGATCGTGCATCTATTGATGGCAATGGGCTTGAGGCTGTACAAGAACATCAAAGAGGGAAACAAGCTCTTCGTATACACACACGATATCCCGGCCATTATACAGTTTCTAGCCGTTGTTGCGTTGATTCTTGCCGCCATAGGATCTGGTTACGATATAATTGGAATGTTTGGAATTAGTGGCAAGACCCACACCGAACCTGTACCGTGGCTCACTTTCGTCTTTGGCGACTGGGTGACAGTCGACGTTGTAGCAAAGGTGGCGCCACCAGTGCTCTTTGGAACCGTTGGAATCATGATCTACGGAGGTAAGAAAGAACAGGAAATAGCCGCAAAACAAGGGCACGACGAAGGAAGTGGCCTTATGGGAATTGTCATCGAAGTCATTTTGGTAAGAATCATAGAAGTCCTTTCCAACGTCATTAGCTATACCCGAATTGGGATTATGCTACTGGTACACGTTGCTCTGCTTGTGACCGTAAACCAGTCTTTTGAGCATGGAGGAGGCCTAGCGGTGCTCATCGGGGGGAACATTGGGATCATGCTGATCGAAGGGTTGATCGTCTACATCCAGACCATCAGGTTGCATTTGTACGAGTGGTTCCCGAAGTGGTATGCTGGCGAAGGTACGGAATTCAGGAAACTTGTGCCCAAGATGCTGTATTCCAATCTTATTTGGAGAGATCCCCGCGTTACGTTAAAGAAAAAGCCATAACTCTCCAATTCTTGCTACTTTCTCAATAGCAGCAACCAAATTCTTAAATTACACAAGGGCAATCTGTCTGTGAATTGTAATGCAAGACAGGATCTCCGATGAAAAGATACAAATCGTTAAGAACCTTTACCTATCAGGTATATCGGAGGAATTTATCGCGCTGCAACTCGATTTGGAGATTCCTGTTGTGATAAAAATTCTAAAAGACTTGGAAGTATACAAGTAAGCCGGATAGCAGGAATATCGGCGGTTCTGCTTCGATGACATCGGCACGGGGACACACATGTTATGAGGCTTTGACGAGGTTCGCCATGATTGTCTCTGTAGGAACCTTTTGTTCTACCCCGGAAGCAATGGCCGCCAGGTTTCTAACTTCAAGCATCATCAGTTTTAAAGCTGCTACCATGATTCCCACACTAAACATCGTCCTAAACGAGCTGATGACTTTTTTCAGCTGCAGAGATTCAAAGTTGGCTTCAAGTTGCATTATTGCATTTATGTCGTCCGTAGTAGTTTGTGGAATGATATCTTTGTAAACCGTGTTGCCCAGCTCTGTCATGGCTTCAGACACTTTTTCTATATTGATCATCTTTTGCAGCGTGTCTTTTGGAACCTTGGAAGTAGTTGCTACTATCAGATCATCAATGTCACTTTGTGACAGATTCCAATACTTACCTCTGAGCACAGCAAGTATGTTGTAGGCATCAATATCGACTGAAACTATGTTCTTCACTTCCGGGGACTGCGATTCGATCGTCAAAGCTCTCCCGAGATCGCGATAGAATACATGATCAATATAGATATCAAAGATCCTGAGATCGCCTTTGTCCTTGTATGCTGCAGCGGCCTTTGCAGCATCTTCTCCGAACTCGCTCCCAGCAAGAGCAGCTACCGCTTCTTCTAGATTCTTGGCCACCAGAGCTTTCACTATAGTGTCACGTCTGCCGACGAGCTCTTCGGCTCTCAGATTTATCTTGGGAACCAGTTCTTCGTACGATTTCCCTAGGGCCTTGCCTTTCAGTATCAGTTTCAAATTCCAAGTAATGTATTTCACAAAGTAGGCGTTCAGAACACCGGAACCCCCGGCAATGCTGACCATCTTGACATGGTTATTTACAAGGTTTTCCCGCAGCGCCCCTTCTATTTTTTCGGCGTTGTACGGCTTTGTAAGTTTTGTAAGGACGTCAAGGTAGACCGTGTTCTTCATTCTGGTAACGAGCTCTTCAATGTCTCTTGCTTCCGCAAGTGTTTGCAGCTCGTTTTTTGTAAGCAACCTGCCTTTCATGCCATGTGAAAGTACTGTTCCAAAAATCTTGCCGGGCATACTAACCTTGCTCATAAATCACAATTAACTCCATATTTTGGGATAGGGACTGCATCAATTTTAATATTTATACATGTCGGCAAGAAAAAGTTCTATTCGAAGAATCTGGACAGTGCTGAGGATATCTTGGCTGATAGTGCAATAAGCAAGAAGTGAAGACCGAATCCAGCAGCCACTCCCAATAGGAGGTTGTCCGCGGTCTGGAATATTGCCATGAACACACCTAGCGGAGGAATTGTAAGAATTAGTGCTATAGCAGTGCTGACCCATGCTGATTTCACCATGAAATCGGGGGTTAGATTATTCAGAGGATTGTTGACATATGTCAGTTTTGTCCGGCTATGATTCAAATCCCGTCATCCTGAAATAAAAAAAGCACGGAATATTAATATTGACACAAGAAATTATGAAGACAACTATTATCATAAATACGGGAAATTATGATATAATTGAATTATAATGAATATATTGAGTATTGACAGCTTTTATCCAAAAATTATTAACTATTTTCAGACAAACGCAATAATGATCGACAAATTTGTTTGAGCTTAAATGTTCAATATTTACAATAATAATAGTTTTGAAAGTGATAATTACTAATACTAACAGGAAAAGGCGAAGTTGTAGATAATCTTAATTAAGCACTTGATACCGATACTCAATGATGGAATCTCTGGCGACCAAAAACGAGCTTGACGGAAGGCTGGATGGGCTACTGGATCAGTTTGAACGAGAAGTTGAACCATATGACCGATGGGCAGGAATATCGATGTTTGCGACCCCCGTCGGCGTCATAGTCTCCATATTTGTGCCCTTGCTCTTGCACTTTTCGGGATCTTTTGCAATCTCCGGATCAGTCGTGTACTGGATTGTTGGTGGCATATTAGCAACAATAGGCCTTACAAAGCTCCCATTGTTGTACGTGGATCACAAGAAGCACGAGATCTCTAGAGTAAGGTATAGGCCAATAGCGGGAGTGTGCATGTGCGATCTAAGCCAGCTCAGGTCCCACATACAAAAAAGGGAGAAAGCGAGGACGACCGGCGAAAGAATAAGGCACACCAAGCTTGTAAACTACTACAAACATCAGATGGGCTGGGAGTAATCTCCATCTTTTCCGCTGCGTCAAGGCAACGCTTAATAAATTAAGATTCGCCACTCCCAATTCATGGGAAGCGAAGGACCAAGAAAAGTTACTACCATGAGAGTATTTGCCGCTGGCACTCTTTTGGCACTCGTCATTGCTGTACCAGCAGTCACAGTGACTCTGGTGATGCATTATGTGCTCAAAATGAACCTGATCTTGACAACAGTTGCCGGCATTATCACACTTTTTGTTGCGATGGCCTTTGGGTACAAACTATCAAAAAGGCTCGCCAAAATACAAGGCAGCGACAGCGATCTGGAAAAAAAATGAAGTCGTACAATAGACAAGTATTGCGTGAATTAAATCACGTCGCGCCCCAGCTGCGTTGCTGCATGAATTAAAATAATCAGTGGCATAGGGATTGCGCTCTGCTTGTTATATCTGCAGAATTTAGCCTGCATTGACTGCTGCAGGGTTTCACATTATTGCAGACAAATTGTCGAGCAACAAGAGCACTTGGCCACAGAGTAGGCGCCTCATCAAGTTCTTCAAAATACAAGCTCGTCGATTGAGAGTGTCCTTGCGCAGTACCTGCACCGGAGCACTACCTTTTCCTTATCAATGATGTCGATGGTTGACCTGATCTCTTCGCCGCTGTTTGTAATGCATTTCAGGTTAGGGCACTTGAAAATACCGACGATCGAGTCAGGCAGTTGGATCTTGCGCTTTTCTACCAGTTTGTACTCCTTGATGATGTTGATCGTTGCGCGCGGAGCAATGAGTGCGAGTTTGTTGGTTTCGCTTGTTTCGAGAAACCTGTTTTCCACCTTGATGATGTCCTTCTTGCCATGCTTGCTGCTGGGCACATTCAGCGCGACCGTGATCACGTTGCCCTCCCTGCCGGTAATGCTCAGAGCCCGCAGCACAAAAAGCGCTTTGCCCGCTTCGATGTGGTCTATTACAGTGCCATCCTTTATCCTGCGCACAAGAAGCTGGCTTGTGTCAGACATAGCTGTGATGCGGTGCTGCTAAGTATATCAGCGTATCGTCGTCGATACATTGATTATTCCGTTTTGATTATAGCTTGTCGTGGGACTGTTTAGACGCTGGAAGCCAAAAGGCAAAATGTACAGCCTTAAATGTACACAATGTGGTGCTGGATTTTTGTCAAGCTACAACCTTGAGGCCCCCATTTGCGGCAAGTGTTTGCAAAAGGCAAAATCTCTGGACTCTACTATAGATCACGAAAAAGTTTGTGCAAAGTGCGGGACGCAAGGTGTGATCTATGGCAAGGAATATTGCTATTCTTGCTATTTCGGATTTCAGAAGAAAGGGTAGCTGTTGCAGTTTTGTTAGTTATGATATCATCTACAACCGCCGTCAGGTGTTTCTGGTCTGGCGACTTACAGGAGTAAGCCGATTTCCGTTAGACCAGGATATTGCTGTATCTTTTAGCAGTTGGTCAGCTTGAATTGTCAGAATCGCATTAATGCATCAAAGGGGAGAGTAGCGGCACCGGCAACATTCGAACGGTGCCGCCAAGGGAGAACGGGATGCTCGGGAAAGCTTCCATTGCTCCCCCCTTTGGTCATTCTCGCATGGCCTTTCAACTTAAGGAACGCGCTCATATTTGCCAGCCATTACCGTAATAGGGCTGGTAATGGCGTAAGATGTCGTTAGCTGGCAAATTAGAAATTTTACAAAAGAGGATGGAGCACGATAAGCTTTTAGCCAAAAGTGAAGGTATATATCTCAAATCCGTTGCCGACGACATCGATCACTAACTGGTGCCTGCCATATTCTTCGTGCATCACAAGGTTGTAGAGCTTTTGCCCATTTATTGATACTGTATTTTGTTCTGAAACGTCAAATCCGCGGGAGCTGCCAGTAAGGTTCGAACCATCCTCTGAAATGTAAAGATTGCCGTTGCCGCCTGCAACTATATTGACCGATTTAGCAGAGTACGATAGGACTATGCGACCCTCCGCGCTTTGGAGCTCCATGTTGTCGGGATTATTCTTCCAATCCCCACCTAGATAGATTCTGTTGGGAGTAATCGTGGCATTTTCCGGAATTTTGTATGTTACAGTTTGATCAGGCTTGAAGCCTTCCGCGTTTCCAAGCTGCGCCCTTGCAAATTGGTATCCGAAATAAAGTTCTGGCGTATCTATCCGGCCAAAATTGACGCTCGGCGTGTTTTCCGGGTTGCTTATCGACCTGTCGATGGTTGCATTGACACCCATGTGCGCGGCGCGCTCTGACAGGAGGGACTGGATCACTTTCTCGGTGTCGGCATACCCTCCCTCACCAATGTGGTCGTAGCGGATATAACCTTCATCATCGATCAGATATTTATGGGGCCAGTACCGATTCTCGAATGCCTTCCATGTGCCCTTGTCGTTGTCCAGTAATACTGGATATTTGATCTCAAACTTTTCAACGGCCGCCTTGACGTTGCTGTAGTCTTTTTCAAACTCGAACTCTGGCGTGTGGACACCCAATATTACCAGGCCTTTGTCGGCATATTTTTCGTGCCACGCGTTCAGATAGGGGATAGTCCTGATGCAGTTGATGCAGCTGTAGGTCCAGAAATCGACCAACACGACCTTGCCATTTAGATCTGCAAGCGTTATTGGATCACTGTTGATGTAGCCGGAAATTTCTGCGACTTCCGGGGCCAGCCTGAAGTGCGACTTGTCTATCTGAACAGTAGCGTTTCCATCTGTGATTGCAGGCACGAAATTATCATTTTGGCCAGAGGCCGCCTTGTTGAGCTCCGGGCTGTTGAAGTAGATGCCAAAACCAGCGATAAGTGCCACTACCCCGATGCCGACAGCAAGCGCGCTCAGATTGTCCGTCTTCACGTAAAACCCCTCTCTAGGTTAATTATCTCGTTTGCAAGCGGAAAGTTGCCAATTATGCTAAGTTGGTTAGTCAGTACGAGGATGCCCAGTATGATCATGATTGCGCCCATTATGGGGTTAAAGTATTTCAGGTGCTTGATCATCCTTTTGATCATCTTGGTCGACTGCGAGAAGAAGGCGCCAGTGATAAGGAACGGCACGCCTAGCCCAAGCGAATATGCGAGTAGTGAATTGTAAGCGGCGCCCGGAGATGTCGCGGCAAGCGTCAGCGTGGTACCAAGTATCGGACCTACACATGGCGTCCATCCGGATGCAAATGCGGCTCCGAACACGAAAGACGTAAGATAGGTCGTCTTGAAGCGAGGGATATGGGTAATCCTCCTTTCAAAGTTGAGCACCCGTATTTTTGTGGAGAGGATAAGGTATGCGCCAAACGCGATTATTACACCACCACCTATCGTCTGGAGCGTAGTCTGAAAGCCGCTGCCAACATTGGCAAGGAAGCTGTTCAATATCACCCCGAGCACTGCAAACACGAGCGAAAAGCCCAACACAAAGTACACCGTATTCAAGAAGATGTTGAGTCGCGTAGACTTTTTCACTGCGACCGAAGCGCCGCCGGCCTGGTTCTGGCCTTGGATCTCTGTCAGGGTAGTACCTGACAGATATGACACAAACGCAGGGATTATCGGCAGGATGCACGGTGAGAAGAAGGATCCCACGCCTGCAAGCGCAGATACCAGAACGCTAGTTTCTACCAATTAATGCAGCAGCTCCTGATTTTTGCATTAATACTTTTTTCCAAATTTACACCAAATTGGATTAAGTTGCTTTTGGAGTAGTCTTGACTCCCTCAGGCCATACCGTGACCTTCAGAAGAGCTACAAGCCCTACAAGCTCGGCAATGTGTATCCCGACAAAGTATGGCAGCAAGTTGTCAGAGTAGAGCGGCGCCATTGCAAAATAACCATAAACTGCTATCACGTTATGGAGCATCAGCATGCCTGCAAACACCATAAGGCCGACAGTAAAGGTGGCTCTGGTCTTTCGATAGATATTCGCATACACTATTAGTAGTGCAATCAGTATCGCCATGTTTGCCATACCCACTATCGAGCTAACATCCATCAGCAAAGACATTGATCATCAGAGGACGGAAATCGGCTTATTTACTTTTTTCCAGATCTATTCAAGTTCTTTCTATCTATCGTCTCCCTAACCTCATTAAAGGCCTCTATATTGACTTCAAGATAGTTGGAAATGAAATAGAGCACACCATACTTTTCGCCAGCTCTGGTGACCATGTTGTTCTTCTCCAGGACGCCAATGTGATGTTGGATCGCCTTGTAGTCGACTCCCAGTGCCTCAGCAAGCTGGTTCATGTTGTAAGGCCGCTCCTTGAGAAGGCTGATTATCTTGATCCTATTCTCGCCGCCGCGCGAGCCTACAAAGAGGAACCAGAGCAGGCGCTTGGCGTTTGGATCTGGCATGTAATACCACACTCGTTAGAATAGTTGGAAATTTAAACTTGAATTGCTGCCGCATACCTTATATTTCCGCCCTGTCTAGATAGAAATAAGACAAAAGTTTCTGCACGGCAGATTTGTCAAGAGTAAGAAAAACGCTTTTCATCTCTTCCGTGGCTTTTGTGAATACAAAAGAACACACAAAAAGTGAAAAAGGAAAATGACGAAAACATTTGAAGAATTAGGATTGAGTGCACAACTAACAAAAGCACTCTCCGAAAATGGATTTGAGGCGCCGTTCCCTATACAAGAGGCAGCTATACCACTTGTTTTGAAAGGTAAAGATGTCGTAGGACAGGCGCACACAGGAACAGGTAAGACGGCGGCTTTTGGCCTGCCGATATTACAAAAGATCAAGCCGGACGGCCCGGTGCAGGCCCTGATACTTGCTCCGACAAGGGAACTTGCGGTGCAGGTCACGACTGAGATCAACCGGTTCGCAAGGTACACAGGAACCAAGGCGGTCGCTATCTATGGCGGCCAGAGCATCAACATGCAACTGGACAGACTCCAGCGGGGCGTGCAGATAGTAGTCGCGACGCCCGGTAGGCTTATCGACCATATCAAACAGGGCTCGATAATTCTTGATGATGTCAAGTTCGTGGTGCTCGACGAGGCAGACAGGATGCTCGACATGGGCTTTATCGACGACATCAAGTTCATCTTGTTCTACGTGAGCGAAGACAGGCAGACGTGCCTATTCTCTGCTACGATGCCTCCAGAAATTCTGAGGCTGGCAGAGGAATACATGAAACGCGACGAAATCGAGCAGGTGAGGCTCAACGAAGAAGAGATCAGTCTTGACACCATCGAACAATCTTATCTGGTGGTTGAAGAGCGCGAAAAATTCAAGCACCTCTGCAATTTTATCAAGCAGAACAAGGACGCTAAGGCGCAGACAATCGTGTTTGCGGCTACAAAGCAGCGCGCCGACAGGGTCGCGTACAACCTCAGACATGAGAACTTTAGCGCAGTCACGATCCACGGTGACCTGTCGCAAAAGCAGCGCGACAACGCGATGAACAAGTTCAGGAAAGGGGCCGAAGACATTCTTGTCGCGACAGACATCGCGGCAAGGGGAATCGATGTTCAGGCGGTCGGTCACGTTATCAACTATGACGTGCCAGATGACCCAAACATATACTTCCATAGGATCGGAAGGACCGCCAGGGCCGGCGGAGAGGGAAAGGCAATATCGCTTGTCTCGAACGACAGGATTGCCGACTTTGACCGTATCCTTGCGCAAACCCAGCTACCAATACGCAAACTAAACGACGAAATGGGAATCATCGTTCCGGTTGTTCCGCAACGCCAGCCACAATCTTATGGTGGCGGATACCGCAGGCGCGGTGGTTACGGCGGTGGTGGCGGAAGCAGTTACCGCGGCGGCGGTGGTGGACGACGCTACGGCAGCGGTGGAGGAGGATATGGCGGCTACAGGCGCGGAGGCGACCGAGGCGGCGGTCACAGGGGCTATGGTGGTGGTGGCGGAAGCAGTTACCGCGGCGGCGGTGGTGGACGACGCTACGGCGGCAACCGCGGCTACGACAACAACTAAAAACGACTGGCGGGCACACCATTTTTAAAGCCCGCAGGTTTTCTATTTTTTAATGTCTTTTGGGGTCGATACTCTCGGAGGACTAGCCGAGAAGCTCAAGCAGCTGGTCAACGATACGCAAAACTTGTATGAATCGTTTACCGACGCAAACCAGCTCTACAGGCAAGGCAAGATGGGGGGCAAGGAGTTCTTTACAAAGATAGGCGAATACCTTGTGGCTACATCTGCATTAAATTTTCTCTCCGCGCGCGTGATAATAGAAATGAAGACTGCGATGGAAAAAGGCACTTCCATCAAGAGCCCAACGGGCGGTAGCTCATACCCATCTGCCCCTCAGGCAAGTTTTGGCATAGGCGGCTTCGTAGGCGCCGGCGGGACAGTCGGGCCGTCGGCAGGCGGATACAGCCTTCCTTTGCCACAAGAGCCAACATTCAGACCGGTTGAGATTGAGCTCCCAAAGCAGCGCGCAGGCACCAAGAATTGTATAGTTTGCGGCGCTTCAATACCATTGCAAGCAAAGTTCTGCAGCAAGTGCGGCAGGTCGCAATAATTAATAGCCACTTTCCGGCTTTGTTCTATGATGGCAAAAGTGTTCAATGGCAGAGCCGCCACAGAGGAGTACATGTCGACCCACTCGCTTACGTTTTCCACTCCAGAGATGACGCTGAGAAAGTTTGCACTGTGGCTCGGGGAACCTGTGAACCTGCCAGGCAGCGAGCGTGGGCCTCGGCTCTTGCTGTACCTTGAAGAGAAAGGGGGCAGGAAAGAGGAAGAGCTTGCGCCCGACACGGATGACTCGTTCAAGCCAAGCGGCGCGGTGACTGAAATGTACGGAGGGATCGAGACTGCGCCCAGTGACCAGATGTCTCCGCCGCAATTGAGGCCTCTTGACAGGGAAACGGTCGAGCCGGAGGCGAAATTTTGCATCAGCTGCGGCAATAGGCTGAAGGCTAACTCAAAATTCTGCACAAAGTGCGGAAGCGCGCAGGGCTAAGCGTTATTCTTTTGCTTTTCCTTCATTTTCAGATAGCATTCGTTGCATATTGTTTTTGAGAGTAGGAAATTGAGCGAATAGAACCTGACCCTGCCGCATGACTCGCAAGTCCGCATGGTTTCGTTGAGAAGCCCACGAATAAATAGTCTACCGCAAATATTCACTCAGGTTGAAGCTGGTCATCACGGGCAACCCCGGCGTCGGGAAGCACACAAGCGCGAGATTAATCGCAGACAAGACAGGAGCAGAAATAATCGACATTAATAGGATTGCCACAGACAACAACGCCATTGCAAAAAAGACCGAGCGCGGCCTTGAAGTTGACGCCAAAAAGCTGCGCAGTCTGCTTGCCAAGTTGTTGAAAGCAAGAAAGAACATGCTGGTAGTCGGGCACCTTGCACCCTATGTGCTAAAGCCAGCCGGCATCAACATGGTGGCTGTATTGCGAAGATCACCATACGAGCTTGAAAAGACCCTTGAGAAAAGAGGTTACAGCTCGGAAAAGATCAAAGAGAACCTTGCAAGCGAGATTCTTGGCGTGTCGTTCTATGACTCTGTGAAAACTTTTGGCAGGAGCAAAATTGTTGAATTTGACACTACTGGCAAAACGCCGGATCAGACGACCGGCGAAATAATGCGCGCTTTGCGCGAAAAGCCCAAGCCTGCAGGAATAGACTGGCTTACAATGGTGTCACGGCGCGGTGACATGCAGAAATTCTTTGAATACTAACGTTTACACCGCCTTGTTTAGAAACTCGACCAAAAATCCATGTTTTAAAAAAAGCGCTTGGCAGATCAAGTTGTTTCGAGTCCTTGTATAGCATACAGAAAATTGTGTCGGGGGTATGGGTAGTAAAAAAATAGTTGGACCGGCTCATCCAACCTAACTTTGTGCTCTCATCGGATTTGGTTGAGGGCTTTCTCCTGCTGGTACTTCAGGCATTGCAGAACGGGATGTACATTTTCCTTTGCTTCCGGATGCACAGTCTCCTGGATCTGCAAATGCTGCGACAATTACGGATGCAGCGGCCAACAAAAGTACAGCTGCCGTAGCTATCGTAGCGATCGTCCTTGCTGAGATGTTGTTCAGAAAGCTTGTTGTTCCAAGTGGATGTACTAAGGACATCAGAACATTTGTAGCACTATTGTATTTCACGCTTTTCGATAACTCTATGGCATCTTCAGCTATAACGTTCTTGCAGAATGTCATTCTAGGAACCATAGCATGGTCTATTCGACTGTAGGTGAATTATCAATTTTTTTCTACTAAAAGTTTCTGCACGGGGTGCGGACGAATGCAAGGAACACCGTGGCTACCACGATTTCTCTATTGTTTAGAAACATGACAGTTTGTTTAGGAACTTGTTGAGCTGTTTAAGAAGTCGAGCAAAAACCTATGTTTTTAAACAAGGCCCGTTTACACACACGTCGACGTGTATTTCGACGAAAAAGGCCCAAAAAGCCAGGTGGGGTGCAACATAGCAAGCTTGACGGCTTGACTCAGGTCGAACGCACAATGTCGCGCTGGAAAACTGCATTGGAGACTATCGGGCATGCTGAGATACAAAAATTCGTATATATACTACTCTAAAGTTATCAATCAAGCAATGGGTGCAGTTGTTACTCGCAAATTCGGAGAGGAGGCACTCCAGTTCCTTGGAAAAAAAGTCTCCGTAGAAACTTCAGATCAAAAGGCTTACAATGGCACGCTTGCCGGAATTGACGAAAAGCTCGACGTTGTGCTTGACAATGTGGAAGGCCAGGGCATACTGAAGGTGATCATTAACGGCTCGTTTGTCAAGGAAATCCGGCTGATGGAAAAGCCGTTTGACTTCAAGGCGCTAGCAGAAAGGCTGTCAAGGGTTTTCCCCGGTCTTGTGAAAATCAGGGAGGATGTTGGAGCAATAGTAGTCATGGACAAGATAAAGGTGACCCAGTCAGGCGTTGAGGAAGGCTCCGGGCTGGCTGCAGACAGGGTCAGGTCCATTTACGACGAGTTTAAGAGGGAGACAAAGAGGTAGTCGTGTTCGAGGTCCGGTACTCGGATCTGGCAGCTCGCATAGGAAGGCTCGAGACCCCACACGGCATCGTCGAGACTCCGGCGTTTGTCCCGGTAGTCCACCCGATAAGGCAGACGGTCAGCACACAGTTTTTGAAAGACATGGGTTTCCAGGTTGTGATTACAAACGCCTACATAACGCTGCGCCATTATGGCGACGAAGCGCGAAAGCGCGGCATACATGACATTATCGGCTACGACGGGGCAGTAATGACCGACTCCGGCGGCTATCAAGTGCTTGAATACGGCTCCATCGAAGTCGAGCCGGCAGTGATGGCGCAGTTTGAAAAAGAAATCAAGAGCGACATACCGATTCCTCTTGACAAGCCGACGGGGTATGGCCTCGACCATGACAGGGCAAAAGAATACGTCGAAGTTACGCTGAAAAATGCCCAGGAGGCATTAAAGGTAGGTGGTGAAACCGACGCGATCTGGGTCGGCCCTGTGCAGGGCGCTGAGCACTATGATCTGGTAGAGCATTCTGCAAGGGAGCTTGACAGGATGGGCTATAAGCTGATGGCGCTTGGAAGTCCGGTCGAATTGATGGAAGCATATGAATTTGCGACGCTTGCGCGCATGATAGTCGCGGCCAAAAAAATCATCCCCGCAAAGCCTGTACACCTTTTTGGAGCAGGCCACCCGCTCACAATCCCTCTAGCAGTCGCGCTTGGTTGCGACATGTTCGACTCTGCATCCTACATGCTGTACGCCAAGGACGGCAGGTATATGACTCCAAATGGAACGGTCAGGTTCGACGAACTTGCATATTTGCCATGCCAGTGCCCGATATGTTCCTCTCATAGCCTGAATGAGTTGCGGGGTATGCAGAGAGATGAGCGCGTAATTGAAGTTGCAAAACACAACCTCCACGTACTGAAGGCCGAGGTCGATGCAGTCAAACAGGCAATAATGTATGGCCGACTGTGGGAATACATCATGCAAAAAGCGCGGGCGCATCCAAAGCTCATGGAGGCAGTGCGACTCTTCAAGGACATCGAAATGCTTGGGAACGGCACACCACTTTTCAAGGAAAGAGCGATCTTTTTCTATGAGCCGATAGACCAACATCGGCCGGAGGCAAAGTGGTTTAGAAAGGCAGCCGCAGGATTCCAGTCGTCAAAGAAAATGCTAATACTATGTCCCGAAGGCGAAGTCCACCCCTTCTACTCCACTAGGAGCTACAAGGAGATCATGAAAAAGTTCCCTGACGCGCAGATCTGCAGCTATACCCCGTTCCTAGGCATTATCCCAGCCGAAATATCGGACATTTTCCCGGCATCGCACAACCTTGCCACAAGGTCAGGCCACAAGATTGGGGACTATCCCACTTTTATTGACTCGCTGTGTGAATTTGCAGGAAGGTTTGAACAAGTGGTAATCATCGCTGACGATTTCATGAAGCAGGCTGCAATAACTGCAAGGCTAAATGCCCGATTTGTCGATGATATTTCTGCGGTTTGATATACGGCAACGCGATAAAGCTGCAAAAGGAAATTGCAAAAAAGGTAGCGACAGAAGACGATTTTGGCAAGATCAGCCACATTTGTGGAGTCGACGTTGCTTACACCGGCAACACCGCTTACTGCTCTGCAGTGGTGACGGATAGAAATTCGCAATTGTTAGAATCTGTCGACGCGGAAACTCAAGCAACACATCCCTATGTGCCCGGGCTCTTGCTGTTAAGGGAGGCCGAGCCCATATTCCACGTGCTCAGGTTGCTAAAGAGTGACTATGACCTATTGCTAGTCGACGGCCATGGGCTCTTACATCCAAGGAAATGCGGCCTTGCGTGCTACGTCGGCGTAATGCTGGACAAGCCTACTATAGGAGTGGCAAAAAGTCTGTTGTGTGGAATTGTGCGGACTGATGGCTTTGTAGAGGTTGGCGGCGAGATTCTTGGCTATGCTATTAGCAAGAAATTGTACGTCAGCGTCGGTCATAGAGTAAGCCTGAAAACTGCAATCGCTCTCCTTAGAGATCTTGGCATTGAGTCACTAAGTATGGCAGACATAAAGTCCAAGATGCAAAAAAGAAGGAAGGGGTTTAGGCCTTGACTGTCAATGGCTGCTCTTCGACATTCTCCAGCTCGGGTTCCTCTGCAGGTATCAGGTTCTTCAGTTTCCCCTTTTGCCTGTGCTCATAATACATGTAGTCGCACATTAATTGAAATAATGTAGGTTATAGCAGATAAGGCTTTTGCTATAATAGCATAATAATATCCCCAATGCCAATTGCTAGTGACTTGCAAGGCATTGCCAACAGCGTATGGTCTAATAGGTTCATAATAGCTGCTATAGTTCAAGGTGCGATAATCACCGGTCTTACGTTGGTTATTGTTGCTGCGCAGATGCTAACTTCTGGGACCAACATCATTCAGTTTCTTTCGCTGTCATTTGAAGGTCCGGCAAAATGGTTCTTCCTTGGGTACATCTTTTACCTCATACTCGTCGTCGCGATAGCAGTAACGGCGGTTTTTTACAACCATCTTGAGGTCGACATGGGAAGGCAGATCCGGGGTTTCAGGTCTGTTCTTGCATGGATACACTTTGTAGGCATGAACCTTGGTGGAGCCGCAACCACCATCGCCATGGTATTTGCGGGTCTTGCAGGCTCTGGGGTACTTGGAGTTATTCTAGGAAGCGATTCGTTGCAACCAAATGCGGCAATTATGGAGCCATTCGTCCCCATAATTGCCGCATTTACAGGATTACTGAGCATAGGAGTGTTTGCTGGCGGCTTGGCCTATATCACGACATATTTGAGGAAAAATTAACCTACAATAACTTTTGGGAATAATTAGAAAATAAAAATGAAAAAAGGAAAGGAGTTTCGCTGTGCGGGACTTAACCTTCTTCCCAGCCCTTGCTGAACACACCGTTCTTATGCAGAGGGACTGGCTGTCCTGGAGTGTATTCCATCGGCCTCATCCAGAAGATAGAGTGTGTCGGGCATACACCTAAACACGCACCGTCTGAGATACATCTTTCTGGATAAAAGACGAACGCCTTACCCCTCTTCCATCCTTCGACTGGTTTTACCCTAAGAACGTCTGGGCCGAGGGCAGTGCAGATCTCTACGCAGAGTGCACAGCCAATGCATCTTTGCTCATCGATGTCTGGAAGTATAGCAATTGGCATCTCTAATTCACTTACACGTCAGTATTGTTCGAAACTATTTAAACCCTATGGATATTGCAAAACGGTGTTATAACATAGTGGAAGCGAGCACGCACCGTCGATAAATCGAAGAAAAGAAAGGAAAAGAGAAAAGAAATTTTATTTGTTCATTCGAAGAACGTCTACTTGGCCGCTGTGTAACCAATCCTTCAGTTCTTCATGACTTGGCTTGGCATCATGCTTGCCTGCCAAATGAAGATGCAGAAGAACATAGTTAACCTGGTTGAGCAACGGTTTGTTTGATTCGTCGCCTCTGCGAGCCTTTGTCTTCAAGTCAGCTGGAACAGTCCTCCACCAATCATCAAATTTCCTAACCATACCACCAAAGTGAAAACCGAACTTAATAAGCGTTTTGGGTTTTTCGGCTTTGTTAAATAACGCCGTTTTGTTAAAAAACGAATTTCGCCGTTAAAAAAGTCCCCTTTGTGTTAAAAAAGTTACCTTAGAAATCGACTTATTTAACAAAGCTGGGTTTTTCCAAACGCCGTTATATGCAATGGCGAGGGATTTCGCAACGCATTAGAAATATAGGGATTGGAAAGAGAAAGTAAGCTATGCCTTTTGCGATTCAGGAATTGCAGGAAGCGTACAAAGCTTATCAGCAATTTCTGGCACGCAATCCCCCTACCCACCATGCCCGCTACATATTCCCGTTCTTTGCTGGTTCATATTTCGCTTACCGGAAAGTCGATATAAGGAGGGTGGCAGCAATTGCTAACTCAGTTTCTGAAAAACCAAGGTCTGTCGACATTGGTTGCGGGTACGGAGACTTTCTAGAAAAGGTGCGCTGGCTTGTGCCGGATGCAAACGGCTTCGAAAAGGAAGGAAGCATTTTTTATATCTTCCAAGTCTCCAAGCCTAACTACATCCAGCTCATGCCAGTTGAGGGCTTGTCGGAGCCGGTAGACGTCGCGTTTGTTGGCTGGATGGAGCCGGGGCAGGACTTTCGCAGGTCCGTGGCCCGTTGCGCAAAATGTGTGATTACGACTTTTGACGCTGGGGGCCAATGCGGGATAAACGGAGGCTGCGAATATGAGGAATTTGGCTTTCAGCGCGTGGCGTGGTGGAGAACACCCTCGTGGATAGATGTGAATGCGGAGCTTATGAACCGGTACTACACACCGTCGCTTGACGCCAACAAGAAGCAACAGTTGGCCGTGCTCCGAACTGCCCATAACTTTTGGTACGTCTATGCAAAGCCTGACATTGCAGGCAGGATCAGATCGGGCCTACAGTTGCAGCTGGAGAGAGAAGACCAGAGTGATAGGTTCGATTTCGAGTCTGTGCTTGATGAGTGTGGCTTCCGTTACAAAGAGGAGCTCCCGGTACTCGCAACCAACAGAAAATTATGGGAAGTGATATTCGACTAGATGCCTTTCAATCTTGAGGACTTGCGCAAGGCAAAGCAGGCGTTAGCGCAATTCAGATCAGCCGCATTATCGTCAGAGCACGAGCGCTACAGCTTCCCATTTTTCACTGGCTCGTACTTTGCTTATCGCAAGGTAGACGTAATGCGCGTCGCCGCCATAGCCCGAGCGGTCTCGAGCACCCCGAGCTACCTTGATGTGGGATGCGGCTACGGTGACTTTTTGAAGTGTATGAGAGAATTTCTACCAAATGCTGAAGGGATCGAAAAGGAGGGTAGCATTTTCTATGGTCTAGACGTTGTCAAACCCGAATACATCAGGATCGCCGACGCGCATTGGATAGACAAGAAGTATGATGTAATCTTCGTCGGCTGGATGGAGCCGGGACAGGATTTCCGCGATCCAGTTGCGCGCAGCACGGATGTAATCATCACGACGCTCGACCAGGGCATAAGCCTGGCAGCCGAGTTTGACGGCCACGGCTTCCAGAAAATCGCGTGGTGGAGGACACCTTCGTGGGAGGACGTCAATACCGAGATCATGAACAGGCATTACACAAAAATACCGGACGGAAAACAAGCCGAACTTTCCAAGATGCGCGGCGCGCATAATTTATGGTACGTCTACACAGTGCCAGAAAAGGCCTGTATCGTCAAAGATGCGCTCAAAAAGCAGGTTGCTAAAGAGCCAGTTGACCGATACAACTTTGAAAGTGTCCTTGACGAATGCGGGTATCGCTATTTGCAAAAGCTGGAGAACCCGGCAGCGCCGGTGCCGCTGTGGCAAGTGCAATATGATTAGCAAGATTTAAAGCGTGTAATGCCAACAGCTTTATTGTAAAAACAAATTGAAAGTAAAGGTAATGGGAGCGGCCAAAGAGGTCGGTCGCTCCGCGTTTCTCGTAAATTGTGACCACACCAACATTCTGATGGACTATGGCGTTCTACTAAAAAGGGAGCCCATTTTTCCGATGCACATCATGCCAAAAGAAGTAGACGCGGTAGTCATTACTCATGCCCATCTTGATCATTCAGGCTTTGTGCCGTCGCTGTATTTGTCTGGCAAGGTCGACATCCCGGCGTTGGGCACTCTGCCAACGTTTGAGCTATCTGAATTATTGATCGAAGACATGATCAAGCTGTCTGGGTTCTACCTGCCGTTTGAATACATTGATGTCATGACGATGCTAAAGAGCTCAAAGAACCTGCAGTATAGAGAGCCCTACTCGGTAAACGACGCCAAGGTGACCCTTCACGAATCCGGGCATGTTGTGGGCGGCGCGAGCGTGGTGGTAGAGCATGATGGCAAGAAGATATTCTACACCGGAGACATCAACACCCGCGGCTCGAAACTTTTAAGGCCTGCCGATCTCGACTTTGGTGAAATAGACATGATGATAACGGAGAGCACTTATTCACAGACTGAACAACAGCCTCGCGAAGAGGCGGAAAAGAATCTCATTGAATACGCTAACGATGTCATAGAGCGCGGCGGCACTCTGTTTATTCCATCGTTTTCGGTGGAGAGGGCTCAAGAAATAGCGTGCGTACTCAAGTCTTATAATTTCAAGCATAAGGTCGTGATGGATGGGATGGCCCTGAAAGCGAACCAAATAATGAGCCGTCACCCCACGTTCCTCAAGGACCCCGATATGTTCAAGCGCGCCATAGGCGAGGCAGAGTGGATACAGGGCTGGAACAGGAGACGCAAGGTAGTCAACGAGCCGTGCGCAATAATTTCGCCGGCAGGCATGCTCGTCGGAGGTACTGCTGTCTTTTACACACAGCAGATAGCAGATAGCGACAAGAACGGCATTGCCCTTGTGTCGTACCAGGGTGAAGGAACGCCGGGGAGGATGCTCCTTGACAAGCGCGTGGCCAACTTTGATGGAAAGATAAAGAAATGCTATGCCGACGTCAAGCGTTTTGAATTCTCTGGTCATAATAGCAGAAGTGAGCTCTTTGAAATACTGGATAAAGTTAAGGGCAATCCCAAGGTGCTGACAGTGCACGGCGATGGCGCCTCGTGCATCAAGTTTGCTGAGGAGATCAAAGAGAAATACGGCTACGACGCGCGCGCGCCCGACCAGGGTGAAGTAGTCGAGGTTTGATTATCAAGAATACGGACCCGTACAAGTTGAAAAAGTGTGTAACGTGCAAGAAGGACATTGCCCTTGGTGAGAAATATTTCACCTATCCGCTGTCACTGCAGCAGGTATGCCTCCAGTGCGCGGAAAAAGAAATACCAAAAACCATTGAGGTGCTACAGAAAGATCTGGACAAGATAAGACAGGAAAAGACCTAGGTACTGACTGCCTCTTTTGTTTCCTCTTTCCTTGCCGGCACGGCATTTTCAATGGCGCCCACCTTGCTGCCGGGGTTGACGTAGGTATAGCCATTCTTTGTTATCACCTTTCCATGCACAGTGCCAAAGACCTCGACATCGCCACTTTCGTTCTCAAGGTTTCCCCGCACGATGCCCAGCATCCTGCAGGTGCCCTCGCGCACGAATAGGTTGCCTAAAACTTTTCCCTTCAGCTCGAGGTGACCTCTGTTGAGTATTACATCGCCCACTACTTCAGCTAGCATGAGGGTATCCTCAAAGACTGTGACTGAGCCCATACGCTTGCCGTCCACTATCTTCATTGTTACATCCTTGTGGCATCAAGCTGCCACATTAGCCCGGGAGCGCAACAAGATGCACAAAAGAGTGAAATTTTGCCTACTCCGGCCTTTCCCTCTTCACCCATACTGTCCTGCCCTTGTGGTCCAAAAGTTCTACGGAGCTCTCTAGCAGCTTTTTCCTGATCTTGTCTGCCTCCTCGAATTTTTTCTCTGCTCGCAGTCTATTTCGCTCTGCTACCAATTCCTCTATTTCTTTCCTTTCTTTTTCGCCCGCAATAACTGTCTTCAGCCCAAGGATGTCCATTATGTTGTTAAATATTGGTAATGCTATATCGGCCATTTCTTTAGTCAGCTTGTCTGCAGCCGAATATTGGTTTAGTTTGGTGGCAAGTTTCAGGAACTCTGTCAGCGCAAGCGCCGTGTTCATATCGTCGTCCATAGCGGCTTCAAACGCCTTCGTGGATTCCTCGCATATCTGGCGTATAGCCGCAACTTCACCTCCAAATCCGGTAGCAGAGCGCAGCTCGAAGGCACACGTCTCTATCTGACGCCATCTACGCACCGACTCTCCCAATAATTCATGAGTATAATCAAGTGGCTTGGCGTAGTGCACCGACAGGCAGTAAAGCCGGAGCGGGTTCATCCCCCAGCTCTTTAGCGCCTGCTCAATAGTCACGATGTTACCTAGCGATTTGCTCATCTTTTGCGAGTTTATCGTGACCATGCCAGAGTGGACCCATATCTTGGCAAACTGCTTGCCCGTGTAGGATTCTGACTGGGCTATTTCGTTTTCGTGGTGGGGAAAGACAAGATCGTGGCCACCACCATGAATCTCGAAAGTGTCGCCAAGGTACTTGAGTGACATCGCAGAGCACTCAATGTGCCAGCCAGGCCTCCCCTTGCCCCATGGGCTTGCCCAGACCGGATCTTCTGAATAGAATTTCCAGAGCGCAAAGTCGAGTGGATCTTCCTTTGATGGGTCGACCTCGATTCTTGAGCCTGATTCGAGCTCCTCTACCGGCTTTCTTGACAATTTGCCGTAGCCGGGAAACGACTTGACCCGAAAATAAACGCCGTTCAATGTCAGGTAGGCGTGATCTTTTTTGATAAGGCCGTCAATCAGCTGTATCATTTCTTTGATGTGCTCGGTTGCCTTTGGATAATGATCTGCCCTCATGACGTTCAGGCCGCCAAAGTCGCGGAAGTAGCTGTCGATGTATTTTTCGGATATTTCTTCTGCCTTTCTGCCTTCTGCTCTTGCGCGATTAATTATCTTGTCGTCCACGTCAGTGAAATTCTGTACAAACACAACCTTGTAGCCTTTTGATAGCAAGTATCTTCGCAGCGTGTCAAACACAATTACAGTGCGCGCATGGCCGATGTGCGAATTATCATACACGGTGACGCCGCAGACGTACATCCTGACTGTATTGTCGTGCGACTTCATTTCTTCTACTTGGCGGCTGAGAGTGTTGTATAACTTCACTGCCGCTAAAGCAGTTTGCCCGGGTTTTTTACCTTTACTAGACTTCGATGTAAATGTCATTTCCCCGGACATCCACCTTGTAGGTAGTCAGCCTGACCCCCTCAAGGTAGTCCAGGAGCTCGCCTGTCTTGATGTTGTAATGCCAAGAATGCAGCGGGCATTCCACCACTTCGCCGTCTATTTTTCCAGGTGCCAGAGAGCCATCCTGATGACGGCAAAGAGCTTCGATGGCATAGTATTTGCCCTTCGCGCAAAAGAGCGCGACCCTGGTACCGTTGACATCGAGCTCTTTGCCTCCGTTCTCTTTGATCTCGCCCCTCTGGGCAACCTTAACAAATGCCAACTACCGTGCGGTAAGCAATCTGGTTATAAAATGGTTATCCGGGTCGAATATGCTTCCGCCACACCTAAATATCGCCCGGGTTGCTATATCGTTCTGCATGGCATCGTCATACAGGCTCATGATGGTTGGCGTTCTGGTCCTCATTGTTTTTGGCACAGGCATGGCCCTTTATGGATATCAACAAGCCATTTATCCTGTGGACAGCGCCTTAGGATACCTGTCAAGGGCAGAGTCGGCCCAAACCCCGGAAACAGTTGCAAATTTTGTGAAGGCTGCCAAGAGGGAGATGCCTGAGAGCGGCAACCCCGTGTGGTCGTTCCCGACTGCAAGGACTGACTTTGGTCTGATTCAAAGGAACCTTGACGACATTGTGGCCCGCGCGAACTCGATATCGTCGCTCGAGCCGTACAGTACGGAATACAACACCGGCCTCTATGACATCCACGCATCAATCGAGGACATTCAGGAGGACCTCGTTGATGCGACGCCTTACCTGTACGTCAGCTTCACCAACATCATGCTTTCAGCCGTGTGGATAGCTGTGATACTAGCACTTTTCGCGATAATGAGAAAGGGAAGGGCCAAGTTCAGGCAAGAGTACGAGAACCAGTAGCTTTTTTTTGCAAGTCCAAATATTGCGAAAACATGTTCGGCATGATAGCGGACGAGAAGCTCGCAAACAGGGAAGGTCATATGGATGGGCTTCACCGGATGAGCATTATTGAAAAAATAAGAGTAAAAAACGAGCGCGCGCGGCCGTTGGAGAGCTTGCGGCTTGGCGTGTGCCTGACCGTGCCGGAAAAAATAGATGACCAAGTAGCAAAGTATGCGCTTGATGTCATGAGCATCAGGATCGACGAAATGACAGAAGAGCAGAAGCATTACCAAGCCTCCAGTTAGGTTAAAATGCAGAGCAAAGAGTGAAATTGTCATGTCGGACAGTAGCAAGAGCTCAGTCATTACGAGCGCCCTACCTTATGCAAATGGCGAGATACACATCGGACACATTGCCTCGACGTACCTTCCGGCAGACATTTTCACGCGCTTCTCAAGGCTATCCGGGAAAAAAGCCTATCACATTTGCGCCACCGACGACTTTGGCACCCCTATTTTGATAAAAGCGGAGAAGGAGAAAAAGAGCCCTGAGGAATATGTCGAGTTGTGGAACAAGCGCGATTATGAAGATTTCAGTTCATTGGGCATATCATTTGATTTTTTCTACAAGACAAGCTCCAAGGAAAATGTCGAGTTTGTCCAGCATGTCTTCAAAAAACTTCGCGAAAACGGGCACATCTACGATCAGAATGTTATCCAATTTTACTGCACTTTTGACGACAAGTTTTTGCCCGATCGTTATGTAATAGGCAAGTGTCCAAACTGCGGCGCCGAAAACCAATACTCTGATCTTTGTGAAAAGTGCGGCCGTGTTCCTGATCAAATTTTGGCCCCAAAGTGTGCAATATGCGGGAGGCCGCCGGTCAAGAAGGAAAGCAAGCACTACTTTTTTCGACTATCAAGCTTTGGACAAAAGCTAAAGGATTGGTTGTCGACAAATGAGCAGCTGCAGCCAGAAGTTAAGAACTATGTCATCAATTGGATAAATGAGGGCTTGCAGGACTGGGACATCACCCGCGATCTTTCATGGGGCGTGCCGATACCGGAGGCAAAAGGCAAGGTGTTCTACGGTTGGTTTGACAACCATCTCTGCTACATTTCGTCACTTGTAAAATTTGTCAGCGACAAAGGGTACGACGGCAAAAAGTTCTGGAACGACTCTAAAGTTTACCATTTCATCGGCAAGGACATCGTCTACCACCACTATCTTTTCCTGCCGGCAATGCGCCTTGGCCTCAACTCTGAATACAAGCTGCCAGACTATATTCCTACAAGGGGCCACCTCATGTTACAGAACCAAAAGATATCAAAGAGCAGGAATTGGTACATCGGGCTCAAGGATTTCACTTCCACGTTCAACCCCGATTATCTGCGATTTTACATCGCGTCTGTGGTGACTTATTCGCAGGACGACCTAAATTTCGATTTTGACGCCTTCTATGAAAGGATAAATAACGAGCTCATCGCCAACGTCGGCAACTTTGTCAATAGGGCATTGTCGTTCACGCAAAAATCGTTTAGCGGTAGCGTCCCCGAGCCTTCAAATGTTGACGATTCGCTTGCAAAAGAGCTTGCAGGAGCAGTCTATGAAATAGGCGATTTATTGACAGCCAACCAAATAGACAAGGCACTCAAGAGGATTCTGAAATATAGCAGCTACATGAATCAGTATTTCCAAGCAAACGCTCCTTGGGCAAACAAGAATACCGCAAACACTACGTTGTATGTTTCTGTAAATGCAGTGCGCTCATTGGCAATCCTGCTCGAGCCATTCATCCCGTTTTCATGCGAAAAAATATGGAGCCAGCTCAAGCTGGACGGCAGCGTGCACGAGCAAGCGTGGGAATCGGCCAAGGACATCAGGGCGATTGCGCCGGGTCACGAGCTTGGCAAGATCGAGCCCATCTTCCGAAAGATAGAAGCAAAGGAAATAGAGCAGTGGAAGAATAGGCTGGGTAAGCCATGACGAGCAGAGGCTTGATGACAGGTAGGTTCCAACCGTTCCACAGCGGCCACCTTGCTCTGGCAAAGCAAATCTTGGAAGAATGCGACGAGCTGATAATAATAATTGGTAGTGCGCAGTTCAACTTTATCGATAAGGACCCTTTCACCGCAGGTGAGAGGGTCCTTATGATACACGAAACACTAAAGGAAGACAAAATCGACATCTCAAAGTGCTACGTAATCCCGGTTCCAAACGACGACAATAACGCGCGATGGATTGCCTACCTCAGATCGATGGCTCCGCCCTTTGACGCGCTCTACTCGGGCAACGACTTTGTAAAGCACCTTGCGCTCCACGAGGATTCCCGGCTTAAGGTCCAGAGTCCTAGGTTTGCGAAAAAGGAAGAGTACAACGGCACAAACATACGCCGCCTCATGCTTGCCGGCAGCCAGTGGAAACATCTCGTGCCCCGCGCGGTGGCAAAAGTGATAGAGCAGATAAATGGCATTGAGAGGATGAAGGTGCTTGCCGGCTCTGACAGTAACCCACAGAGGTGGTAGGCTTGGGAAAAGGTCTGAGGGCGTGCCCCATCTGTCCGCAGTGCGGCAGTAAGAAATTCAAAGTTATAGAGAATAGAGAAAGGAAAACCGTGGTCGAGTGCCTCTCATGCGCCAGGCAGCTGTCGATCTAGTTTAACAGTTTTTCATGCCTTGTTAGAAATTTTCAAGTCAACGCCTTAATCCCGATCTGGTAGACAGGATGCAGTAATGTCCGAGGAATTGGTAGCGTACTTACCACTACTGTTGACTGGATTTAGCTCTATGGGCATCTCTCTTGTTTTCAAGGACTACATCGCGGACCTGCTTGCGACGATGGTCATCAAAAGGACCAAAGACATTAAGATCGGCAATAGGATCAAGATCAATTCCGGCGGAGTGGTGACCAAAGGCGACATCATGGAAATAGGCATATTGAGGACGACTGTGATGGAAGTGGGTGATGGCGAGCGCTTGCCATCTGTGCGCACTGGCAGACTCATCAAGGTGCCAAACTACATGCTGATTAACAACCCAGTCATGATATATGGCGACAATATAATTGACGAGGTCGTGTCGTACGTCCCTCGGCCCTACCCCGACACGCAGCTGCTGGTAGACAGCATGAAGCAGGCTATTATCAACAACGGCCACGGCCTCATCGAGGTAGGACTGTATCAAAAAGATGACAGGCTAGTCATTCACGGCGTGTTCGAAGTGAAGACGAGCGAGATGGGAGACGAGCGGAGCAAGATCTTCAAAGAGTTCCTCACAAGGAGCAAGCAGTTGGGTGGCGATTCCGCGCAGGCCACAAATAATGCTCAGACGAAAAAGCAGGCTGGGACCGAGCAACCCGAACTACTGAGTGAGCCCAAGCTTGCGATCCCGCTTCAGAACATGGAGACAAAAGAATAGCTATTTGAACGGGTTTGGCAGCTGGGGTAGCCTGAACTTTTCAGTGATGTTCCCAAATATGCTGCTGCCTTCGCTCATGATATCACTCGCGGCTGCTGCAGTTTCTTCCTGTGGGTCGGTCGTGCCATATATCGGTTCGTTAAGGTAGTCCGGCTCGCTCAGCGTCATGTTGAGCGCGCGGATCTTGACGAGCCAAATCGTCGCGTGGACTCCACTCAGCTTTTCCGTTCCGTCTATTGTAACGTCTAGCAAGCCGGTGATAAGCGCGGTGCCATTAGCGTCCATAATCACTTCCGCAGATGACATGTTTGATAGCTCGACCGTACGATAGTCTTCACCGCTTGCATTTACCATTGTGAGGTTTGTTGAGAAGCCCGCGACAGCGCCGCCTTGTACGTCAAGGCTCCACCTGCCGGTTATGATGGCAGGGTCGCGTTTGTCCCCGGCAAGTGAGCCAATTGCACCGGCCGCTGAAAACGTATCTGATTGGAACGTAGAGTTGCTTGCAGTCATAATTTCGTTGTCGGGGTTCAGTGACGCGTTCACTGCCGGGCCGTAGAATGAGCCCAGAACAAGTGCAGCCACCACCGGCAGTAGCAGCAAAGAAAATGCAAGCATGTTCATGTAAACGAAGGCATGGGAAATGATTTAAGGAGACACTAATTGCACTATGAAAAATTTCACCATTAGATTCTTACTGCAGTCATAAAAGGCGTTAGTAGTGCCTGTGGGCGCCATCTTCGACCCTGCCGCAATCATTGCATATCCAAGAGACATCCTCCCTGCAGACGATGCAGATCGACAGCGATGTCAAGGTCTCTTGCCACACATTCTACAAGAGCCCCTGTTGTACAACAGCAATATTTTCAGGCTGATTTTATATCAACAATCCGCGGTATGCACATATATATTGGAAAGCGGTAAGTTCGCGCTTACTTGGGCGGGTGCGACAAACTAACTAGGTCAGAAATTGCTACCACGCTTAAATATTCTGCAGATCATTCAAAAGATATGATCAACATAATCAAATCAAACGAGCATTACCATAACGAGGAAGATTGGCTCTCAACCTACTGGCATTTTTCGTTTGCGCACTACCAAGACCCACAAAAGTTGAACTTTGGGCCGCTCCGTGTGTTCAACGACGATATCATCCAGCCGGGCACAGGCTTTGATCTTCACCCGCACCGAGACATGGAGATAGTTACATACGTCATCGATGGTGAGCTGGAACACAAAGACAATCAAGGCAACAACGGCGTGATTCAGGCCGGCGAGGTCCAGAGGATGACGGCTGGCTCCGGCATACTGCATTCTGAACGTAATCACTCTACAGAAAAGCCGTTAAGGCTTCTGCAGATGTGGATATTTGCAAACAAGCGCGATCTTGATCCGTCTTGGGAGCAGC
>DASYSB010000056.1:0-43765 GCA_036003785.1 Nitrososphaera sp.
AAGGCCCGGGGAGGGGCTGCTGCAACCAATCAAGTCGCCTAACTCTACAAAGTGATTGCTAGTTGTACCATCCGCGAACTATTGAAGTGGCGGCCATTCCGCCATCATAGGCTGCCGCAAGTGCCCCTATTGGTATTGGCCCGCGAACGTCTCCTGCAGCATAAAGTCCCTTGACATTTGTTTGCCGCATTTCATCTGTTTTTATGTTATCCTGTCCATCCAATTCTAAGCCCAAGTTTTCAACGAGTTTTTGTATAAGTGGAGATGGCCTTTTTGGAGGTATCCAGAATAGTGTATTGACTTCAACTAGCTCTCCAGAGTCGAGGGATACCGACTGCACTTTCTTATCGGAATGATTCACTTTTATGATATTTCCCCTATGGACGACTATTCCTATCCTAGACAATTCGTCTTCGTAAGACGGTGCTATCTCCATATCAGTTGATATGAAAACTTTGATCTCGTGTGTCCAATTTTGAACCAACTTGGGAAACCGCTCAAGGTCCGATTTGGAGCTTATTACTATGCCCCATGTACGGTCTCTATTTTCATAGCCATCGCAAAAAGGACAGGAAATAATCGAATCTGCCCAGCACTCCAGAAAACCAGGGATATCTGGATAGACATCATGATATCCGAAGGCAAGAATCACTTTCCTTGCATTGATAGATGCTCCATTGTCGTCCGTGATGAGAAATAGCCCGTCATCATTTTTGCGGACATCTACGATCTTATTTTTTCTAAGTTCAACAGAAGCATATCTATCGATTTGTTGCCATGAAATTCTGCGGATGTCGGCAGGCAATAGCCCATCCAAGCCAAGAAAATTGTGAACACCATGAGAAGCAGCATTTCTCGGAGGCTCTGGATCATCAAAAACGACAATTTTCTTCCTAGTGCGAGAAAGAACCAAAGCAGCCTGCAGACCGGCAGGGCCCCCACCTAATATCGCGACATCAACTTGCTCTAAGGCAATCGGAGGTTGATTCGGCATCCTATTCTATCAATACGTCTTAAGATACTTATATAATCAACGTGGCTGGCGATTGTATTGTGAACATCGATTGCATGGCAAAAGAAATGCAAGATACATAATAGCGTTTTAGTTTTAACGCGTACAAAGGAGCACATAGCAGTATTTTTGAATTTCTTGTATACAGCTTTTTACAATATATGGAGAATCGGAATGTTTCTTAGTTCATAATCACGAAAGGTCTGAAAGATGAGAAATGAAGAGTATAGTGAAATGATAAGGCAAGGATAAGTAGTTGATATTGCTTCTGATTGGTGTTACTGTTGCCTGATAACTCGAGATAGAACATGACAACCTTAGAATTGCTGACTCAATGGAACGTCTACACAAATATCATAATTACAGCAGCTATTTTCATATCCTTGCGCTTACTTCTTTATAACAAACGATCCTTGGTATACCAACTATCTGCGGACCTTCTAAGTAAAGAGGCATGGACTGAGGAAACTCGGGATGATATTGGGCATTTCGTTAGATCGTTGGTTGCTGCAACGCCGGTATTGGCAAGTATCGCTCTCGCGACAGTCGCATTCATTGCTACGGGACTTGCGAACCTTCCAGAAACTGTAGAGAAAGTTACTGGCGTAGTTATGTTGCTTCTCTCCTCTGTGCTATTTTTTTGGATCTTTGGCATTACGATCACAGCAACATTGGCAATTAGTAATCCACAAAAATTTGATCATGTTATGAAAGTTATGAAGATGTCGTATTTCCTTAATAGTGTTTCAACCCACCTATTTTTTGTCGGATTCCTTTGGGCGATTAGCACAATAAATCCATTGTATAGCATCATCACTGCAATTGGCTATTTTGTTCTGATTCGCATAATGGTGTTCAATAAGGGATTACGATGATACAGACCAGAATGCCTCGTCCGACTAGAATAAGCCAATGAGTTAAGAGATGTAGAGGACTATTGAGCCCATAAATTGAGTCAAATTTAGTTCACATACCCTTGAGCCTATGACCGGTATGATCTGTGGAGGCAGGGGGAGGAGCAAGCGTAATTCTTTTAAGATTCTTCCAAGTTAATTTTATCAGGCAATAGCTCTTTAGCTATTAGAACCCGCGAAATCAAAGGTTGCAATCCCGACGGGCCCGTACCTTATTCTTGAATGGTATTCATGAACAATGTTGTAATTGGAGTCCGAATTCAGAACCTCTGTCGGCGTGAAACCCTCAGGATTTGACTATGTACTGTTAAATTCTTGGCGACTATGGTGTCTAATACAGAGTGGGACTTGCACAAAAGAGTTAACACATATGAACTAGGTTTGGAATCATATCACTTGATGTTGCTTGACCCTTAAGGAAGATGCAATCAACCTTCACCGAATGCTAAAAGGGAAAATAGAGATACAGAATAGAGTATCTCTAGACAACGTATTTGAAGACGAGAAAGGCACGCTTGGCTTGATTTACACTCCCGGGGTCGCCTACGTATCGACTGAGATAAGCAACAACAAGGAGCTAGTATATGACTATACTTCAAAATGGAACAATGTAGCAATTGTTTGCGATGGAACGAGAGTTCTGGGGTTGGGTAATGTCGGACCGGAAGCAGCACTTCCAGTTATGGAAGGCAAATCTGTCCTTTTCAAGAGTCTTGGAGGGATTAACGCAATCCCATTATGCATATCGATACAGGACAAAGAAGAGATAATCAGATTTGTAAAGGCTATCCAACCCGTTTTTGGCGCTGTAAATATCGAAGACATTGAATCCCCAAAGGTACTAGAGATTGTTGAAAGGCTAAAAAGCGAATTGAATATTCCTGTGTTCCACGATGATCAACATGGAACTGCAATCATAGCTCTTGCTGCCCTGATAAATGCCCTAAGGCTAATTGGCAAGAAATTGAATTCAGCAAGAGTGGTCATAGCTGGAGCAGGCTCTGCTGGCTATGGCATATTTAAGATCCTGTATCAAGCTGGATGTCGGGATATTATTGTGGCAGACAGCAAAGGAGCAATATACAGCGAAAGATTAGATCTAATTGACGAAAATAGTAGACGCCACAACCGATACAGACTAGAAATAGCGACAAAAACCAACCCTAGTCAACTGAGCGGTAGCCTTGCAGACATCATCAAGGGCTCTGATGTGTTTATTGGAGTGTCCGGCAAGGGTGGTATAGTAAACAAAGTTGCGGTGGACTCTATGAATCACAATGCCATTGTATTTGCGTTAAGCAATCCTGATCCTGAAATACTTCCTTCAGAAGCTCTGCAGGCAGGAGCAAGAATCATGGCGACAGGCAGATCAGATTTTCCCAATCAAGTCAATAACGCTGTAGTCTTTCCATCCTTACTGCGATCCTTGTTGGATCTGAGAGCAAGAAATATCAATGAAGATATGCTCGTAGCTGTAGCCTACGCAATTGCAAATCTAGTTGACAGCAAACATTTGGCCGACGATTTCATAGTGCCTAGGGTGAACGATCCGAGAATTATGCCTGCCGTTACTCAGACACTCAGAGAAGCGCTTATGACACATGTTCGGACGAAGAGCTAATCCCCTGAACCGGGGTTTCAGCTGGCCTCCATGCCAAGTAATTTGCAGTATAGGCGGCAACTACATCCTCGATTTGTTCACTCGCAAGCATTTCTGACACTCTATGAAACCAAGGTGTCAAAAGCAATCAAGGAGTTATGACTCCTCTGCCAACTATCTTGCCAGCCTTCAATTGTGAAAGCGCTTCAGTCGCTTGATCAAGTTTGAATCTGTCAGATACAACAGGCTTTATTACTCCTCTTTGTGCTAGGGATACCAATTCTATTAGGTCAGGCAAACTGCCCGTATAAGAGCCGACTAATTTGTACGCTCTTGTTGGCATTGACACCAGATTCAATCGCAATTCTCCACCAAAGAGACCAACCAGAACAACTCTTGCTCTTCTTCTGAGCAGCTGCATATCCGTTTCTGCGGTTTTTGAAGCATTGACGAAATCAATGACCGCATCAGCACCCATCTTGCCAGTCACTTCCATTATGGCTTTGACCGCGTCTTCATTTTTTGAGTTAATAATGATGTCAGCTCCATTGCCTTTTGCGGCTTGCAGTTTCTTGTCATCTATATCCATTGCGATTATTTTGGCACCGGTAATAGCCTTTGCGAGCTGAATTGCCATAAGCCCCAGTCCTCCTGCTCCCACCACAACGACGTTGTCGTTTGGCTTCAATCCTGCATTCTTGACGGCGCCGTACGCAGTAAGGGCAGAGCATGAGAGGGTTGCACTTGCATCAGCATCTAGATCGTCAGGCAGCCTTACTAAATATTTGAAGCTTGGAACCAGAACGTAATCAGCATAGCCACCGTCGTTGTAAATCCCCAAAGACCTTGGGCTGTCGCACAAGTTTTCCTCGCCGCCCCTGCACGCAGGGCAGACGCCTTCGCCTATCCACGGATAGACTAACACCCTTTCATCATTGGTAAATCCTTCAACCTCTTCACCTATCTTATCCACTATTCCAGCAACTTCATGTCCCGGAGTTAGTGGATATTTCACCCCCCTGTCAGTCGTCTTCAAGAATTGCCCGCCTGGACCCTCGTAGCCCCCCTCCCACAAGTGGATATCGCTGTGGCAAACACCGGACGATTGCACCTTGACTAGCACTTGCGAGCCTCTTGGCTCAGGGGTCTCTAATTGCTGCACCTCCAAAGGCTGCTTCGGTTGAACAATCCTTGCTGCTTTCATGTCTACTCCACGTGATGGTTAACGATTAGTTGATCATAAAATCTAACCGACTTGATATTGACAAATTCTAGCATTCCGTACCTTGATAATTCTCTGCCAAAACCACTTTTATTAATTCCGCCAAACGGCACTCTTGGGTCCGAAACTACTACATTATTAATGGTCACGATGCCCGCTCCAACAAAATTTGACAGTCTTTCTGCCTTGTCGAGGTCCTGGGTCCAGATACTAGCTCCTAGGCCGAATATAGAATCGTTTGCAAGTCTTATCGCCTCTAATTCGTCTTCGACTATCGTTATCGGAGCTACAGGACCAAATGTCTCCTCTTGCGCTACTCGCATTTTAGAAGTTACATTTTTGAGCAATGTTGGGCGGTAAAAGTAACCCTTGCTCCTTGCTTGCTCTCCCCCTGTAAGGACCTCGGCACCATTATTCACTGCTTCCTTAACAACGCCATCGATGTTTTGAAGCCCTTTAGAGCTTGCCAGCGGACCCATGTCCGTGTCATCCAAGAGAGGATCTCCAACCCTGATCTTCTCTGTCTTCTCGACAAACTTTTCAATGAATTCATTTGCAACTTTTCTTGCTATAAAGAATCGTTTTGTTGCAATGCAGCTCTGGCCGCAATTAATAAAGCGTCCCTTGACTGCGCCCGTTGACGCTTTCTCGATATCCGCGTCTTCGCAAACTATGAAAGGATCACTTCCGCCAAGCTCCAGCACACACTTTTTCAGCTGTGATGTGGCCCTTTGAGCTACCTTGGCGCCTACCTCAACACTGCCTGTGAATGTCACTCCATTAACATTCGAATCGATCAATTTCTCAGCAACACTAGAATCTCCGACTAATGTCTGAAACACGCCTTCTGGTCCGCCAATCCTTTGAAAGGATTTCTCTATTTCTATGCCGCATTGAAGTGTTGCGCTGGCCGGCTTGAGGACAACGGTATTTCCAGCGATCAGGCAGGAAGATGCGAACCTCAACGCCTGCCAGTAAGGAAAGTTAAACGGCATAATGCTGCCTACTACACCAATAGGTTCGAATTTAATGACACTCTTGTTGGCATCAGTATTTACGGACTCATCATTTAGAAAAATTTGCCCATTGTAACCATAAAACTCCATCACCCATGCGCATTTCTCTACTTCAGATCGCGATTCCTTTATCGGCTTGCCCATCTCTTCTGTGGCAGTTTTTGCGAGCCTTTCTTTGTTCTTCCTGAAATCTGCAGCAAATTGGTGCAAAAATTCGCTTCTCTTTTGGGCGTCTTTTCTCCACTGTAAAAATGAATTCTTGGAATTCTCAACGATCTTAGATATCGTTTCCTTGCTCATGATATCATGTTCAGCAAGAATTTCGCCGTTAGCAGGGTTGATTGTTTTTACTTTAAGACTATTGTTTTTGCTCATCGCAGATACCACAACTTACCGCTTTATAAACTATAGGTATTTTATAGTAGTTATAATATTCTTATCTGACTAAAGATGGATATCCGTTAAAGGCAGGACCATCCGTCTATTATAAACATATATTAGTATCTAAAATGTTTGAATGACTGATGACTCCCATTCAAGAAGATATAGCTACCGTAGGAGAAACGAAAGAAAAGATTCTAGAGTTATTGCTAGACGGCCCAAAGAGCGCGGGCGAAGTTGCAGAAAAGCTTCAGATACAGAAAAGTGCCGCGAGAGTTCATTTGGAATCGTTGCAAACTCTGCGGGCCGTAAAGTCAAAATTCAAGATTGAGAAAATGGGTAGGCCAAAGAAGGTGTACGATTTGACAGAAAAGGGCAGGGAATTATTTCCAAGAAAATATGATTTGTTCTTGAATCTCGTACTCGACAAAATAGCATATAAAAAAGGTGAGGCAGAGGCAAGAGAGATAGTTGAATCAATAGCTGAGGACATTGCATCAGACATAAAATCCAGAATCGACAAAGCTGGTCATGCTGATGATCTTGAGCGGTCTTTAAGGATCATAAATGATGCATCAAACGAAATGGGGTTTGCGTCATCTCTTTCAAGAGAGAAGGAGAATAATTCGTTCTGTATTCGGAGCAAGAACTGCGTTCTACACAAGGTTGCATCAAATAACCAAGACATGATATGTCATGGCCTTCATGACAAAATCATATCCAAATCACTGGGTGGCAAATCAAATGTGAGGGTCGAATTGAAAGAATGCATGGCCCTGGGCAATGAACATTGCACGCACGTCATTATCCCCAAGAAAGACGCGATTGATAAGAGGTAGGAGGAATCAGTCATGACACTCTCTGAACTGAAGATTAGGCATACACAGAAGCTAAAATCTGAAACTGTTCTGGTAATGCAGGGTGGCGGCTCGTTAGGAGCGTACGAATGTGGGGTGTTCAAGACACTAACTAAACATGGAATAAAATTTGACATAGTAGCAGGCACTTCAATAGGTGCCGTCAATGCAGGAATAGTAGCCGGGTCAAGGAGCGGCCATCCAGAGAAGGACCTTGAGGCTTTTTGGTTGGATGTTGCGGAAACCACAACACCGTCCGGTATGCCAGATTACCTCAGGGCAGTCATGTCGTCATCATTTGGTGCATTTTATGGTAACCCAAAAGTCTTTTCCCCTGTATGGTTCATGACGCATGCCCTGAACAATAACAATGGCTACCAATTGTTCAAATGGCCTTACTTGTATGATCTCGATGTCCTGAAAAAGACTCTGCAAAAGTATGTTGATTTTACAAAATTAAACAATCACAATACGCCCAGATTAATTGTAACCTCCACTGACATTAGGAATAGCGAGGCTGTGATATTCGATAGCAAGTCTTCGAATATCGATGCAGATCATTTAGTAGCCTGCGCAGGATATCCCTTTTACGGCATAAGATGGACTGAAAAAGACGGCAAATACCTTTGGGACGGAGCCTTGCTTAGCAACACACCGCTAAGAGAGGTGATTGCTTCTTCGCCCCAGCGCGATAAGAAGGTATACATTATTAATCTATTTCCGCATATCCAGGAAGAGCTTCCGGAAAATCTACTAGACGCGTGGCACAGAGCTAGGGACATTATGCACACGGACAAGACAGATCACAACGTGAGAATGTCAATGGTGATCTCAAAATATCTATTGCTTTTGAGAGAAATGCACGATATCATAAGCAATGCTCAACTCGATAAAGCATTGCATGAAAGATTCAGAAAGATTGAGCCCGAGTATCACAAGATAGCTGATGCACGTGGTGCAATAATTGACGAGATAACAAGAATTGAAAGAACCGAGGACACGCATTTCCTCTTTGAAGATGCCGATTTTTCGCTTACTACCATCAAGAAACTGATACAACAGGGAGAGGATGACACTGAAAAAGCTCTTGCAAAAAAGGAAAATCTGAAAGAAGCTAAAACTTAATGATGGTGGTCCTGTCCAATTCCGATGATCTTAACTCCCTTGTTTATGCGTCTTCGCACGTTCAATTTTTTCCAAGACTTTCTAAGTTATTCTAATAGCCGGTAAATTCCTCTATTCTAATCTTGTCATCCGTTACCCCGATTTCCTCTGACAACAATTTTTGCATAGCATTTAACATGGCAGGAGGGCCGCAAATGTAAAACACGGAATTATTTAGCTCGTCTTTGCTCAGATGCCTCGTCAACATCGCTTTGTCTATCCACCCCTTTTCGCCTTTCCATTCTAGAGTAGCTGAAGAAGAAAGACTTTCGGCTTCTTCCGCCGTAATTGTATATATTACCTTCAGATTCCTATTGCGTTTCGCCCAGCTGTCAAATTCATCCTTGTAGAGGATATTTGCCTGATTTCTATTCGAATCAAACATCGTTATCCTGACAGGTAGTTGCTTGTCCGTAGCATACTTTATCATGCTCCTAAATGGCGTGACGCCTATGCCGCCCGATAAGAAGACCACAGGCTTTGAGTAGTCTTCGGAGAGGGTGAAATCCCCGGCAGGCGCAGTAATTTTTACAACAGTACCGCCATCTAATCTTGATAGCCTTTGCTTGAAAGGAGTGTCTCTTATCCTTGTCGTTATCAGAATACTATCTTTTTCTGTCGGTGAAGATGCAATCGTAAAGGATCGTATTGGTCCTTTTGGATCTTCCGTTGTGCCCAGATCAACAATTGAATATTGTCCCGCTCTGTAGTTTAGGTAGATTTGGTTGTCACTACGAGAGAACCTGAAGGACATAATATCAGTTCCCTTATGCGATACCTTATCTATTAATTTTAACTGCATCTTCAATGGACGAGATGGTCCGGTTTCATCCCCTCTCACAGCTTCTCGCTGAGATCCGTCATCATTGCCATTGTCCGAATGACGGCCATCAGGATCTGTATCTATCAAGATCTGTCCGCTTTTATCGTCCACTATCGCGGCGTAAGAATGCAGATCAGTAACCCAATCCGTCTCAGGAGAAGCTTTGGCTGTTCGAATGTCAAATATTCCTTGATGCCATGGACAAACCAGACAATAGCCTTCAATCGCGCCGTCTTCTAGCGGGCCCCCCTCATGCGAGCAAACCGAGTCCATCGCATAAACCTTCCCAGATACTAAAGCTATAACGACTGGTTTACCGTCAACATCAACTCTAACAGGTTTGCCCTCCTGTAAATTACTTTTTCTAATTTGCGTACTGTGTCTAGTCATAGATATTATCCATCTCCACTGAATATAAGAAATTGCCATCGAAAATGATTTTGAAAGAACAAAAAGAAAGGGAGTAGGCAATATCCATTAGAATCCCTCTAGTTTTTTCCTTCGACAGTTCTGTCCACTTCAAACTGCTCAGAGAATTGTTTAACAATCCCATCTGCCAACCCATCGGCCATGATCATGGCCTGCCTGTGTATTTCGTCAAAAGTGACTACGTCAGTAGCATAGTCACCTGTAAGTCTGGCAACAGCTTCTCCTTTTGTAAGGGACAGATGTTCATTCAGCATGCTTACCATGTGCTCTTTGGGCCAGTTTGGATTTGTGTCGCTAAGGAAGGTAGCGATATCGTCCGCATTGTCATACCACTTTTCCTCAGTTTCCTCTAATCCAGCACTATCTCCAGCTTTGGCTGCATTTAGCAAATCTACGGCAATCAGGATGTGATCCTTCAAAAGAGAGGTCAGCTGATCTCCAGCCTCATCACCATAAAACGGCTTTATTGCATTGCCGATGTCTTCTTGGTTCTTCAGCAGGCGCTGCGCTGCGAAGTCTGTATCCGGAGCATCTGCCGCAGCGGCCACGATGTACTGCCTCGTCCATACTACGTGATCCACCCATAGGTCACGAAGCTCGATCCTCAGTTCAGTAACCTTGGCGTGATCAAGCTTGTCTTTTGCTGCGAATGAAGGCGGGTGCGAATTTGAGTCGTGTTGTTCTTCGTTATTGTTCGTTATTTCAGAAGATGCCTTGGATTGCTGAGTCGCGTATGATGTTGTCATGCTCGAAAGACCAAATGCTGTTGACAGCACTGCTGCGATGACAGCGATCACAAATATGCTTGTTGATGTTTTTTTGTTCATCGCCTATAGCACATCACTTCGTTATATATATTTTACCTACATTAAAGTAGCTATAATAGCCAAGGATCTGGAACTTTGACGGTGAGCCAATAGAAGGAGAAATGAAAAGCAAAAGCTCACTCGCCTTCCGTTCGGCGAGGGGTTCTGGCTCGAATGGGTATCGTTCCATCAGGAACAGAACTTTATAGCTAATTTTTCAGTCATCCGAGTGCAACAGGAATTCCAAAACTAGGGTCATGGATGAACCGTTGGCCGACAGCAACATTCTTCCAGTGTGCAATCTTGACATACTTTTGAAGATGGGCTGACCTTACATTCAGAGGGAAGGCATCCACAGTCAGCACATTTGATTTCCACATACTGTTTGGGCCATTCGGGGATAATAATCGTTGTTGCTATAATCTGCTTCAGGTCAACAGCACCACAAGCAAGAATGTTTTTAGATTGGTCTCAATTATTGTTGGTCGGACCCACTCGTAGAACCGTTATTGGCACGGAAACCACTGGCCCCGCTTTGCCTGTTGATCTAGTTAACTTGTAATCGCAGATGAAAGAAACCGAGCTGTTGTTATAGAAATGAACCATATCATACTTGGCGTAAGCTATTAAGTATTAGAACCTTCGAAATTGAAGGGTGCAATCCCGACGGGCCCGCTCATTCAATCACTGTGACCGGATTCACGCGCTCGTATATTGGGAACGAGACTGTAAATGTGGCTCCCTTGCCATTTTTGTTATTCATTGCCTTTATGCTAGCTTTGTGAGCTTCAACTATTGATTTTGTGATGAATAATCCGAGCCCTGTACCTCTTTCATTCTCATTCGTCTTTGTGACAAATTTGCTAAAGAGTATAGGTAGGATCTCTTCTGGGATACCGGTTCCATCGTCCACAACTTTTACTTCCACCAATCCATTATCACGGTCGGTCCGAGTTCTTATCGTAATAGTACCATTCTTGGCAAACTTTACAGCATTGTTAATGATATTCAGAAATGCTTGCATTAGACGGTGTTCGTCTGCCAGAATCTTGACGTGATCGTCATCTAGGTCAATATTGATCGTGATAAGGTCATCTTGACTACAGAACTTGGTTGAAGAGGATACTAACTCCTCGACTAATTGCGAGACATCAAGCGGCTTCATATCATAGGTAAAAGTTCCACTCTCAATCTTGCCCACGTCGAGCAAATAGGTCGCCATCTCGGCCAACTTCTTGACTTCAGATGCAATAGTTTTCCATGCTTGTTCACTGTTAATCAGGCCTTTCTCGGCAAGCTGCACCGAGCCCAAAATGAGCTGAATGGGCGTTCTGAGCTCATGTGCTGCAATCATGATAAAGTCGGTCTTCATCGCGTCGAGCTTCCGCAATTTTGTGTTCGCCTCAGACAGCTCTTTGTTCCTTTCTGCGAGCTCTTTGTTGATCTTTCGCAGATCCTCACTCTGGTTTACCAGTTTCGCGTTTGCCTGTTGGAGAATCTTTTCCTTTTCGATGAGCTCATCGTTCACCCGCTGAAGGTCAAATGTCTTCGTCCTAATTCTTTGGCCGAGGTTGTTGTCCAGTTCAACCGTCCTTTTTCTCATGACTTCAAATGCCATGATTAACTGTGATAGCTCATCAGTGCTCTTGAATTTACCTTTGGTGAGGGCGGAGTCGTAAATCTGAAAAGCAAAGTTACCTTCTGTAATCTGCTCTGCGCCTTTTGCTAATTTCTTCAAAGGATGCAAGATGATTACTGATAGCAGTATCCCAAGGACTCCCATTGCCAAGGTAAAGATGATTATGACTTTCTGGAATAGAGGGATCTGGACCTCACCTACTTCAGGTGATAATAGGTAAAACGCAGTTGCGCCTCCGAGGACCATGAAGGTTATCAAAAAGCTAGCAACGATCTTTGATACTATTTTCATAATTTTTCCCTTCTAGATATACGAAAAGAGCTGGTATTTGCCCCCGATTGTCTGGAAGTATTTCTGTGCTAAACCTCTGTGTATGTCAATGGTACTACAACAGCACTACCTGTAATACGGAGAAAATGGAAACCGGGATTTCGCGCTTGGCTCAAGCGAAAATATTTCTTTCACGGCAAGAGTCCACACCTTTTTTGGTTTCTCATAAATTCCAAATTCCTTGAGTTTGGTCTCCGCCTGCGAAATCAATTTGGGGTCACTTTGTCCTTCAGCCTCACCTTTAAGCTGGTAGCCTCCTTGCGTGTCCCTGTCAAATACGGCGGCAGTCACTTTAGGCCACGCATTGGTGTTGTGAAATGTCTTATTTTCGAACGCGTCTGCGAAAAGTAGCTTCTCGTTCTCAAGTATGCCGAGAACGAATCTAGGAGAAATGTTTGGTATCCCGTCAGCACTGATGCTACCGACAAGGACGACGTTCTCCTGCTTTATTATCAGTCGTATGATGTCTTCATTGATTTGAACCAACTTGCTACCAGACGTTTTATGGTGGAATGGGATAAAAGTTTTGTACGTTAAGACTATCGAGTACCTATGCAGAAAAAACAAGAGCTTTAGAAATTGTCGTGCGAGATGTTTCAGGAGTTGCTAGGATCGATGACCTGAATTACGACTAGATTGCTCTTCCTTTCTGGAGTTTTTTCAACCCATGAAGTAGATCCTGGACTTGTTGATGCGTAGGATTCAGATCCTTGACATCCTTAACCTTGACATTTAGCTTTTCTAGCTCTGTATAAATGCCCTTGTCTTCTATAAGTTCCACAAAGGGATCAAGCTCAAATGGCTTCTGGATAAGCTCGACTATTTGCTGCAGTGTCTTAACAGAGTCCACAAGCGTGTCAAGGACATAGGCAGATGCAAAAAGGATCCTCTGCTTTGGCTCAATCGCGAGGATTTCCTTAGCAACTTCCATTCCATCCTTTTTCGGCATTCGGTAATCCAGAATCACCGCGTCAAATGGCGGTCTTGATATCTTGGATTTACGAGATGATTCTTGATGCTCGAGCTCCTTGTAAAATTCATCAAGGCATTGTTCTCCATCATGCGTGACTACTACATCGTGCTTCCTGTCTTTCAGGGCAAGCTCGTACTGCATTAGTATGTCAGACTCATCCTCGGCTATCAGAATCTTCATCTAGGCATCAGCTAAGTGTTCTCACGTATAGCCTAGAGCCTGTTAGAATTTTTACATACATCTGGCTTAAGATCCACGCGGATCAAGCGAGATAAACGATTGAAAAGTCCATCGCAAGTCAGCATCAAGACCTCAAATTTGAATCATGACCGGGGACAATTTCTTCTTTTTCCTCTACAGGGAAAACATCGTCATGGCGGATGACACGGACAAACAAGGACCACGGCAGGATAATGTCCATTTTTCTCTTTTGTTTAGATTCATGATAAGAAATGACGAGGCCAGCAGGTAATCGCAAATTGGCAGAAGCATCAGTAGAATAATATAATGCGTGCCGACGACAAACACTCATGCCCGCCAAGAAATGGCTTGACAACCAAGTATCGTTAGCTCCAGTAGAGAACCAGACTATTGCAGTTATAGGTTATGGTATCCAGGGGCGCGCTCAGGCGTCCAACATGAAGGACTCGGGTCTCAAGGTTATCGTCGGCCTTAGGAAGGGAGGTAAAACGTGGAAGCAGGCAGAGGCAGAGGGCCACAAGGTAATGGAAGTGGCGGAAGCGGCAAAAGGGGCCGACATTATCCACGTTTTGATTCCTGACATGGAGCAGGCCGACACGTACAAGAAAGAAATTGCAAAACATGTAACAGAAGGAAAGGCTCTTTCATTTTCGCACGGCGCAGCAATCCACTGGAAATGGATTATGCCGCCTAAGAATGTCGACGTCATTATGGTTGCTCCAAAGGGCCCCGGCCAGCGCGTCCGCGAGCTCTACCAAGAAGGGTTTGGGACGCCGTCGCTTGTCGCAGTCTATCAGGACCACAAGGGCAAAGCGTGGGATCGCGTTCTTGCGATGGCAAAGGCGATAGGAAGTACGCGCCCCGGTGTATTGCAAACGACGTTCAAGGAGGAGGTAGAGACGGACTGGTTCGGCGAGCAGGTTGACCTTTGTGGTGGCGCCCATGCGATGGTAATGAACGCTTTTGAGACGCTTGTTGAGGCAGGGTACCAACCAGAGGTTGCGTATTTCGAGTGCCTGCATGAATTGAAGCTGATCGTCGATTTGATCCAGAAATACGGTATCACCGGCATGTACAACCGCGTGAGCGAAACGGCAAGGTATGGAGGACTCACACGTGGGCCACGCGTCGTAGACAAGGAAGCCAAGAAAAAGATGAAAGACGCGCTCAAAGAGATCCAGTCTGGCGAGTTTGCAGAGGAGTGGGTCAGCAAGTACAAGAAGGAGGGTAAGAACTCGTTTGCGCGCTATATGAAGGAAATAGAGAACCACCAGGTGGAAAGGGTGGGGAGGGAGATGCGCAGGATGATGTGGCCTGACGCACCTGAAGTCTGAGTCCTACACAAGGATAATTAGTCTACAAGTAATCTATTGAGCTTAGTAACTCATTCTGTATAAACGTCCCGTTTACAGTGCAGGATATTTCGTTATTTTGGCGTCTATTTGCGCTTCTGGTGTACGCGTTCAGTGATGTGCTTTATTATCACGGCAAGCGGAGTACCAGGCCCAAAGTTGCCAGTCACGCCTTGCTTTTCAAGTTCCCTCCTGTCGCTTTCGGGGATAATGCCGCCGCCAACAATGAGGATGTCACTCGCATCCTTGTCCTTGAGCAGACGTGCGACCTTTGGGAACAACGTAAGATGGGCGCCGTTTAGTAGACTCATTGCCACCACGTCGACGTCCTCGTCTACAGCCATACTCGCAACCTGCTCTGGCGTGCAGAACAGCCCTGAATATATTACCTCCATGCCGGCGTCACGGAATGCCCTGCATATGACAAGTGCCCCTCTGTCGTGACCATCCAGCCCAAGTTTGCTCACCAAGACGCGTATTGGCTTTTTCTGCTGTTGCTGCTGTGCCGACATTACATTTTGGGATTGGCTTCTCCGCTTAAAATATTTATTCAATGCCGGCATGACCAATAAACGCCAATGTGTATTTGGACCAAGTAGTCCTAAGGCAGTAGTTTTGAAGAAGGCATGTTCGTGTCCATTGAAACCACTGCTCTCAATAGGTCTGTGCATGTCAGACTCCATATGACGTGTAATGTTAGCATGTCAAAGAAAAGGATACACTGCCTGTTCTGCCAAGTCATAAATACAAAAGCCGCCATACTAATGCATGGCTTCGCCATCTGAAGAAGTCGAAGAGCTTAGAGAAAAAACTGTAAGGGAGCGAATTGACCTCTACAAGCAGCTGCGAAAGCAATTAGTCCGGGAGGTTGCCAGATATCGCACAGAAGGCAACGACAGGCTTGCAAGCATTATTTCTGAATCGCTCGAAGAGTAGCGAAGAATTCGTTAATATTGTACAGTTCATAAACAATGGAATGTGCTTCCCATAGTAAAGGGGCTGCTGGCAGGCGAACGACGTGCCCTTGCGAGGGCTATTTCCATTATTGACAACGATGAGCCAGAGTCTCGCGAAATAATAAAGCACATCTTTACTAAAACTGGCGACGCGAGGACGGTGGGCTTTACCGGATCTGCCGGCGCCGGCAAGAGCTCGCTTGTTGGTAAGCTAATACCTGAATGCCAGGCTTTGGGGTACAAAGTGGCGATCCTTGCAGTAGACCCGACGAGCCCTGTAACAGGCGGCGCGATTCTGGGCGACAGGGTCAGGATGCAAGACAATCTGGACGATGAAAAGGTGTTCATGAGAAGCATGGCATCAAGGGGTGCCCTAGGTGGTGTGTCAAAATCACTGCGAAATGCCATCAGGATTTTGGACGCGGCAGGTTACAACTTGGTGCTAGTTGAGAGTGTGGGCGCAGGACAATTAGAAATCGAGATATCAAAAGTCGTCGACCTGACGGTGGTAGTACTTACTCCACATACCGGCGACAACGTGCAGGCAGTCAAAGCAGGCCTGACGGAAATTGGTGATATGTACGTCGTCAACAAGTCAGACCTTGAAGGCGCTACTACGCTTTATCAAACTATAGTTGACTTGATAGGGGACACGGAACGCAAACCAACCGTGCTCAAAACATCAGCCAAAACGGAAAAGGGCATCCGCGAGTTAGCCAAGAATATTGATAAATTACTAAAAGAAAAGAGCATTAATTATAAACAACGCCAGAGAAAGATGCTTGAGGACGAGTTGAGAGATATGGTGCTGAATGCGGTCCAGAAAAAGACTTCTGATATGCTTGCGAATAACAAGAAATATTCAGAGTTTGTCGATAAGTTAGCCAAGAAAGAAATTGACCCTTATGCGGCTGCCGAAGAGCTAGCCTCCGGCATGTTCAGGTGAACAATATGACAAAAACAAACGAAAAGTTCAAGACGGATTCCAACATCCCGGTGAAGCGGGCTTACAACAAGAAAGATCTTGCAAAGTATGACGGCCGGCATGACGAAGAGCCCGGGAAATATCCCTTCACGCGAGGCCTGTATCCAAATATGTACCGCGAGCGTGTCTGGACCATGAGGCAGTACAGCGGCTTTGGCAGCGCGGAGGAGACCAACAAGCGCTTCAAGTTCCTTCTTGACCATGGTCAGACGGGTTTGTCACTGGCATTCGACCTGCCAACTCAAACTGGTAGAGACTCTGACGACTCACAGTCGGAAGGCGAAGTCGGCAGAACTGGTGTTGCGATCAGCTCAATCAAGGATATGATGACCTGCTTTGACGGGATACCGCTTGACAAGGTTAGTACTTCCATGACTATCAATTCAACTGCTTCTACACTGTTGTCGCTTTACATTACAGTCGCCGAATCCCAGGGTGTGTTGCCGGATCAGCTCCGAGGAACTACGCAAAATGACATACTGAAGGAATACATTGCGCGCAACACCTACATCTATCCACCCAAGCCATCAATGCGTCTTATAGGTGACATGATTGAATACTGTTCTAAAAAAGTTCCCCAGTGGTATCCCATCAGCATATCAGGCTACCACATGAGAGAGGCTGGCTGTAACGCTGTTCAAGAGCTTGCATTCACGTTTGCAAACGCGATTGAATACATCGAGACCTGCACTGCAAGAGGTATGAAGGTTGACGACTTTGCCCCCCGGCTTTCATTCTTTTTCTGCTGTACAATGGAGTTTTTTGAAGAGATCGCAAAATTCAGAGCTGCAAGACGCATTTACGCAAAAATAATGAAGGAAAGATTCCGCGCAAAGGACCCCAAATCTATGCACTTGCGCTTCCATGTTCAGACATCCGGTGAATCACTGACGGCTCAGCAAGTCGACAACAATATTGCTAGGGTTACGACTGAAGCGCTCGCCGCTGTGCTTGGAGGATGCCAGTCGCTGCATACTAATTCAAGGGACGAAGCACTGGCACTGCCGACCGAAGAGTCGGTCAAGGTGGCGCTTAGAACCCAGCAGATAATAGCGAGCGAAACTGGGGTCACCAAGACAGTCGACCCAACTGCAGGTTCGTACTATGTGGAGCACCTTACAAGCAGGATAGAAGATGAAGTGAACAGGTACCTTAAAAAAATCGATAGGATGGGTGGCGCGCTGATCGCGGTTGAGAAAGGGTTTTTCCAAGAAGAGATCAGGAATAATGCATACCAGTTAAAGAAAGAGATCGACGAAAACAAGCGCGTTATTGTGGGCGTCAACAAATATCAGGACGCGCAAGATCTCGAGCCCAAGCTCAACAGGATAGACCAACAGATAGAGAACAGGCAGATCGCAAGACTCAAGGAACTGAAGAGCAGCCGCGACAAGACAAAAGTGGATCATGCACTTTCGCAACTCCAAAAGGCCGCTGAAAAAGATGAAAATCTGATGCTGCATATCGTCAACTCGGTGAAGAGCTACAGTACGCTTGGCGAAATAAGCAGCACCCTCAGAGCAATCTTTGGCAGATACGAGCCCAAGATATCATTCTAAGATATCTTAAATAAACCAAAATAAGCAAAATAAGATGCTGAAATGAGAGTCGACCACATCGCCATAGCCGTAAAGAACTTGGAGGAGGCGCTCAAGAATTATCAAAAGATATTGAACGTCGACCATGTTGAAATAGAGGATGTACCAAACGAAAAGGTCAAGGTTGCGATGCTAATGCTGCAAGACACCCGGATAGAACTGATGGAGCCGACATCTCCGGACAGCCCGATATCAAGGTTCTTGCAAGAGCGCGGCGAAGGAATACACCACATTGCAATCACGGCAGATGACATCGAAAAAGATGTTGCAAGGGCATCTGCCAACGGCATGAAGATGCTGGGTGGCCTACGTATTGGCTCATACGGCCGCCGGATCACGTTCATACACCCAAAGTCGCTCCATGGCGTGCTGACAGAGTTCTGCGAAGCCCCTCAAGAAAATGGCAAAGAAGAAGAATAAGCACGTTCCTAGCTTGTTCTGTATTGCATAACTGCGCGCAACTTGTAAAGTTCCTGACTGAAAGCGTCGGGAGGAATCGCTCTGACGCATTGCTGCTATCAGGTGGACTTGATAGCTCCATACTAGCAAGCATACTGAATCCAAAATATTCGGTAGTCGCAGGATTTGGTTCTGATGCCCCCGACATTGCGTACGCAAGACAGGTTGCGGAAAAATATAGCAAAAAACATGTTGAAAACGTCTTTGCTCGAGATAGGATGGCGGAGTTGGTGGAGAAGGTCATACAGGTTCTCAAGACATTCGATCCGATAGAGATCAGAAATTCGGCAGTTGCGCTCGCCGGCATAGAGCAGGCTAAAAACGACGGCTATTCGGCAATAATGACAGGCGACGGGGGCGACGAGCTATTTGCCGGTTACAACTATCTTTCCCGTTATTATTCTGACATGCAAACGCTAAATTCGGAATTGCGCCGGCTCTGGCAGATCATGCATTTTTCGTCCAAAAGGCTTGGCGAACATGCGGGTGTTGAAGTAAAGACCCCTTTCCTTGATGAGAAGTTTGCTATGTTTGCAAAATCAATAGATGCGAGCGAGAAAGTGGGAGAGCACGATGGCAAAAAGTGGGGCAAATTCATCCTTAGAAAATGCTTTGAAACCACGCTTTGTCACCTTGCATGGAGGCCCAAGCTTGCTCAGGAACAGGGGGCGGCTACGGACAAATATCAAAACTTTATTGAAGAAATGATAGATGACTCCACTTTTGCAGCCAAGGTAAGGACTGCAAAAGAGCAGGACGGCGTGAGAATTAGGACCAAGGAGCATCTGCACTATTACGCAGTTTTCAGAAGTTACTTTCCGCCACCACAAGAAGAGGATTGCGAATCACGTTGTCCAGAATGCCATGGCTGCATGAAAGGCAGTAGGTTCTGTAGGATTTGCGGCGCCTTTCCCGTTACGCCAAAATCACTTTGAATACTTGCCCGGCTTTTTCATAAAGATCCTCTTGCAGCCTTCGCAGCAAAAATAGTAGGTCTTGCTGCGATGTTCATGGCTTACTGCAAGTTCCTGATCCATTTCAATACCGCAGACAGGATCGACAGGCACACTTTCCAAAGCTGGAGGTTGTGTATTTATTGTTTACCAAAAATCTTAGTAAGGGAAAACTGACTAGCCAGTCAGTTATACTTATTAGGCGGACATCGATTTCTATAGAATACTTGGCAAGCAAGAACATGAATGATGAGAGCGATGACTCGATCGTTCTCAGAGTTGAAAAAATTGCTAAGGTATTCGAATCTGCAGCAGGCAGGGTAGCGGCTCTGCGCGGACTGAACCTTTCCATAAGGAAAGGAGAGTTTGTTTCAATTGTTGGCCCTTCGGGCAGCGGCAAGTCGACCCTGCTTAACATGATAGGTGCCCTTGACAGGCCAACATCCGGAAGGGTAATCATAAACGGCGTTGACGTATTCTCGCTTTCAGATGCTGAGCTTGCCACTATGAGGAATCATCTGCTGGGCTTTATCTTCCAGTCGTACAACCTGATAAACAGGACAACCGTCCTGAAAAATGTGCAGCTCCCAGGAATCCTGTCGGGCATGGAAGGCAGCAAAATGGAGCAACGCGCAATGAAAATTCTTGACGTCCTTGGCATCAGCGACAAGGCAAATTACAAGCCCACGAACCTGAGCGGAGGTCAGCAACAGAGGGTCGCGATAGCGCGGGCGCTCATGAACGACCCCGCGATAATCCTCGCGGACGAGCCAACAGGCAACCTCGACACAAAGACAGGTCAAGAAGTGTTCGACCTCCTAAAGATGTTGTCAAATAAATTCAGGCGCACAATAGTGATGGTAACGCACAACCATGAGCTTGCTGAGGCCACTGATCGGGCAATCTACATCCGAGACGGCATTGTTGAAAAGGAGGTCGTATACCACTGACGACGCATACAACAATAATACTTCTTTTGCTTGCAGGTTTGATTTTGATTCCCGTTGGCGTGTATGCGCAAGAGCGAGGACCAACCAAAGAAGAAGTCATTGAAGCCAACTATAGCGGTCCGGTTTACCTTGATTCATTCTGGACTTCAGGCTCTAGTTCGAATAACAGCACGGAAGTAGATGTCGGCCCTGGCGATGGCGCTTCCACTCTTGCCGTTGTCCTGATAAACAGGGGCCCGTCAGACATTGCGGGAATCACCGGACGCTTATCGCTTCCTGACGACTTTAAGGCGACAGGCAAATCAGCTGGAGCTCCTGCAGTCGCTACTTTCAACCAACTTGCAGCAGTTGGAGACACGTTTACCCTCTTTTTCGACGTAGACGTAATGGATACCGCAAGTGTTGGGGAATACACTGCGCAATTGTCGGTCGATTATTCAAGATTTTTCGAGACAGGGGCGCCAAGGAATGTAGAGATGGTTGTCCCATTCAGAATAACTGGCGAGGCCATCGTGTCTGTAAGCAGGATTTCGGCTAACGAAGGAAATGCTAGCAGTCAGATAATTGCCGGCAAGATTGTAGATTATGAATTCAATGTCGCAAATAAGGGAACAGCTCCCATAACAAGTGTCGTCGTAACAATTGAGTCCCCGTCAGAATCTGTAAAGATTCTAGGAGATTCGAAATGGAATATCCAGAGGATCAATGAGGATTCGAAGGCAAGTTTGGCTACGACAGTTTTTGCAGCAAATTCAATGATTGGAAATCCAGCTTCATTTAATGTTGCAGTAGAGTACTCGACCAACGGGCAATCAAGCACTGAAAATTTTGTATTGGGAACATATGTCGCAGGCGAAATTAGCATTACAGCTTATGATATTGCAATAAATTACATCGGAGGCAGCCCCAATATCGTCGGGAACCTCTTGAACGAGGGCAACACGATGGCCCTTTTCACCACGATCGAAATTACAGGTGCAAAGAACCTTGCATCGAACCTGCCTCCCCAGCAATATATTGGCGACTTGGAGGAGAACTCTCCACTACCGTTCAGCATACCGGTCGATGTAGATACTAGCACAGGCGAAGGAACGTACCCTATTTCACTCAAGATCAGCTACAAGGACAACCTAAGGGAGACCCACACATTTGACATCAATTCCGAGGCACACTTCACACCTGAGAAGCCTAGCAACGAGTCCGCCCAAAACAGCGGCATGTTCGCTAGCATGCCGATAGCAATAGGGGCTGTCGTGATCGCGGCTGCGATAGCTGCAGCAGTGGTATTCAAAAGAAGGAAAAAGGCAGCGCTCAAGCGTACTTTTCAAACAGGTAAGGACGAGGACATCGAGTCTGTACTTGACAGCCACAACAAGCCAGATCGCAAATGAATATCATCCAGATCTTTTCGCTGTCATTTGACGCGCTGAGGGAAAGAAAAGTCAGATCGGCGTTAACGGTGCTCATGGTGGTTGTCGGCAGCGCCTTAATGACTGCGCTCAACGGCCTAGGTGCCGGCTTTGGCGCATTCATAGATCAGCAATTTTCTCAGCTGGCCCCAAACATACTTTTTGTGACAAGTGCGCGGGAGAGTAATCAGGGGCCACTTGGCGGAGGACCGCCACCTTCCCCGAAGATCACGCTCAATGAAGCGGTCGTCAGCAGGATAAGGTCGCTCCCGTTCGTTGACGACGTCATACAGTCCTATCAGGGCCAGATTACACTCCAGTCAAGGGGTAAGTCTGTAGAAACTACTGTCTTTTCAATAGATCCGCAAAAGCTCTATCTCATAGCTCCGACTGTTGAATTCGTCGAAGGGTCAGGCATAAGACAGAATGATCCTTCTGCAATACTGGTTTCAGATAGAGTGGCAAACCCGCCCGGCGACGACGCGCCGTTTGTGACAGTGGGCCAATCGCTACGCGTGACATACTCGTTTGTTGACGCCGACACCGGCAAGCAGAAAGAAGAATCGAAAAGCTTTGTCGTCAGCGGCATAATGCTCCCCACTGGCAACCCCACCATTGACAACGCAGTTATCTTTAACAGGATTTCCGGAGACTCGCTATTGAACAAGGCTGGCAAGTACGACGCGCTTTTGGTAGCAGCTGAAGACGGCCAGCACGTTGCGGTCGTCGAAGAGGAGATAAGAAAACTTTACGGGAACGACATCGGAATAACCACGCCAGAGGCAATCCTAAAAACCATTCAACAGTTTACCTCAGGCTTCACTTCCTTTATTCTGAGCATTGCGCTTGTCGCTCTTCTGGTAGGAGGTGTGGGCATCATTACTACACTTTACACCTCGGTAATGGAGAGAATAAGAGAGATCGGAACGATGAAGGCAATCGGTGCACAGAACAGCTTTATCCTCTCACTGTTTCTCGCAGAAGCCATGACGATAGGCATCTTTGGGGCAACTCTTGGAATTGCACTTGGGATAGCAGGAGGCTATGTGCTTGTAGCCGGCTTTGCCTCCCAAGGCCCTGACTCTTCAGGGCTCACGCCGGTATTCCTGCCTACGGATCTAGCGTATGTGTGGGGGCTTTCGGTAGGGCTTTCAATCCTCGCTGGGAGCTACCCTGCATGGAAGGCATCAAGGCTGCCGCCGATAGTCGCGCTCCGGAGAGAATAAAAAAGGAGGGCTGCTGCCCTACACATAATTTCTCAGAAATGCCAGCGTCTTGTCCCATGCGTCGGTTGTTTCCTCCGGCGCATAGTTGCCGCCAGATGGGTTTGCGAACGCGTGCCCAACTCCGTCGTAGATATAGATCTCATTTGTGACGGCGTTTGCATCAAGTGCGGCTTTGAATTGGTTAACTGTGTCGACTGGGATTGATTGATCTTCAGCGCCGAAAATTCCTAATACGGGCCAAGTAATTTCTGCCAGCTCTGTCTGGTTTGTCACCAGAGTACCGTAGTAAATGACCGTAGCAGCCAGTGGCCGTTCAGTGTTGAGGGCAAGCTGCAGCGACTGGCCGCCGCCAAAGCACCAGCCCAATGAAGCTATCTTCGAGCTGTTTATCGTTTGCAACGACGCAACGTGTTCCACTGCCGCGTTCAAGTTGTGAATTGCTTCGTCAGGGTTGTTCCTTACAGAGCCGGCTAGTTCGCTCGCGCGGCTTGATTCTGTCGCCACTTCGCCGTCATAGAGATCGACAGCAAGAACGGCATATCCTTCATTGGCGAGCTGCTCTGCCATATTCTTGATGTTCTGATTAAGCCCCCACCATTCGTGGATCATGATGACAGCAGGTAGGTCTGTTCCATTCTTTGGATATGCTAAATATCCTGTTGCGTTTCCGTAGTAGTTAACTGAGCTTCGTTCGAACCCTTCTTGCTCGGTGCTGGTCGCGTTGCTGGGCCTGTCACCCATAGCCATGCCTTCGTACAGTTCTGCCATCGTTGCTCTTGACGACTCAGCGAGCGTTCCATAGATCGGGCCTGTGCCAAAGTGCGAGTCTATCTTGTCAGGACCGATCCACAAGGCGATAACCACATTGTTGAAAATCTTGATGGTAAGAGGGACTCCAGAGACTGGCCCGTCTCTCATGGTTATAATCGTCGTCCCTTCCAATACATGTGTGCTGTTGCCTTCCATCGCAGCTTTGATCAAAGTGAAATTGGATATTACGTGTCCGTGCACCGCAGTTCCGTCTATCTTGACCATTGCGATCCTGGCCAATAGATGCGCCGACGGCTTGTCTGAATCGCTAGTACCTGGCCTTAGGCGTAGGACCCAGATTCCTGACTCGATCCATTCGGGCTTTCCGTCGCTGTCAGGCTGGACGTTGGCTATCGAGCCCTTCAGCACAGTAGGGTTTGTAACATGCAGTGTAGTAGTTGCCGGCACAATTATCTCAAGCGCCGAGCTACTTCCTATCATGCCGATTGTAGATGCATAGATAAGAATTGATGACAGAAATGCTGCAGCAAGCCGTTTTTTCATTGCTGACTATGCAGTCATTGATCATTAAAAATCTTGCAGTGCGGGGACATTGCAGAAAGTACAATAATTCTGTGAAAAATAGAAAAAGCGTGCGTCTGGGTTTTCCAGACGCTTCGTCGAAACCCGACTATGGGATTGACCTGCTGTACAGCTTGCCTTCGAGTGCTAGCTTGTACATTTCGGCCACATATGGGTTCTTTGCAGGCGTTTCTGCACCCAGTTCTACCAGTCTGGCGTACACTCTGACTACATAGGCCAGAGCACCCATGAATGCCACGACGACACCCATGTTGAACATCCAGTGATTAGGAACTGCGAAGATTTCTTCGACGAACCAGAAGTGCCACATCTCGTTGACACCGATTGTGAACATCGTGGCTAGGTAGCCAATGATGGTCAGTTTCAGACCGGTGTTCATCGAATTGCCTGGACCCCTAAGGATTGGTACCCTTCTGTCGTACATTGCGACAAAACCCCAACCCAGTGGGAGTGCTACGAAGTGGCTGTATAGCCACCAGTGAGCCGGTGTAAAGGCACTGTCTCTGATTGCTGTCTGGTGCAGTGAACCGTCGACAAAGTTGTCGACTTCCACTGAGGCCGCAATAGAACCCAGCATGATGACCATGATGTAGATCTTCTTCAGTCTTTGGATTTCGACTTCCTTTGGTATCAGTGCTGGCATCTGAGCCATGAGCTACCTAGGATACTCACCGGTATATTAACTTGCATTCTAGGTTTAGATGATAAATGATACAGGAATTGCACGAATATCTGATATAATAGCAGCCATTTTGATAAAGACTAAACTATTGATATGAAATACAGCCATGCTGAAAGATAGGCTACAATGATAAGCATCTCTGATTAGCTGAGCGCATTGCACAGAAATAATAAGGGCAGCTCAGTCAAATGCCTTCTCTTCATATCTTCAGGATTAACTCTGAATCTTCACTGCTGCCGGTTAACAATATGCGCCTATTATTAATTATGTTTCGATCTTCTTACGAGAAGTCAGATGGGGCAATATCATGCCAACGTCCTGCTACAAAGTGCTATATAACAAACATGACATGTTGTAGCACTGTACCACTGTACCTGAATGCTAGCTGAATCTAGCAGCATTCGGGCTGAATTTGACCAAAAAATGCCCGAATATCACCTGAATCTGGCCTGAATATCGGCAGAGCGGCCTCTGAGATTGGAACCACCTGAATCACCCGAATTCAGGCTCCTTCATTTTCATTCTTGATGAATTTCGGGCTGAATTCACCTGATTGTAGCAGATTGATACAAATTCATGCTACAATGGTACACAACTTAGCCGTTGGATAGTGCGGTCTGCCTGATAAACAATAATTCTTGCAAGCTTTTTTGGGGGTTTTCCTTCGAGTATTAATTGCGCGCAACTACGTCTGCTCAAGGAATGGCTTGTAGCGTTCGACAAGCTCTGCCATCGGAAAGCGCTTTTTGCCAACTATCTTGATGTCGACGCGCGGCTTTTTCCCCTTTTCTGCTTCAATGATGTTGTAACAGTTTTCAAAAAAGCCGCGGAACCTTGTGGACGACGTTGTACCGGCGTACGCTATTTCCAACCGTCCAAGGTTCCACACCCATGGTCTATGCTTGTGGCCGCACAATACCAAGTCGACTCCAGAGTGAAGACATGTTCGCAAAGTGTCACCCGCATCAAGGATAATGATCTTGTCAGTGCCGGTATCAGGAATCCCGATCAAATGGTGATGCATTGCTACTATCTTGGGCTTGCTCTCTGGTAACTTGGTCAGCGTCTTTTCCATCCACAGGTTCTGTCTGTAGCCAACCTCGCCCTCATCTCTGTCCGGCCTGGCGGTGCCCAGCGTGAGAATTATGGCGTCGTCAAACTCATAGATCTGCTTTGACGGAAAGAACTTTTTGAACAGCAAATATCCGGTATGCCGATAGTCGTGGTTGCCAGCAACTACAATAATGTTTGGACAGGCAAAGCGCTTGAGTTCATTCCTTGCCTTTTCAAACTGAAAGAGTATCCCTTCGTCTGTCAGGTCTCCTGTGACGATGATCGCGTCCGGCTTGAGTTTGTTGACTTCGTCGACCACGGTGTCGAAAGCGTTCTGGACGAATAGGCTGCCAACGTGTATGTCTGATAGTTGGACTATTTGCAATGCCGACTCTTATCGTCACTTGGCATTATTTAACAATGTGCGCGCAAAGCAATATTAACGCCCAAAGATCCCATTACAACGACAGTTTGCCAAAGCGCAAGATAAAGGAGGAGAAGCCAAAAAAAAGGCTGGGCAAGAAGGAAATGCTGATACCTCCAATAGCAATGGGTGCCGCTACTCTTGTCGCGCTTGTCATAATACCAAATCTAGCGCCGCCACCTGATCCGACACAGGTATGCCTCAAGGAGCAAAATAATGGATCTTTCCAGCTTTATCCTAGAATTGATGTTATAGTCGATGGTAAGCCCATGTTGCTGCCAGACGACGTTGGCAAGCAGCCAAAGGACGGCAAAGAGTGTGTCCGGCCTATTCGCACAGATGAAGTGGGCAACGTCGTACATGTAGAATACATCAGGCCCATCAGGTTCACGCTGGGCGACTTCATGAAAATCTACAACAACACCAATACAATAAATGTCGTAGATAACTCAACTGGTGCAAACGTAGAACAGACGCTGAACCTGACCAACTATAACATTGAATATTCATATTTTTCAGAAGGCGAATTCATAAAGGTGGCAAAACCCTCTGACACGCCGGCTTTCCCGCAGGACAACAAGATGCTGGCGCGAATCGAGCTCACGTCTAAGCAATAGAATAAATAGCGAAAAAAGAGTCGCCTCTTTGATTTGGCCAGCAAAAGTGCAGCGGTAATCAGGGGCGACGGCACGGGACCCGAGCTAGTCAACGCAATGATCAAGGTTCTGAAAGCTTGTAATTCCCAGGTTGAACTTGTTCCATGCGACGCGGGATCAGAATGGTGGGAGAAAAAGGGTGGCAACTCATATATCTCACCGGAGGTCTGGAAGCTACTTGAAAAGTCTGATGCTTGCTTTAAAGGTCCAACTACTACGGTGCCGGTGCCAAACGCGCCACGAAGCGTTGCAGTTAGCATCCGCCAGAAATTCGAGCTGTACGCGAACATTAGGCCGATCAAGACGTTCAAGAATGCGGAAAAGCAGTTGGATTTTGTGTGCGTGCGCGAAGCCACTGAAGGTTTGTACGCGGGTATAGAGTTCAAGACAAGTGATGACTCGGCAATCGCAATACGCAAGACCACGAGGAAGGGCTGCGACCGCGTAGCCAAGGCAGGATTTGAAGTCGCCAAGAAAAGAGCCTTTGGCAAGGTGTACGCGATAACAAAGCGCAACATACTCAAAGAGACAGACGGCATTTTCTGGGGCGCCGTAGAGAACGCGCAGAAGCAATTCAAGAACATCCAGGTGGAGGAATATTACATCGACAACATGACGCAGCAGCTGGTAAAAAACCCGGAAAGGTTCAACCAGAGCGTGCTCCTGAGTACCAACCTTTTCATGGATATCGTCTCAGAATGTGCTTCCGGTCATGTTGGTTCCATTGGAAACGTGTATTCTGGTAACTATGGTGACAAGTATGCGATGTTCGAGCCTGCACACGGCAGCGCGCCGAAATACGCCGGCCAGAACAAGGTCAACCCAGTCGCGACAGTGTTGTCAGGCGCCTGGATGCTGGAATACCTCGGAGAAAAACAGATCTCGGATGCGATCTTCAAGGCTACAGAGGATGTCATTAATGAAGGCAAGTACGTGACTTATGATCTGGGCGGCAGTGCTACTCTGTCGCAGATGGCAGACCAAATAGCGTCGCGGGCTGGCAAGATGCTGAAAAAGTGATCAAATACTTAGCTCGATAACGGAGAGCGTCTCGTAGAACAGCTTTTTTTCTTTCACCACTTTTTTGTGCATCTTTTTCTCTAAGAGAAGTTGATCAAGCGCAGAAGAATCTGAAAGAGATGAAACCACAAGCAACATCTTACCGTCTCGGACGAGAAGTGGCAGCGCTGATTGTATGAAATGTATTGTAGTTTCTATTCCTGCGGGGCCGCCATGCACGGTATTGTCCTTGATCTCATTGTCATCTGGTAGGTAAGGAGGGTTGCTCACTATCAGGTCGAACCCTCCGACAAATGCTGACGCCGCGTCGCAACATACAAGCATTGCCCTTGATCTGCCCCTGCAGTGTTCGAGCGCCCGGAGCTCGATGTCAGAGCCGGCCACGTTTGTAAAGCTCTTTTCAAGCACATTAAGCAGGAGTCCGGTGCCGATCCCTATTTCAAGTGCCCACCTGCCGTTGTACTCCCTGACACAGTCTGCCAGAAGAAAAGTATCATCAGATGGAATGTACATTTGATATCGACCCGGCTATCTTCATCAACTCGGCAGGAGGAAGCTGGTCTATTCGTTTGTTACCAAAGTCTGCCTGCAGGCCAGCCTTGGAAGCCACAGTTGAAGCTTTTTTGTTTCTTTTTGAGAAGAGGAGGTTGAGGTTCCTTATGGTCTCTTTCATAACCAAATTGACAGCAATTACTCTTATGACCACTGATGCTATTTTTGGTCGGGGTTCAAAAGACTCTCTGCCAACGGTGAACAGTTTTTCAATTTCAAAGCAAAATTCTGCCAGCGCGGATATTGCCCGGTAGTTCTTGTCGCCCGGCTTGGCTGTCAGCTTGTCTGCAAACTCTTCCTGCACCATCACAATGGCCCTGTCAAATTTTTGCATGGCCAGCCATTCTAAGGCATCCCTACTTCGCGAGTAAGGGAGATTTGAAACAAAGATGTCAAAGTTCGGATTCATTGTTTTGAACAAATCAGCATTAACAAGCTTTAGATTCTGAAATTGCAGCCGCTCTTGTGCCTGTCCAAACAGCTTTTTGTCAACTTCATATGAAACGACACTCTTTGCAGCCTTGCAAAGTTCTGTTGTAAGTATTCCCTGCCCTGTGCCAGCCTCAAGCACACTCTCGTTATTGCCAACGCGAGCAGCGTCGACAATCTTCCCAAGAACCCGCCGGTCAACAAGCATATTTTGGCCTAGGGCTTTTGTAATGTTTCTTGGCAATTACTTTCGCACGAAAAGGTTCATTCTGGCCTGCCCCATTATTTCTTCGATTATCCTTTTTGCCACGAGCTTGGCAGGATCCCTTAGGCCTACTCTGCTCTGCAGGTCAGCAAAGTTTTCAAATTTTTTCTTGTCTCTTTCCTTGATTATCGTCATCATGTAAGTCTTGCCGATACCCGGAATGAGCTCTAGCGCGTGTATTCGCGGAGTTATTGGCTGCGACATGTTCATGTATTCCACAAAGCGCTTTTCGTTGGCAACCACAATCTTTTCTACGATGGTTGGAAGCTCGTTCTTCGCAGCTTGTGAAACATCGTTGTACTCCAGACGGCCAAGTACGCTTGCAACCTTGTCGCGACCTTCGCGGCCAATGTACAACCGCTCACCGATCTCAACATTTGCATTCTGGACGCCCAGCAGCTCCAACAGGGTCAACCGCTCCTCGCCTATGGCCTGGATGATTACACCTTCCCGCCCTCTAACAGTTATGGACTTACCCCTTGGCGTAAAGTCAAGTACGTAGGCGTACTCCTCATATTTCCTTGGTTGGGTGTGCTCGCCATGGCTGTAATGCCCACTTGCAGTATCTGGCGTCGATGGTGGCTGTCCTGACAATGTTCAATCCCTATAATACGAGAGTGAGTATTTAACTTTGGGTGCCTTCCTTTAGGATATTCAACATTTTTTCAAGCGTGTCTGTCAGAATGAGTTTCTTCCACCCGAAGGTAAAAGCTCTGAGCTCCTCAAGTGACACCGGCATGATGTTAACCACTTCGACTGCCTCTTCCTCGGTCAGGTCACACTGGTCCACTAGTTGGCGCACCATTTTCTGGGCCTTTTTCGAATCAACCTTTGAGAACTTGGTGACATAGTCTGAAGTCCATCTCTGGATCTGATCCATGTCATCGGGCTTGGTTGACTCTAGGATCTCCTTTACGTGAGGAAGTGTCACTATTTCCTTCTTGATAATTTCCGTCATTTGCTCTTTGCACCTGCAGCCGACATTTCTGGAGTACCTGCAAGATACTTGATGTGGTTGAATCGGGTTTGTAGTATCTTTTTCTTGTCGCCAAACATCACCGCGACCCTCAGGGTGCGTCTTCCCACTCCTTCCACCACACCTATCCTGCCGTGAAACCTTCTATGAGGTGTAGTGTCGTGCTCCCTCGGGTCAATGTCGACAACAACCTTCTCTCCAATCTTGTAATCGTGAAGCAGATAAGATATCCCCCTGACGACATTATCCTTGGTCAGGATAGAACGGGCCTTTCTTCTCGTACCGTGCGATCTTGGCATAGCATCCGAGTGCCATCAGCCTTAATTTAATATTATCTGCTTTCGGCGACATCTGAAATGCCGCGCTCTGCTAGTGTAAACAGGATTTCCCGTTCTGCATGATAGGGGCTGTCGACCATCCTTGCTATCCTGTTCTTGCCGGAGCGCTTCAGATATATCCTATATGTGCTGGTGTGTGCTACGACGTTGCCGCCTGTAGGTCGGACTGCGTCGCCAAAGTAAGCATCAGGGGATGACTGTATTTGGTTTGTGACCAACACCGCTACATCGTATGTTTCTCCTATTCTAACCAAGATGTGCATGAATTTGTTCAGGCGCTGCTGCCGCTCTGAAAGAGTTGCGCGGCCAAGGAATTCGGCTCGATAGTGTGCGACTGCCGAGTCGACTATTATCAGCTTGACGTTGTTGTGTTCTATTACAGAACCGGCTTCTTGAATGATGAGCTCTTGATGAGCGCTGTTGTACGCCTTTGCCACAATTACGTTTTCAAGCGACTTGTGCGGATCAAAACCCCGCGTTTCTGCGATTGAAACTATTCTTTCTGGCCGAAAAGTGTTTTCTGTGTCGATGTAAAGTGCCTTTGCATCGAGCCCGCCTGCAAGTCTGTCCTGCTGCACCATAACACACAGCGTATGGCAGAGCTGAGTTTTGCCTGTCCCGAACTCGCCATAGACTTCGGTCACTGCCTTTGTCTCTAGGCCGCCACCAAGCAAGTCGTCAAAGCTATTTGAACCCGTAGATATGCGATCCCTTCGTCTGCTGTATAGACTGGTTGCCGTGACAAAGCTTTTGTCTATTACTCCAAGCTCTTCAAGCATCATTCGAGCCTTGTTGCATATCCCGACCGACTCGTCCATCTCCATCCCGGTGGCTTCTGCAATGTCAACTGGCCCCCTCACCAACAGGTCGCGGATGGACCGAAAGCCGGCCTCATTGAGTCGTTTTTCTGTGGCAGGCCCTATCTCCTCAATATTAGAAAGCGCGAGCCTGTTGGATGCATCCTCTGAAGAAGCCAAGTGCTACTTCTTTGCGAGTGCCACTAATTAGCATTGACGAAATGGCGGAATTCGGCGCATTCGCCCTGGGGGCAAAATATATATCTTTGTTCTTTCTGGTCTACCTAAGATATAGGGATATGATGGAAAGCAAGACGTTGGTCGTGACGGCTCTTGCGACTGTCATGGTGCTGTCTTCATTCGCGGTCTACTTACCTAGCGCAGAGGGACACGGTGTACAAGCACAGCTTCAGAGCAGATTCGTAAGGATTGATAATGAACAATTTTCGGACCAGACGCTGAAAACTGGCGAGGAGCTCACTGTAACGGGCGATCTGAAGAGCTTGGTCAACAAGCCGCTCAGAGCATGGCTGTCACTATTCAGTGAGTCAGCAAACGCGGGCAACAGATGGGAGTTCTTGAAGAGAGATCCACCTGGTAACATCTTTGATATTCCACCAGGCGGAACAATTCACTACTCCATCACCGTGAAGGCACTAGAGCCAGCAACGTATCACGTACACACACAGCTTAACATAGAGCACGTAGGTCCAGGTCTCGGCAGGGGTGCGACAGTGAACGTTGAAGGAGAACCTATCATCAAGCCAATTCCGTATGGCAACATTGTCTACCAATGTGTGATTATCGGCGTAGGGCTTGGCGTGACTTTCGCAACAAAACCGTGGCAAGTAATCTAGGCCACAACCCTTTTTCCTTTTAATTTCTAATTTGCAGTGCCTAACAGGTGTTATTGAATAAATTACTGCTTGACGAGCTCGTATTTGGATGTGTAGCCCCGGGGGTTTATCATCATTCCTTTGTAATTGAAAGTAGACGAGTTGCCCACAATAACGGTCGTTATCATGCCAAGCATTTCCTGATGTTCAAGCAACTTGTCCAGAGTCGTGATCGCTACTTGCTGGCTTTCCCTGTACGCACCCTTGACTATGGCCACAGGCGTATCAGGCTTGCGATACTTTAGGAATATCTCCTGTGTGTCCTGCAGCTGATGCACCCTCTTTTTGCTTGCAGGGTTGTAAATGACAGTGACATAGTCGCCCATTGCCGCCGCTTCTACACGCTTTACTATGATTTCCCAAGGAACCAGCAGGTCACTCATGCTGACAACGGCAAAGTCTGTCATGAGCGGTGAACCTACTAGTGCAGCGCAGGAATTAAGGGAAGAAACGCCCGGGACACACTCGACATAGATGCCATCTTCCTTGTTCCAGCCCTTTTCGGCCAGAATTTCATATATCAGGCCGATCATGCCATAAATGCCAGGGTCGCCAGAAGAAACAAGCGATACTATCTTGCCCTTTTCTGCAAGATCGATGGCTTGATTGGCACGGTCGACTTCCTGTGTCATGGCATACCGGTATACCTCCTTCCCCGCGATAAGATCTTCAACAAGGCTGACGTAGGTATCATAGCCGATAATGACCTCGCTTTCATCAATGACTTGCTTTGCCCTGTAAGTCATATGATCATGGCTGCCAGGTCCAACGCCTACTACGTATAATCTGCCCTTGTTGGCGGTCATATTTGCAAAAGCGAGATTGACTTGATGCCATTTATCCTTTTCCAGCGGCGCGTGCAAGCTCAAACTCGTTGTGCAGCGCGCGGACGGCCTGTTCGCAATCAGTGTCATTAACAACGAACGCAAGATTGAGCTCGGATGAGCCCTGTGCTATCATTATGACATTTACCCCGTGTTTGGCTACAGCCCCGAACACTTTGGCCGCAACTCCCTTGATTCCGCGCATGCCCGAGCCCACCACTGCAATCACCGCGACGTCATCGTTGACGTTTATCTGCTTGATGACCTTGCCGAGCAGGCTCAACTCCAATGTGGTCGTGGCCTTGTCAAGGTCGCTCTTCCGGACAACCATTGAGATGCTCGACTCTGAAGGACTCTGCGAAATCATCATGATGTTGACTCTGTTCTTCGCCAGCGTGTCGAATATTTTGGCCGCGGTGCCCGGAGCCCCGACCATCCCACCCCCGCTCACGTCAATGAGAGCGGTGTGGCGTATCGCGCTTACTGACTTTACTATTTTCTGCGACTCTTTGCTTGGGTTCTGGGTAATGACTGTGCCAGTGTGCTTTATGTTGAATGTGTTGCGAATTCGAATTGGAATTTTGGTGTCGATCACTGGTTCGAGTGCGCGCGGATGCATGTACTTTGCCCCAAAGAGCGCCATCTCCATCGCTTCAGCAAATGACACTTCCCTTAACACCTGCGCGTCTTTGACTATTTTTGGATCTGCGGTCATTAATCCGTCCACGTCACTCCATAGCCATACTTCTTGAGCGCCGGTACTGGAAGCTATTATTGTGGCAGTATAGTCCGAACCGCCGCGGCCAATTGTGGTGATGTTCCCATACTGGTCTGCGCCAATAAAGCCGGTGACCACGGGCACAGAGTTTTGCTTGAACATTGGCTCTAACTTGTGACTGACCCGCAGCTTTGTTGTGTCCATCAAAGGCCGGGCCTCGCCAAAGTTGCCATCTGTCAATATGCCGGCCTCCTTGCCCGTAAGGTGATCTGACTTGATCCCAATGTCCTGCAATGCAAACGACAAAATGGGTGTCGAGAGCCGCTCACCAAACGACATCAGATAATCGAGCGACTTGGGCGTGACCTCGCCTAGAAGCACTATTCCCCCAAGCACGTCTTCCAGCTCTTTGACTATCTTCTTTACAACAGTAACAGCTTCGCTTTTCAGTTTCTTATCAGAAATCGCGCCCTCGACAATGTCAGTATGGATCTTGGCCGACTTTTTCACAAACTCGTCTATAGATGTCTTGTCGCCGCGCCTGACGCTATCAGCTATCGACAGCAGACCATCTGTCATGCCACGCACGGCGGAAACGACGCAGACGATCTCGTTATCCTTCTTGTGCGATTTCACGAGCTGCGCAACGTGTTTGACCTTATCTGGGGAATCTACCGCAGTACCGCCAAATTTCATTACAAGGCGCATGCTAATCCTGAACCCGGGGTGCTAAATAGAAGTGTATCCTGCCCACATTAGCTATCTTGAACTCAAGCCTGAGCGGCATCTTGCTTGAATATTCTGCCGTCACCGAGCCGCCCATGGATACCACAGCTTTGGTTATTTTCGACAAGTAGTCGAGGCTGTACGTGGCCTTGCTTTCCTCCTTGACCGCCAGATCTTCCAGCCCCTCATTGCCTGCCTCGAGGGCAATCTCGGCCTCTCCAGAGTCGCCCCTACCGGAAAAATTGATCTTGCCCGACTTGCTTTCAATTGAGATGTACTCTGACACTACTTGGACATCGGATAGCACCTTGTCAAACGCCATGGCTGTAAGCACTACCTTTGAATTAAAATTAAGTTTTGGCAAGGGAGTAGAACTGGCAGTGCTTTCTATAAGGCGAGTCTTGTATTCTCGCTTGTACCCGTTCGACATCTTTACGTGCAGCATGCTGTCGTCGCCAAGCGATATTTCGATCGCGTCCTTCTTGTCTGCCCTCTTGATCAACTTTGAAAATTCGTCGACCCTGATGCCAAATTTGACCAGGCTGTCACATTCGTACTTTTCAAATGCATGGTTGGGCCAATGTATGTCGATAAGCGCGATGTGCGAAGGATCCATGCCCCTGAAGGAAATGCCTTCGGCTGCCGCTTCAAATGTTGCCTCATCAACAAGGGTTGAGATTGCGGATGCTACAGCCTTCCACTCTTCAGGCGACTTGCTCCTAGCTACAAATACCAAATTACTTTATGTGGCAGCCATTTCCGATTTTAAACATTGCTATTTGGAACACTTTCAATGTAGGGCGAAGCAAATGCTCGTTTGCAATGCATAATTGAGCCGCCAAAATTCTAGGCGTAATTGCGCCAAGTGTGGCTACATTTTGTGCACCTGAAGAATTGTGTGGTAGCTTCGTCTGCGGACCTTGTCTGCAGCATCCACCAAAACGCGGTGCCGTTTTTGCAATGGGGACACTCCATGCTGGTCGTTGGAAGCGCGTCTATGGTCTCGCCTTCCATGACCTTGAGCGAAACTTCGGAACTTGTCCGCTTGCTATCCTGTTTTGTTGGGGTCTTTTCTTGCTGGTCCTTTTTGGCCTCAAAACCACACTTGGGGCATTCGACCTTTTCTTCACCAGGCGCGGGCCTCAGGCGTGTTTCACACTTTGGACAGAAACGCAAGGCGGAAAAACCCCGTTACTTTCTGATTGCAGACTTGATCATGCTGACTAAGTCTTTGGAGTAGTCCTGTGCAGAGGCCGAGGCGTCCTGTATGACTTCCATCGGGTCTTTCCTCTTTGTAGTCACTCTCATCTGGTATTCATTTGTAAGCGGGTGCTTTTGGACGACGGCTGCAAAGTCTACGCTCTTTTCTTTCAGCAATTCATGTTGGATAATGTATAGAACGGAAATATCCTCTTCACGTATTTTTAGTTCAACCTCGGTATCTTTAACATCAGCAATTTCTACAAGCATGCGTTATTCAGACAAACTACTTATTGAGGATATAAATGATACCATCCAGACAAATGGCGGAGAGTTTCATAGCTGGCGCTACGCTTGAAAAGTCGCAGGACAATGTCAAGTCCGGCCAACCGCTTACCCTGAGCTTGAGCTTCAAAATTGATGGCGAGATAAGGCAGGTATTTTCTCAGAAAAATTGGGAGCGCGCCTACAACAAGCACGATAATGGCTTTCGGTTGACGATTGAAGTTGACCTAAAGTCTGGAAGAAGAACGGTCATGCTAATAAAATTTGTAAGGAAGGGTGCATTATTTTGGACACGCAACCCCAAGATACATTACAGGATCTGGGTATCGATAGTCAAGGACGACGCGCCGTTTTACCCGCTGACCGAAGAGGAAGCGAGATCACAGCTATTTGATGTCAACAAGGTCATTGAACTAAACGGTAGCGATCTCGATTCAGGCACTCAAAAGCTGCGTGCAGATATTAAAGTATCCTGGGGCAAGCACGAGTATACAGAGCCGACAGAGATCAAAGGAAGCTCCAATGAGATAGAATTGATGCGCTTAGCTGCCTGACAGATAGACATTCGCTCGGAGAACTTATAAGATTTAGTGTACCCCAATGGGTAGTCACCATGAGAAAAATTGTCGTAAACACGTTCATATCGCTCGATGGTATTATGCAAGCTCCAGGCGGACCCGAAGAAGATCCCACGGGCGGCTTCAAGTACGGCGGCTGGTCAGTCAACTATTGGGATGAAATGATGGCCAAGGTCATAATGGAAGCGATGTCAAAACCATTTGACCTCTTGCTTGGTCGTAAGACCTACGACATATTCGCGGCTCATTGGCCATTTGTCAAAAATGACCCAGATAAGCTGAACGCAATGGCCGCAGACAAACTGAACAGTGCGAGAAAATACGTCGTCTCAAAAACGCTTGCTAAAGCCGACTGGGAAAACTCTACGCTCATCAAAGGTGACGCCGCGAAAGAAATTATGGAGCTCAAAAAACAAGACGGACCAGAAATTCAAGTCCATGGAAGTGGCAATCTTATTCAGACGCTTTTGAAGAACGACCTCATTGATGAGTTTCGCGTCTGGACCTTTCCTCTTACCATCGGCACCGGCAAACGCCTTTTTGGTGAAGGCACAATCCCAGGTGGTTTAAGACTGCTGGACTACAAAATATCAACAACAGGCGTCAGCATTGCTACCTATAGGGGCAGTGGAAAGATCAAGACCGGTTCTGTCGCGCTCGAAAACCCGACAGAGGCAGAACTCATTCGCCGAAAACGACTGGAATAGAGTGGAGACCTCTTTATTCTTTAGTTTTTGCCATAAGGTAGATTAGTACAAACTTTTCATGTTAAGGAATGAACGAAAACCAGCTCAAAGCGCTATTCTGTAGTGGTTTGCGAAATGGTCACATTAAGGGCCCTGAGCTTATTCCAACAATGGTGGAGAAATAAGAATTATTGAAGAGGCACACTTTCGCAGCTTCGATCTATTGGTTGCGTGCATAGTAAGCTCTGAAGAAAAGACCCACGTCAATAATGACGCAATTCTTGCCAGAGCGCAATTAGTAGAGTTACTATGCAAGAAGGAAAAATGCACGATTGAACAGATTCGCTTTTTCCCGGTTGAATTAAAGTCCGACGATGATACTTTGGATGAACGTCTACCCAATCAGATTATTGATGCCATCTTGACATTTGGAATGTCCGTTGTAGTGTTGGATAAGAATCATTCAAAGAAGGCCAAGACTCTTGGCAAATTCCTGCCTGCAAATATCGTCTGCTATACTGGGCGGGAGGATTATTTTGAGGTCTCCTCGACGTTCGATCGTCACATTGAAGCAGGTGTGTTCAGTTTCCGAAAAACTACTCTTGCGAGGTTACTTGGAGATACTTCTGCCAGGACATTCAACCGCCTAATAACCCTACAAAGAGTATTGGAAAAAATTGCATTCAACCAGCTATACCTTGACACTCTTGGATTGACTGAAGAAGAATTGGAATTCTTGGAAGAACTAGCTGGGATGCCTTTACCGTCTGATGGAAGGAAGCGACTGCGACGATTCATGAAAGAAACCTCAAACACGAGACTAACTGACTATTGTTGATTATGTAGGAAACTTATTCGTCTTCACTGAGTTCCTCGCGGAGTGCGGGCGAGACTCGCTTGCCCAGCAATTCGATAGCTTGTATCAGCTTCGCATGGGGTAATGACGCTGCATTCATCTGAAAAGTGATGCGAGATATGCCACCGAGTGCCTTGCTATGTCGAACGATCTTTTCAACCACCTCATTTGGATCGCCGATGATCAGGGCGCCTTCTGGACCCCGCTGAACGTCAAAGTCTGCACGCGTTACCGGACGCCATCCGCGTTCTTTTCCAATATCGCTGAAGGCACGTGCGTAGCCAGGATAGAAGTCATCGGCGGCCTTTTGGGTTGTCTCTGCGACATAGCCCAGCGAATGAATGCCTACCTTCAATTGATCGGGTGAATGTCCAGCTCGCCTCCCCGCTTCTCTGTAGAGGTCGATTAGAGGCCGGAAGCGGTGCGTTTCGCCGCCAATGATTGCGACCATCAAGGGTAGTCCAAGCACTCCCGCGCGGACGAATGATTCCGGGGTTCCACCTACACCCAGCCATATAGGCAGAGTTTTCTGCGAGGGCCTCGGATAGACTCCTTGTCCCGTCAGGGGTGGCCGATATTCGCCGGACCAGTGTACGTGCTCGTTGTCACGAATCTTTAGCAGCAGATCGAGCTTTTCTGCGAAAAGCGAATCGTAATCCTCTAGTCTCAGGCCGAATAGCGGAAACGCCTCGACGAACGAGCCACGGCCGACAACCATCTCTGTCCGACCCTGCGACAGAAGATCTAGGGTTGCAAATTCTTGAAATACCCTTACCGGGTCGGCGGCACTAAGTACTGTTACTGCACTCGTGAGACGTATACGCTTGGTGCGCGCGGCCGCCGCTCCCAGGATTACAACAGGGGCCGAATCGAGGAACTCCCGGCGGTGGTGTTCGCCGACTCCAAATACGTCCAACCCGACCTTATCGGCACGATCGATTTGTTCGATCAAATTCCGCAAGCGTTCCGATTCACTGGCCGCGAGGCCGGCATCGTCGAACGCCGCTGCGAAGCTGTCAACTCCAACTTGCATGGAATCACATTCTTACTTTGACTCTATTTCCTTCGACCTTTGTTTCATAGGTTGGCTGGTCGTATGTCTTTACCTTGGACATTATTTCAGCACTACGTGCAAATATCTTTTGCAAACTCTCAGGTATTGGTTCAGGAAACTTTGATGGATCAGCAGCCATTGGTTCTCCTACCTTCTTCCCGGTTGTAAGATCAAACCTAGCACCATGCATTGGGCATGTTACAACCTTTCCATTTAGAGTACCCATCGAAAGTGGAGCGTTCATGTGACTGCACCTATCGCAAAGCGCATACACTTTGCCATCCGAATTGGCAAGTAGTATTTCCTCTCCTTCCACGTCTACATGTTTCATCTTTCCTGTAGGAACGTCTTTCATGTCCGAAGTATCTATGAATTGATGTTGTTCGGTCTGCCTGCGTATCATGACAGTTATTCAACTTGAAAGTATTAATACTTAGTAGCAATATCTGACTTAGTTAGTAATATTTACCTGACCAACCAGTTAGAAATTGGTGCTTACCGAAAAGGGTCGCCCTTTTCGGAAGGACGTAACAGAATCGCAATATGGTTAATTTATAAGATTAAGACGCGTACATGTCGTCAATGCAGACGAACGTGCCTGGCAAAGATGCCGAACTATTTACACCGTTGCCAAACGGGAGGATCAAGTGTACAGCATGCGCCAGGTTATGTGAGATACCCGATGGCAAGATTGGGCTGTGCGGAATAAGAGGCGTTGTAAATAACAAGTTGCGACTCTTCGTGTACGGTAGGGTCATTGCAGGCCACATTGACCCGATAGAGAAAAAACCGGTGACTCATTACATGCCCGGCACTGACATATTTTCGATCTCGACGACAGGCTGTAATTGGCTCTGCCACCCAAAAGGAACGAAAATCTTGATGGCTGACGCAGTCCAGAAAAACATTGAAGAGATCATACCCGGCGATTCACTATGGTCGTATGAAACAGAAAATGGGTTCAAGATCGTTCCATCAGTTGTTACTCATACTGGGACAAGAACTGCCGAAATCTACGAAGTACAATATGGCAGTAGGGGAGAAGGCCGCTTTTACGCTACCAAAGAACATCCTATTTTGACGCAAGAAGGCTGGAAAGAATTGGGTCAACTAAAGGAAAGAGATCTGATATTAAAAGTGTGGTACCAAAACACGCCAGAGTGGAAGGCAAAAAGGTATAATTCTATCAAGAATTCAACTTTTACCTGTGGAGTTTGTAGCACTGAAATTGTAGGGTTTTCTGCTTGGAATACTCATAGGGGCAAATGCTACACTAAGGGATTGAAATGGACAGAGCAGCACATGGCAGCAGTGAGAAAGCTCATGCTGACCAACAACCCAATGAAAGATGTCGCAATAGCCAAGAAAATGTCAGAAACTAGCAAGGCGCGTTTTCTTGCAGACCCAAATCACCCTTGGCACAAAAATGTCGAAAGGTTGCAGCAATGGCTGCACAAGCATCCATCTCAGAGCCAGAGGCTTCTGTATAAGATTCTTGATGAAATAGGAGTGCAATACCTGCCAGAACATAGGATCAAAGTAGAGCAAAAAGTTGAAGGCTCAAAATCCTACTACATAGCCGATGCCGCAATACTGGGATCAAAACTTGATATTGAAATCGATGGTTGGTGGCACTATAATTCTGAGCAAGTTGTACAAGGCGATCGCATTAGAGACAAGACTCTAGAGGTTAACGGCTGGAATATTCTAAGAATATCCGGTAGCTATATTTACAATCACCCAGAAGAGGTCAAGGCTCTAATCGTTGAACGCATCAGCCCCGTCATTAGGAAGAACAAGCGCGCTTGGCTAGCAGTCAAATCTGTCAGGCCAACAGATAGGTTTGAACAGGTTTTTAGCTTGGAGTGTATTCCAAACCATAACTATGTGGCTGACGGTATCCTGGTGCATAATTGCCAGTACTGCCAGAACTATGACATCTCTCAGAGGCGCAAGGTTGAGGGCGCAGAAATGACACCTGAGCAAGTTGCCGAGACCGCGTCGAAATATGGCGCTCAGGGCATTGCCTATACTTATAACGAGCCATCGATTTTCATCGAGTTTGCGCGCGATTGCGGAATCGAGGCTCACAAGCGCGGAATATTCAACATTTTTGTGTCGAACGGCTACGACACGCCCGAGTCTGTGACAATGATGGGACAGTTCCTTGATTGCATCACTGTTGACTTTAAGGGAAGCGGAGAGCAAAAGTTTGTGAGACGCTACATAGGCATACCAAGTTCTGACCCGATCTTCCAGACCGTAAAGGAAATCCGCGATAGAACAAAGATCCACGTTGAAATAACGGATCTGATAGTGCCGAAGGTAGGTGACGACTTGGAATCAGCAAGAAAGTTGTGCAAGTTTGTGTATGATGAGCTTGGGCCAGATACTCCGATACACTTTTTGCGTTTTCACCCTGACTACAAAATGATGGACTTTGAGAACACTCCCGTCGAAACGTTAGTGAAACACCACACGATCGCCAAGCAAGAAGGACTGAAATACGCTTACCTTGGCAATGTTCCTGGACACCCGCTGGAGGACACGTACTGTCCGGAATGTAAGAAAGTAGTCATCGGGCGCTACGGCTTTGCCATCGATTCATGGAACCTTGACGGTAATAATTGTTGCAAGAACTGCGGCTATCCGATACCAATAATCGGCAAGCTGCACAAGGCAAAAAAGAATCCTTTCCAGTTTGTTCATTAGGTTAAAATTGCACTCCGACAGGGAAGCTTTTCATCGGGGTCGTTGTCTAGCTTGGTAGGATGCCAGCCTTGGGCGCTGGAGGTCGCTGGTTCGAATCCGGCCGACCCCACCATTTTGTACAGCTTGACGACTTGTGAAAGCTTTTGGAGCCAATCGTGACGCCATGACAGCGTCAAGCAGCCTCAGGATGTGAGCTTTCTACAGAAGTTTTGCCATGCGAGCGTTTTCTTGCTGCCCTCGAGCCAAACAAGATGGCCGTGAGGAAGACAAAGATTCCCGCCACTATGGCATATGTCATCATCGCGTCAGCCATAGCGGTAATGGACGATCGTCGAAGATAAAGTTATCTTCTGTTGAATCTCTGGGTGTCGCGAATGGGTGTTGAAAAATGGGTGTTGCAGAATGGGGGTGGGTGTTAGTCATTTGTGGCTTATCTGCAATGACTTCCATTGATCTCGTTCTTTAAGCATGAATAACATTCCTATTCCAGTGAAGAACAAGGCATACAAGATAGGATTAGATAACCATTCCCAAGGTGAGCGAAAGTCGGAGCAAGAATAGCATGGTCCTATCCCTCCTGAACCCGATGAATTCTTTGCCCATGCAATGGCTTGCCACATAGCGCCAAACGCAAGTAACCCCCAAAAGGCAAATCCTACAAAAAGAAATGCTATACCAATGATTAGCAGCTTGCTCGTAGGATTAGATGGTTGATTCAAGTATTAATGGATTTGTTGTTCAGTTTTTCTTGAGACAGTGCTACCGCTAGCAATTCCTTCCAACCCTTTACTTTCAGTCCGTTTACCTCAGCAGGTGTTTTACCCTCTAATGACATGTGTGGCTTTACAAAGTTATATTGAATGCGCTGTCCCTCAGCTAACTCGGTCTCGACCGTTTTCCATCCCCGCTGTACCTTTACCCTTTCTCTTATTGTGCCATTCAAACGCTCGATCCGATTGTTATTTGCATGGTGTTTCTTAATCCCACAATTAGCGATATGTTTCGCATTCGGCATTGTTTCCCTTACTACTTGGTTATAGCTGTTCAAAGAGTCAGTCCTTATTTCGCTCGGTGTCAGGCCATGTGCATTTGCAAGGGCTTGTTTGAAGGCGATCAGCGCGCTTTTCTTATCGCGCTCGTCAGTCAGCTTTGAGGCTAGTAAGAACCTTGTCTGCCGATCCATGATGTTCCAGACAAACCCAATCCTCGCGCCGCTTTTATGGAATTCACCACCCTTGAGTTTTACAAATATCTCGTCAGCGTGCCATGTGTCAGATAGTTCCTTCGGAGCTAGGGCATTGACATATTCAGAGATTATCGGGATGTACTTCTGAATCCATGTGTAAATAGGTTGTTTATTTTTGGTTGGAAAATCTTGCCATTATCTACCCGGCCCGGTTCCCTTCCACGATACTTTCTGAACGCCGCCG